>DATMGQ010000354.1:0-2814 GCA_035555395.1 Acidimicrobiales bacterium
CGGTTCCGCCGGCGACAACGCCGCCATGGAATCGTTCTTCGCGCTCCTGCAGAAGAACGTGCTCGACCGTCAACGCTGGGCCACCCGCGACGAGCTGCGGCTCGCGATCGTCACCTGGATCGAGCGCACCTACCACCGCCGACGCCGCCAAGCCCGCCTCGGCCGATTGACCCCGATCGAGTTCGAAACGATCATGACCAACCCCGCCGCTCAGGCGGCCTGACCCCACACCCAACCTGTCACCGGATCACGCGGCAGTCCCCTTCGGGGTCCCGGCCGAGTGGTGCAATCGTCTCCAGCTGCTCAACCGCCAGCGCTGTCAGCGGACCGGGAGTGGCGTAGAACTCGATCTCCACGACCGGCAACGTAGCGAAGCAGCCTGCGCAGCACGTCCGGCCCGCCTCCGACGGGGTGACCCCAAAGGTCGGGCCGTTGGCGGCGGTGCCTAGCCGGACTGCCGCTCAGCGGCTGCCTTGAGGAACTGGCCCCGCTCGACGATGAGACGTTCGAGGTAGGAGCCGAGTGCGACCCGTTCGACGAGCCGGCCGAGGGGACCGAGTGGGGCGTCGAACGAGATCCGGTCGATCATGGTGGTGCCGAGCTCGGATGGCTGGAACTCGTGTTCGTGGTGGAACCGGTGGAACGGTCCTCGTGTTTGCTCGTCGACGAAGCGATGCGGTCGGTCGAGCAGCGTGACGCGGCTCGTCATCGTGAACGGGACGTGGAAGCAGTGGCGTCGCCGTCGACGCCCACCGGCGCTGAGCTGACCGCGGCCCCGTCGCCGTCATCCTCTCCGGGCACCGGCCGCGCTCGGCCCACGATCGCCAGAGGTGGGGAAGACTGGCGGGATGCGCTTCGCCTTCAAGACCTCGCCGCAGTCCACGACCTGGGACGACATGCTCGCCGTCTGGAAGGCGGCCGACGACATCGAGCTGTTCGAGTCGGGCTGGACGTTCGACCACTTCGAGCCGATCTTCAGCGATCGCAGCGGGCCGTGCCTCGAAGGCTGGCTCACGCTCACCGCGCTGGCCCAGGCCACGAGCCGGTTGCGGGTCGGCGTCCTCGTGACCGGCGTGCCGTACCGGCACCCGGCGGTCCTCGCCAACATGGTCGCCACGCTCGATCAGATCTCCCACGGCCGCCTGGAGCTCGGGCTCGGCGCCGGGTGGAACACCGACGAGGCGAACGCGTACGGCATCGACCTGCTGGGCATCAAGGACCGAATGGACCGCTTCGACGAGGCGTGCGATGTGATCGTGTCGCTGCTGACCCAGGAGCGCACCACCTACGACGGGACCTACTACGCCCTCGACGAGGCGCACTGCGAGCCCAAGAGCGTCCAGCAGCCCCACCGGCCCATCTGCATCGGCGGCAGCGGCGAGAAGCGCACGCTGCGGACGGTGGCCCGGGTCGCCCAGCACTGGAACTTCGTCGGCGGCCCGGTGGAGGAGTACGTCCGCCTCACCGGCGTGATCGCCGACCACTGCGCGGACCTCGGCCGCGACCCGTCGGAGATCCGGACCTCGGCCCACCTGTTCTTCGACCGGGCCGACCCGGGTGCGCTCGCCGGCCAGGCCGCCGAGTTCGCCGCCGCCGGGCTCGACCTCGGGATCGTCTACCTCCCGCCGCCGCACTCGCCGGCCGACCTCGAGGCCGTGGCCGACGCCGTCGCCGGGATCTGAGCGCCTGAGCGCCGCACCGTCTGACCGGCCTGACCGGGCGGCCTCGTCAGGCTGGGGCCGCGTCGCGGCGGCGGATCGTCGTGGTGACGTCGACGATGCTCGGGGTCCTCGGCGTCGAGCTGAACCCGAAGCGCACCGGCGGCCACACGTCGGCGAGGACGCCGAGGTCCTCGCGGCCCAAGGTGGCCTCGACCCCGTCGAGCAGGTGCTGGTCGGTGGCGCCGTACCACTCCTGGCGGTCGTTGCCGGCGGTGCCCCGGGTGCGGACGCCGCGCATCGCCACCCGGGCGACCGGGTCGATGGCCGTGCACCAGCCGGGCGAGGTGGCGATCGTGGACGGGACGATGCGGAGCAGGCGGCCGAGCCCGGAGCGGCGCCCGATCGAGACGTCCGCCTCGAGGTCGCCGGCGGAGACGGCGAGGCGGCCGGGGGAGCGGTCCACCGCCACCGGGACGAGGTCGACCCGGTCGAAGCGGTAGGTCTCCTCCACGAACCGCGCGACCTCGGCGGTCGGCGCCCGCAGGATGCGCGTCCCGTCGGGCTGCTCGTGCATCACGTCGGCGAACGGGCCGAAGGGGGAGCGGGGCCAGTGCCCGACCACGATCCGGTGACCGGACGCGGTGCCGAACCCGCAGATCTCGCCCTCGAACCGCTCGTCCACGCCCGCAGTCTGGCGGCCGCACCCACCCGCTCCACCGGGACGGCTCGATGGCATCGGCCGAGCGGAGCCGGTCCAGCCGTGCCACCATGCCCCGATCCGGACGACGTCGCACGAGCCGCAGCCGTGCACAGGGGGTCACGAAGGTGCAGCACCTGCTGGAGCAGATCGACGAGCGGGGTGACGGGCTCGCCCTCACCGACGAGTTCGGCTCGTGGACGTGGAGCGAGCTCAACGACCGGCTGAACCGCCTGGTCCACGGGCTGCGCGGCCTCGGCCTCGGGCTGGGCGACACGGTGGCGGTGGTCGGCAACAACCGCCACGAGTGGTGCGAGGTGAATCGTCCTGGGTTTGATGGAGGCTCGGGCTATTGGTTTCCGACCCCGGCGGGGTCGGCTTGTTGGGCAGCGTAGAAGGCTGCTTCGAACTCGGCTGGTGGGACGTGGCCGCAGTAGCGGTGCAGCCGTTCGTGGT
>DATMGQ010000355.1:0-39813 GCA_035555395.1 Acidimicrobiales bacterium
GGCAGGCGCAGGGTGGCGTAGTCGCCCTCCTTGGCCACCAGCTGGACGCTGGTGCCGGCCGCACGGGCCATCTTGCCGCCGCCGCCGGGCTTGAGCTCGACGTTGTGCACCGTGGTGCCGACGGGGATGTAGCGCATGGGCAGGGCGTTGCCGGGACGGATCTCGGCGCCCTGGCCGCTCTGGAGGCGGTCGCCGACCTTCACGTTCCGCGGGGCGAGGATGTAGCGCTTCTCGCCGTCGAGGTAGTGCAGCAGGGCGATGCGGCAGTTGCGGTTCGGGTCGTACTCGATGGCGGCCACGTGGGCCGGCACGCCGTCCTTGGTGCGGCGGAAGTCGACCAGGCGGTACTGCTGCTTGTGGCCGCCGCCCTTGTGGCGGGCGGTCTTGCGGCCGTACGAGTTGCGGCCACCGGTGTTGCTCTTCGAGACGAGGAGCGACTTCTCCGGGGTGGTCTTGGTGATGTCCTTGAAGTCCGAGACCGTCTGGAACCGACGGCCCGGGCTGGTGGGCTTGCGCTTGCGGAGCGCCATGGTGATCAGGCCTCCTTGAAGAGGTCGATGGAGTCGCCCTCGACGAGGGTGACGATGGCCCGCTTGCGGGAGGGACGGCTGCCGACCTTGCCGGTGCGGCGGTTGCGCGTGGTCTTGCCCTTGCGGTTGAGGGTGTTCACCTTGGCGACCTTGACGCCGAAGATCTCCTCGACCGCGTTGCGGATCTCGGGCTTGGCGGCGTCGTTGTGGACGACGAACGTGTAGACGTTCTGCTCGATGAGGGCGTAGCTCTTCTCCGACACGACCGGAGCGATGATGACGTCGCGGGGATCCTTCACTTCGCCTCCTCGGCGTTCGCGGCGGCCGGGACGGACGTCGGCAGGTTGGCCTGGGTGAAGACGACGTAGTCGTTCACGAGGACGTCGTAGGCGTTGAGCTCGCGGGAGTTGATGACCTGCACCTCGGGGAGGTTGCGGAACGAGCGAGCCGCCACGGCGTCGTCGTCGGTCAGGACCACGAGCACCCGGCCCTCGGTGCCGAGGGCGGCGAGGGCCGCCTTGGCGTCCTTGGTCTTGGGGGCGTCCCAGCCCCAGGCGTCGACCACGAGGACCTTGCCCTCGGCCGCCCGGTCGGACAGGGCCGAGCGCAGGGCCAGGCGCACCATCTTCTTGGGGGTCTTCTGGTCGTACTTGCGGGGCTTCGGGCCGAGGGCCACGCCGCCGCCACGCCAGATCGGCGACCGGCTGGAGCCGGCGCGGGCGCGGCCCGTGCCCTTCTGGGCCCACGGCTTGGCGCCGCCGCCCCGAGCCTCGGAGCGGGTCTTGGTGGACTGGGTGCCGGCGCGGCGGGCCGCCAGCTGGGCGGTGACCACCTGCGACATCACGGCCACGTTGGGCTCGATGCCGAAGTAGGTCTCGTCGAGCTCGACGGAGCCGGACTTCTTGCCGGAGGTGCTGAGCACGTCGACCATGGTCACTTCCCCTTCACGGCGTCGCGGATGAGGACGAGCCCACCCTTGGGGCCGGGAACGGCGCCCTTGATGAGCAGGAGGTTGCGCTCGGCGTCGGAGGACACGACGGTGAGGTTCAGCGTCGTGACCTTGTCGCCGCCCATGCGGCCGGCCATGCGCTGGCCCTTGAACACGCGAGCGGGGGTGGCGCACTGGCCGATGGCGCCCGGCGCACGGTGGACCCGGTGGGCACCGTGGCTGGCGCGCTGGCCGGCGAAGCCGTGGCGCTTCATGACGCCGGCGAAGCCCTTGCCCTTGCTGACGGCGGTGACGTCGATGAGGTCGCCGTCGGCCAGCTCGGCCACGGTGAGCTCCTGGCCGACCTCGTAGCCGGTGACGTCGTCGAGGCGGAGCTCGACGAGGCGCTCACCCGGCTCCACGTCGCCGTACTGGCCGGCGACGGGCTTGGTGAGCTTGGTGACCTTCTTGTGACCGAAGGTGACCTGGAGGGCGCTGTAGCCGTCCTTCTCGGGGGTGCGGATCTGCACCACGCGAAGGGGCTCGACCTCGAGGACGGTGACCGGGATCATCCGGTTCTGGTCGTCCCAGATCTGAGTCATGCCGACCTTCTGGCCGACGATCGCTTTGGTTGCCATGAGATGCGTCTTTCGGTCGCGGAGGAACGGGGCCCGTTCACGCGGACGCTCCGCATGGGCCAAGCCCAGCGGAGCGCCAGTTCGGTTGTGCTCCGAGGTACCTGTTGCCAGGCCGGCGGAGACGTCGGTTGCAGGCCGGAGCCTGAGACCAGCCCATCGGCGGGAGCCTCTGGGCAACGAGTTGGAAACCCTAGGCGCGCCCGGCCGCCCCTGCCAACTCGCGGCGCCGCGCGGCGGGTTCGTCGCCGTCGCGGGCCGTCGTCCGCCAGGGTCGGCCTGTGCCACACTGACGGCGCTCGATGCCGCCGACGGCCCCTGCACGGGGGTGGGAGCTCCGTGGAAGACGCCCTGGAAGGACCCCCGCGCTACGCCCGCTGGGTCGATCGCCTCTGGCTCCTCCCCCTGCTCGCAGCGGTCGCGTCGCTCATCAGCGCCCGCGTCCAGGGCTGGGTGCCGGTCTCCGACGGCGCGGTCGCCGCGGTGCGGGCCGCGGACGTGCTCCGGGGCCACATGACGCCGCTCGGGCTGCCGGCGTCGATCTCCGAGTTCGCACCGGGCCCGCAGCGCTACCACCCCGGGCCGCTCCTGTTCTGGGCCCTCGCCCCGTTCACCGGGGTGTTCGGCATCCAGCTGGGCACCACGATCGGCACGATCGCCATCAACACCGCGGCATCCGTCGGGGCCATCCGGGCCACCAACCGGGCGCACCGCCCCCGCCTCACCGTGCTGATGGCCGTCACCGCCCTGCTCACCGGCATCACCGTGTGGGGCCCCGGCCACCTCTACGACCCGTTCAACACGATGCTCCCGGCGATCACGCTGCTGTGCGGGTTCGTGCTGGCGTGGCGCCTGTTCTGCGGCGACGGCACGATGCTCCCCTGGGCGATCGTCCTGGCCAGCTTCGCCATCCAGACCCACGTGGTCTACGCCGTCCCGCTGCTCGTCACGCTGGTGCCCGCGGCCCTGGTGGCCATCGGCCCGCCCCGCTGGCGACCGGCCGGCGCCGAGCGGCCGTCGGGCCGCCGCATCGCCCTGTCCGCCGTGCTCGGCGTGTTCCTCTGGAGCTGGCCGGCGGTCGAGGCGCTGGCCAACGGGGGCGGCAACATCCGCAACCTCTTCGCGGGCACGAGCGGAGCGGCGGTGGTGGGCGTGCGTGGCGCCGTGGCCACGTTCGTGCAGGTGGCGAACGTGCCGCCGGTGCAGTTCCGGTCGATCAGCGACGCCACCTTCCTCCACTCGGCCAACGTCTCGGCCGTCCTGCTCGGCGCCTTCGCCATCTGGCTGGCCGTCCGCGCCGTGCGCTCGGGCGATGCCGTCCTGCGGCGGCTGGTGGCGGTCGCCGGGCTGGCCGTCGTCGGGGCCGCGCTGACCACGATGCAGCTGCCCGACGAGCCGCTCGAGAACGCCCAGATGACCTTCTTCAAGGTGGTCGTGCCGTTCACCTGGTTCGCCCTGCTCGGGTCGTGGGCCGAGACCTGGACCCTCCCGGCCAAGCGGGTGCGGCTCATCCGGGGCGCCGCCCTCGGCCTGGCCGTGATCGTGGCCGTCGAGGCGTGCGTCCCGTTCCAGATCCGCAACGGCTACGACATCGACAGCTGGATCTTCGACGGCACCACCGACGTCAGCGACGAGATCGCCGCCGCCCTCCCGGCCGACCAGCCCTACCGGATCGATGCGCGAGGCGGGACCCGCTACCTCCTGTTGCTCTACGGGGTGATCGCCGACCTCCAGGACCGGGGCTGGGACCTCCGCGTCACCCGCGAGCGCGAGACCAACTACGGCTCCTGGAAGGTGGCGGACGACGACGAGGGGCGGACGACGATCGTCCTGCAGGACCCGTTGGTGGCCCCGCCCGAGGGCGGGGAGTTCGTGGCCGCGTACCGGCCGGAGGTCGATGAAGCCGCTCGCGCCGAGCTCGAGGCCGAGCTGCTCCGCCGGGCGAAGGAGCACGGGACGGTGCGGCTCACCAGTCCCGGTCAGAACCTGCTCGCCTACACCCTCGTCGACCGCCCGGGCATCGACGACGCCCGGGTGCAGGCCATCCAGGACGACCCGACCCTCCTGCTCGAGGAGGATCCGAGCATCCTCGCCGCCCTGTACCGCAACGAGTGGGTGGTCGAGCCGACGCTGCCGTCGGACCTGAAGGACGAGTTCCACCGGCTGCTCGGCCCCACGGCCGTCGACATCTGGGCGGTCCCCGGTGGCTGAGCGGTTCGCCCGATGAGCGCCGACGAGGGGGAGCACACGCTCCCGGAGGGTCTGGACCTGGTGTCCGGCGACGTCGTGGTGCTCGTCGCCGTCGGCGGCACCGTCGTCGCCGACGCCCTCCGCGGTGCGGTCCCCGAAGGCGTCACGGTCGAGGACCTCGCCCCGGTCGAGCACGGCCTCGGCTCGCTCCCTGGCCAGCTCCGCGAGCGGCAGGCGACGGTGGTGGTCGCGCCGGGCCTGCTGGGCCGCTGGCTGGCCGGCGACGGCGCCGCCGTGTCCTCGGTGCGCACCGTCGTGGCGATCGGGGGTGTGCTCGATGCCGCAGCCGCCGCCAACTGGGAAGCCGCGCTCGGAGCGCACGTCGACGTCGTCGCAGGGTGGCCGGGCGGCGACGCCCCGGCGTGGGAGGTGGAGGCCCGGCTGACCGCCGTGGACGGCGTGACCGGCGCCGCCGTCGGGCTCCCGTCCGCTGACGGTCCGCCGACCGCACGGGTCTGGGTCGTTGGGCCCGACCAGGTCGACCGGGCCGCGCTGGAGGCGATCGCCGAGGCCGCCGGCGTGGACCTGCAGGTCGAGCAGGGGTCCCGTCCGGCGGGACCGGCGGGCTCGTCCCCGAACGACGAGCTCGACCGGACCGTGGCCGAGGTCGCGGCGCGGGTGCTCGGGGCCGAGCCGCTCGCCGCGGATGACCCGCTCCTCGACCACGGCCTCGATGCGACGGCGGCGGCGTGGATCGTCCACGAGGTCGGGTGGCGGGCCGGGGTGCACCTGCGCGCCGGTGAGCTGATCGAGGCCGGCTCGGTCCGGGGCCTCACCGCGCTCGTCCACGAGGCCGCGGCCCAGCACGGCCCCCGTCCCGTCACCGTTCGCCTCGCAGGCGACGAGACCGGCGGGTCGCCCCTGCTGCTGCTCCACGAGGTGGACGGCAGCCCGTTCTCCCAGCTCGCCCTGGCCCGAACCCTCGACGACCACGTGGTCGGGTTCGAGTCGCCCCTGCTCGCCGGCGGCCCGAACCCCTTCGAGGACCTCGGGCTGATGGCCATGCGGTACCTCGTGGACATCCGCCGGGTCCAGCCCCGCGGGCCGTACCGCCTGGCCGGCCGGGGCTTCGGCGGGGCGCTCGCCTACGAGGTCGCCCGCCAGCTGACCGCCGACGGCGCCGCGGTCCAGCAGCTGGTCGTGGCCGACGTCGGGCCGGCGGCCATCACCGATCCGGCCGACCGCCTCCACCTGGTGCGCACCGCCGCAGCGGAGCGCTACCGCCGCGCGCGCCAGCGCGTCGGCCGACCGCTCCCGATCATCGAGGTGCCCGATCGCCCCGCCGCGGCCGAAGCGGCCCACCGCGAGCTGCTGGACCGCTACCGCTGGCCGGCGGCCCCGCTGTCCACCACGGTCGTCGTGGGGTGGTCCGACGACACGGGTTCGCGCGATGCGACGCTCGGCTGGGGCCGGCTGACCGGCGGCGACCTCCGGATCGAGCGCCTCGGGGCACGCCGCGCCGACCACGAGCCCGACGGCGGCGATCGGTTCGCGGACCTCCTGCGCCAGGCCCGCTGAGCCGGTTCAGGTCGGGGCCACCCGCGAGGCGACGCGCCACCAGGCGGTCTGGTCGGCGTCGGCGCCGCTGACCAGCCGGACCTCGGTCCGCTCGCCGGCCCCGGCGAAGAACAGGATGCGGTCGCCGGCCTCGGGCGCGTGGCGCAGGTAGGTCGACCCGTCCAGCCGGCCGAGCGCGGATTGCAGCCAGAGGTAGAGCTCGTCGATGCCCAACTGGTGCAGGCGGCCGAGGTGGACGCCGGGCAGGTCGCCCTCCACGGAGGCGATGCGGCCGGTCGGATCGACGACCAGCTGCGCCACGGCGCCGCCGCCGGACCAGGCGACCAGCTCCGCCTCGGCCTCGTCCGCCGAGGGCGAGCGCGGCACCGGGACCTTCGGCGGGTGGACGAACCCGGGGAAGTGCACCGGGACCTCGCCGTCGTTGATGGGCGCCTCGCAGGCGCTCCGCAACCGCCGCAGCTGGTCGTCCCAGACCGCGCGGTTGCGCCCGAGGCGCGCTCGGACCTCCTCGTCGATCCGGTCGAGCGACTCGACGATCGCGGCCAGCTCACCGGGCGGCCGGTGGTACACGCTGAGGCGCGTCGGGCTGGTCACCGTGTTGACGAACACCGGCAGGTCGCGGTCGTCGGCGAACAGCAGGAAGTCGGCCAGCTCGTGCCAGTTCTCGGTCATGAGGCAGTACGTGAGCGACAGCGACGTGCCGTTGCGCTCGACGTGGGCCGCGAACCGGTCGAGGTTGGCGACGACGTCGACGTACCGGGCACCGGCCCGGATGCGCTCGACCGTGGCCGCCGTGGCACCGTCCATGGACACCGCGAACGACATGGGCACGGCGTCGAGCAGCTCGGCGACCCGGCGGTTGAACACGGTCCCGTTGGTGGTGACGTGGCACGCCGGCTTGGAGGAGAGCTCGGCCACCAGCTCCCAGACCCGGAGGTTCTCGGGGGCCAGGAAGGGCTCGCCGCCGAGGAACTTGGCGGTCTCGGCGTGGGCGAGGAAGGGCGGCAGCTGCTCGAAGAAGCGGTCGTCGTAGGCCGACGGGCGGGTCGGGAGGCCCTCCCGGTGCAGGCGGATCGACGACGAGAACGCCCCGTTGCACATGACGCACTGGAGGTTGCACGCGCTCGACAGGGTGAGCTCGAGGTGCCGCGGCCAGGCTGGCTCCGAGGCGTCCAGGTGGTCGTAGATGCGGGCGTACATGGCGTCGTGGCCGGCGGTGGCCTGTTGCCAGCGGCACATCTCGCACCCGCCCGAGACGCCACCGTCGACGAAGCGGGACCGGAAGCGAGCCGCGCCCTCGCCGCGCCACAGGTCGAGGAGGGGGGCGTCGGCGACGTGGCCCAGGGGCTCCCGCTTGTTCGCCGCGCACACCGTGACCCAGCCCTCGGGATCGAGGTGCAGGTTCACCAGGGGGGTGAGGCACGCCATCCCGCTGTGGCCGGGCCCGCCCCCGGTCACGGTCGGTCCGCGCTCGCGTCGGAGGCGCGGCGGCGCGGGGCGGCGACCGGCGTGGGCGTCGACCAGCCGGCCGGCTGGTCCGGACGGAGGTGGACGAGCCAGCGGGCGCCGTCGTCGCCCGGCAGGCCGAGCGCCCGGACCGTGTGGCGGCCGCGCTCGCCGTCGACGACCAGCACCCACTCGCTCGTGCCGTCCGACCGACGGGCGACCTCGGAGGACACCAGCGTCCCGTACCGGGCCGTGAGCGGCTCGATCCACGAGGAGACGGGCGAGCCCACGACCGGCCGCAGGTCCAGTTCGAACACGTCGGCCGGATCCGGCGTGACGGCGACGAGGACCTGGTGGGCGTCCACGGCGAAGGCGTGCACCGGGTGACCGCCGGACCACGCCGCCAGCAGCGACGGGTCCGCGGCGATGGCGTGGCCGCCCACGGCGTCGTCGGCGCCCTCGGCCGCGTCGGCCGCCAGACGCCGCAGGCGGGCGACCTCGGCCTCCCAGACCGGTTGGTTCCGTCCCAGCGGCGCGGCACCGGCCTGCGCGTCGAGGCGGCGGACGAGGTCGGCGAGCTCGGCAGCCGACGCGAACGCGAGGCTCGAGCCCGGCGGGTCGGTCACGGTGTTGACGTAGACGTCGATGTCGAGGCGGTCCGCCCAGGCGAGCAGGCCGTGGAAGTCCGAGGCCGTCTCGCGCATCAGGCAGGTGGCGATGGAGAGCTCGGTCCCGCGCCGGGCGCACGTCGCGGCGAAGCGGTCCAGGGCAGCGGCGACCCGCTCGAACGACGCACCCACCCGCACCGCCTCGAAGGTGGCGGGAGTGGATCCGTCGATCGACACCGTGACGTCGACCTCGAACCGCTCGAGCAGGTCCTCCACCCAGGGCGTCCAGATGGTGCCGTTGGTGGTGACGTGGATCCGCGGCCGCCGGCCGATCCGGTCGAGGGTGGCGACGAGCCGCTTGGTCTCGTCGGCGAGGAACGGCTCGCCGCCCAGCAGCTCGATGCGCTCCACGTGGGCGAGGAACGGCTCGAGCTGGACGAAGAACGCCTCGTCGTAGGGCTGCGGCAGCGGCGGCAGGTGCTCGCGCTGGGCCCGGATGGCCGACGACGACAGGCCGGTGCACATCGTGCACTGCAGGTTGCACCGCGTGCTGAGCTGCAGCTCGAGCTGCGCCGGCCAGGCGAGCGCACCGGCGCCGCCGTCGGCGCTGGTGCCGCCGAGGTGGTCGAAGCGGCGGGCGTACACCTGGCCGCGGAGGTCGTCGAGGGAGCCCGGCGCGCAGGCGTGGCAGCCGGCGGAGAAGTCGTGGGCGGCGAGGCGGCGGCGGAGCTCGTCGGCCGGCGCGCCCCGCCAGATGTCGTCGAGGCGCTGGTCGGGGTACCGGCCGAGGCGGTACCAGGAGTTCTGGCAGCACGCCCGCACGTCGCCGAGCGGGTCCAGGTGCAGCGACACGAACGGCGCCAGGCAGGCCGGCCCCCGCCCCTGGCTCATGGGTGGCTGGTGTAGGCCACCGATGAGACCTCGTGGCTGCAGGTCCCGGGGCGCAGGAGCGCATCGATCTCGGCCTCGGTGGCCACCGTGTCGGTGTCGGGCTCGGTCCCCAGGAAGGGCAGACCGGACGGGTCGGCCCACTCGCCCCACGGCGAGGCGTTGCCGATGAAGAACTGCGGATCGAGCTCGTAGGCCTCGGTCTGGCCCGACGGGAGCCACCGGTAGTACCGGAGGGGCGCGGCGTTGGGCACCACGATGGCGACGGCGGACCGGCGCGGCTGCTCGCCGGCGTTCGGGAACGAGCAGTGCAGCAGGGAGTTGTCGAAGAGGAGGGCCTGGCCAGCCCGCACCTCGACCGCCGTCAGGTGCTGCTCGACCATGAGGTCCCGCCGCGACTCGAACCAGTGCGGCCGGCCCTCGCCCCACGGACCGCGGGGTACGAGGTGGCTGCGCTCGACCACGTGCAGGGTGCCGTTGGCCTCGTCGGCGTCGTTGACCGCGCACCAGGCGACGACGGAGCGGAACCGGCGATCGTCGACGACCGACGTGTGGTGGTGGATCGGGAGGCCGCCATCGGGCCCGGGCCAGTTGACGACGAAGTTCGACAGGATCGGCCGGTGGTCGACGAGGTGGCGGTCGATCCCCTGCTGCACCGTCTCGGCGATGACCTTGGCGACATCGGCCTTGACCTCGGGCGACGGGTCGAAGAAGTCCGAGTCCCAGGTGGTGGACGGCGCCGGGTGGTGGCGCTCGTGGGCGGCGGCGAGGCGGCGGAGCTCGTCGGCGTCGAGCAGGTCCACCACCACGTGGCCGACCTCCCGGAAGCGGGCCTCCTTCTCGGGGTCGAGGAAGGTCGGGGGCAGCGCGGGCGAGGTCGGTGCGGGACCGCGTCGGTCACGCCGGAGCCAGGACGGTCGGGCCATGGGCCCAGAGCGTACCAACGCGGTCGGGGCCCGCCGCTGGCCCGGACGCCGGCGCGGCCGGCCCGCCGCGAGGTGCCCCCACGTTCCCCGCTCGGGGCGCGACCGCTAGCATCGGCCCCCTCAGGGGAGGCACCTACATGCGACCGACGTTCTTCGATCCACAGCTCCAGGACACGCTCGACACCCAGGGGTTCGCCGTGCTCGACCTCTTGGACGACGACCAGGTCACGGCGCTGGTGGACGCCTACGAGCGCCTCGGCCGGGCGCCGGGCGACCCCGAGCGGGCGTGCATCTCCACGTTCCACACCTACGACAAGGACTACAAGGCCGCCACGCACGAGGCCGTGCAGGCCGTGCTGGCACCGGTCCTCGCCGAGACGTTCGACCGCCAGCGGGCGCTCCCGTCGAACTTCCTCGTGAAGTGGCCCGGGGGCTTCAGCGGCTTCGGCCTCCACCAGGACCTGTCGCTCGTCGACGAGCGCGAGCACCGCTCGGTCGAGGTCTGGATCGGCCTGTGCGACATCGACGACCAGAACGGGCAGCTCTGGATGGTCCCCGGCAGCCACCGGTGGATGCCCACGCTGCGCGGCATCCAGTCGTTCCCCTTCCCGTTCGGCCAGGTCACCCGTCGGATCATCGAGGACCACGCCGTCCCCGTGCCGATCCGTGCCGGGCAGGCCATCGTGTTCAACCACGCCACCTTGCACTTCTCGATGCCGAACCGGACCGATGACAAGCGCCTGGTGGCCATCGCCGACCTGATCCCGGAGGAGGCCGAGCACCTCCACTTCTTCGGCGACGGCGATGGCGGCGTCGACGTGTACCGCATCGGCGACGAGTTCTGGGTCGACAACAGCCCCTTCACGCTCTGGCAGCCCCCGCCGGACTCGCAGCGGATCGGAGCGGTCGACTGGTTCACGCCCCACGAGCTGACCGACGACGACCTCGACGAGCTCGTCCGCACCGGCCGGGCCGTCGTCTCCGACGCCTCGCCCACGGGCGCCATCAACGCCGCGAAGCGGTGGTGCCACCGCTGCGGCTCCACCGACCTCCCGGGCGACGGCCCCGACCGGTGGACCGGCAACGTCACCCTCCTGTGCGCCTCGTGCGAGGCGGCCGAGGTCGATCGGGCACCGTCGCCCGCGCACGTCGGCAGCTGACCCCGCCGGGTCTCAGGCCCGAGCGTTGATCCGGAGGTGGACGGGCTGCGGGCCCGTCGGATCGTCGACGTCGTGCAGGTCGAGCCCCTGTGCGCTCGGCGCGCCCTCGGGCAGGTCGTGCACCGTCACCCCCGCCGCGAGCAGGTGCGGCTGGAGGCGGGTGAGGGCCGAGAGCAGCTCGTTCGAGGAGTTGGCGCCGATCGAGTAGTCGCTCTCCATGCTGTCGTCGTCGGCGTGCTGCGGGAACCGGAGGCCGTCGGTGCAGAGCTCGAGCGGATCGGCGCCGACCTCCAGGGTGGCCGGACCGTAGGCCGCCAGCGGCGCCCGGGGGCCCGATGCCGCGCCGTCCTCGTACAGCGAGCGGGTGGCGTCGCGCAGGTAGCTCACGTAGTCGTGCGCCAGCGCCATCCGGTCGGGCAGCGGGCGGCCGGGCCAGGGCATGAGGAACTCGTTGGCCGCGAACGCGGTGTCGAGGCCCGGTGAGGACGGCACCCCGAGCTCCGAAGCGAGCAGCTCGCGCGCCTCCCGGTACAGCTGCGGCCAGCCGCCGAGCGGAGCGGGCACGTGCGCGTACTGCGCGGTGAGCCAGGTCAGCGAGGGGTAGCGGGCCGGGTCGCGGTCGGCGAGGTCGAGGATGACGTCGAGGACCTCGGTCGCCGCGACCTGGTGCTCCCACTGCACGAACCGGAGGACGTGGCGCAGGAGGCCGAGCCGCTCGATCGCGATGTCGAGGTCGCGGAGGCGGAGCATCCGCACGCGGTCCTCGGGCGTGAAGGTGGAGGTGGACCGGACCCGGTGCTGGGCGTCGGACTCGATCTGGAAGCGCTCGCGGTACTCGGGCGCGTTCATCGGGGCGTTGGGGAGGATCTTCAACTGCCAGGTGCGGGCCTGGATCTCGTGATCGAGGTTGAACTGCAGGTCGCTGCGGTAGGACGCGTACGACTGACCGGGCAAGCCGATCAGCAGGTCGCCCTGGATCGGGAAGCCGCGCCGGCGGTAGCTCGCGGCGAGCGCGACGTAGTGGTCGGTGGAGATGTTGGACCGGTCGATCGCTTCGAGGGTGGCCTCGTCGGTGGTCTGGAGCGAGATCGAGGCCGTCGTGCCGACCCCGCCCTCCATGAGCACGTCCATGATGCGGACCAGGTGCTTCGTGGTGTTCTTGGCCGGGTAGAAGCTGAGCAGGGCCGGCGAGCCGGTCCGCTGGCGGGCGTCGGCGATCACCTGGGCGACCTCGACGTCGCGGGACATGATGCCGAAGTTGGCATCGGGCAGGTTGATGGAGCCCGCACCGCGCTCGGCCGCCCACTCGATCTCCTTGCGCACCCGCTCCAGCGAGAACTTGCGGATCCGCGAGAGCGTCGAGGAGCCCCAGTCGCAGTAGCTGCAGCTGTACGGGCAGCCCCGGTTGGTCTCGATCGAGAGGCAGTACAGCCAGCGGTCGATCGGGATGTCGTCGAACTCGCCGGTGAGGTACGGCGAGGCCAGGGCGTCGAGGTCGGCGATGCGGTCGCGGTCGGGGGTGCGGACCGTGGCGCCCGACCGCGGGTGGCGGAACGTGAGGCCGGGGATCTCGGCCAGCGCATCGACGTCGAGGTCCGGCAGCGCGGGAGCCAGGGCGTCGAGCACGTCGCAGAGCAGGTGCTCGCCCTCGGACCGGGTGAGCACGTGGGCCACCGGGCCGTGGTCGTCGAGGAAGCGCTCGGCGTCGGCCTCGAACTTGGGGCTCGACGGGCCGCCGTGGAGGACCACCAGCTGCGGGTTCAGCCGGAGCCCCGCTCGAGCGGCTTCGAGGTTGTTCTCGAGCGTCCAGACGTAGTCGCTGCACAAGAGGACGGCCGGACCCGGGCGGTCGGCCAGGTCCGCGAGGAACGACTCGGCGGTCTCGGGCCGACGGATCTCGTAGCGGTCGAGCAGGGCACCCCCGTCGAAGGTGCGGGCCGCCGCGGTGAGCATCCCGAGCGAGAGCAGCGGGCCGGTCTCGGGGTGCCAGATGGCGTACACGGGGATGCGGCCGTCGGGCGCTGCCGGGACGTCGGCCTCGACCGAGGGATCGCGCCGCTCGGCCTCGGGCACCTCGATCTCCGGCGCCTCGGCGTGCGGCAGCTCGACGTCGGGGCGCTCGGCCCCGGCATCGGTGCCCGAGCCCTCGTCTCGGCCGGGCCGACGAGGCGCGAGCAGCCTCCGGAGCCGGCCCACCAGCCGGGGAGCGGGATCGGCAGTCCGGGCCACGACCTCGGCCTGGTCGACGCCTGCGGACGGGGTCGGCACCGCGCCAGCGGGTTCGGGGTCAGGCTCGGCACGCGCGGCGTCGGGGGAGGTCACGGCCTCGTCGCCTCCACCCGTCGGGACCCCACGTTCCCCGGGCCCGCCCGCGACCTCGATCGGCCGGAGGACCCGGGCATCGAGGAGGCGCTGGACGCAACCTCGGGCCCGGTCTCCCTGGCCCGACTCGGAGACGAGGCGGGCCACGGTGGTCGGGCCGTGCTCGACCAGGTGCAGGAACACGGCCAGGTCGGCGCCGTCGAGCGCGACCTCGCCGCCGTGCGCCTCCACCACGGCGAACCCGTCCCGGAGGGGCGCGGCGAACGCCGCAGCGGGCGCCACCGCCACCTCGTCGGCCGGCGACGGGCCGTCGTCGGACCGGACCGGCCGCGCCGCGAAGGTCGCCTCGAGGTCGTCGCGCCCGATCGGACGGATCGGGCCGGGCAGGAGCGGTCGGATCGAGAGGAAGCCCTCGACCCAGGTCAGCACCTCGAGGCCGGGATCGTCGGTGGCGGTCATGCGGTGGGCCTCACGCTGCTGGCCAGCACGGCCTCGAAGTCGACGGCGCCGAGCGGCCGGTCCCACGGGGCCACCTCGGTCCGGCCCTCGGGAGCGGTGCCGTAGGGGTTCGTGGTGAAGAAGGCGTCGTCGACCTCGTACCCGCTCAGCAGGCCGTCGCCGTCGAGGTGGAAGTGCACCAGCTGGGCCCCGGTGGGCGCGAACGCCACCGTGATGGCCGGACGCCGGCTGTCGCCCTGGTTGGCCTTGGACCCGTGGCAGAGCGCCGGGTCGAACGCCAGTGCCTGGCCGGCGCGCAGGGGCACCGGCACCGACCGGCGGTCGAGCTCGTCCTGGAAGGCCTCGGTGACCTCGATGTGCCGGCTCGGGCGGATGGCCGACGTCCAGCGGTGGCTGCCGGGAACGACCCGGAGCGCGCCGGTGTCCTCGCCCACGTCGACGAGCGGGCACCAGAGGAACACCGGCCGGTGCTCGCGCTCGTCGGTGTAGGTCCAGTCCTGGTGGTACTTGATCGGCGTCGTGCTGCGAGCGCCCTTCGAGGTCACGGCCACCATGAAGGGCCGGTGGCCGGGCACCACCCGCCGCCAGCGCCGCTGGGCGAGGCGCTTGACGTCCCGGTCGAACCCGGCGGCGACGTCGCCGTGGGCGTGCACCGGCGAGGCGAAGAACCCGTGGTCGTCGGGCACGTCGAACCGGCGGAGCATCGAGGCGATCCGTCGCACGCTGCGACGGGAGAGCGCCCCGTCGATGACCGCGTAGCCGTCGTCGCCCAGGATCGAGGTCGGCGCCGTCACCGCCGCGACCCGATGCTGACCGGGGTCGGCCCCACCGACTCGACCCGCCCGTCGGACGACGGCGCATCCTGGGGGAACTCGGTGACCGATGCGGCGGCAGCCTCGTCCGGGTCGACCGACGGGAAGGTCAGGCCCGCGGCCATGCTGCCCGGGAGGTTCCGGGCCAGCGGGGACTGCAGCTCGAACACCATCGACGACCCGATCTGGAACTCGCCCTGCATCCGCTCGTTGCGGCTGTCGCCCTCGAAGGTGACGCTGCTGCGGCACAGGCCGGCGGGGTCGCCGTCGACCGTGAACGTGGCCGGGCCGTACGACGCCAGCGGGCGGGTGGGCGTGGTGGGGTGCCCCGACCCGATCAGGCCCCGGGTCGCGTCGCGGAAGTACGCCAGGTAGTCGTGCTCGAGCTCGATCGAGTCCGGGAACGAGCGCCCGGCCGCCGGCATCAGGAACTGGTTGAGCGCCAGGACCGCATCGAGGGCCGACGACCGGGCCACCCCGAACTCGCTGGCGAGCATCGCCGCCACGTCCCGGTAGAACCACGACCAGCTCACCGGCGCCACCGGGTGCAGGTCGAAGTAGTTCAGGGTCCAGGTGAGGTGCGGGTACGCCTCGCGGCCGTCGGCTGCGAGGTCCACGAGCCGGTCCATCACCACGGTGGCGTCGATCCCGTGCTCCCACTGGACGTGGCGGAGCACGTGGCGGAGCAGGCCGAGCCGCTCGCAGATGATGTCGACCTTCCGGAGGCGGAGCATGCGGCGGCGGTCGTCGTCGGTGAACGAGGCCGTGGCCCGGATCAGGTGCTCCTCGTCCGACTCGATCTGGTGGAGCGCCCGGTACTCCGGGTCGTTCATGGGGGCGTTCGGCAGGATCTGCACGGGCCACGTCCGGACCAGGATCTCCTGGTCGAACATGAACTGCAGGTCCCGCCGGTACGAGTCGGGGGTCTGGCCGGGGATGCCGATGAGCAGGTCGCCCTGGAGCGGATGGCGCCGGCGGCGGTAGTCGGCGGCCAGCGCCACGAAGTGGTCCGTCGAGATGTTCGCCCGGTCGAGGGCCGCCAGCGAGGCCTCGTCCACCGTCTGCAGCGAGAGGGACGCCGCCGACGTGATGCCGGCCTCCCCGAGCACGTCCATGATCTGCAGGAAGTGCTTCGTGGTGTTCTTCGCCGGATAGAAGACGAGGACGCTGGGGAAGCCGGTCCGGGCCTTCACCGCGGCGATGTGCTCGGCCGTCTTGACGTCCCGGGACATGATCCCGAAGTTGGCGTCCGGGATGTTGATGGCGACGACGCCGCGGTCGGCGGCCCACTCGATCTCGCTCGCCACCCGCTCGATCGGGAACATGCGGATGCGCGACATCGTCGAGGATCCCCAGTCGCAGAACGCGCAGCTGTAGGGGCAGCCGCGGTTGGACTCGACGGAGAGGCAGGTGTTCCAGGAGCGGGCGTCGATGTGGTCGAACTCGCCGGTGAGGTACGGCGACGGGAGCGCCTCGAGGTCGGTGATCCGGTCGCGGTCCGGCGTGCGCACCGTCTCGCCGTCGACGCGGAAGGTGAGGCCGTCGATCGAGCGCAGGCGCTCGTGGTCCAGGCACGGGAGCGACTCGCCGAGGGCCGTGAGCAGCTCGCAGATGAGCTCCTCCCCCTCGCCTCGGGTGAGGATGTCGGCGACGTCGCCGTGCTCGTCGAGGAAGCGCTCCGCGTCGGGCTCGTACTTCGGGCTGGACGGCCCGCCGTGGATCACGACCAGCTCGGGGTTCAGCGCCTTCGCCCGCCGGGCGGTGGCCAGGTTGCTCTCGAGCGACCACACGTAGTCGCTGCAGAACAGGACCGCGGGACCGGTCCGCTCCGCCAGGTCGGCGAGGAACGAAGCCGACTCCTCGGGCCGACGGATCTCGAACCGCTCGGCCAGGGCGCCGCCGTCGTGCGCTCGCGCGGCCGCGGTCAGCATCCCGAGCGCGAGGAGCGGGCCGACCTCGGTGTGCCACACGGCGTACACGGGGATGCGGCCCTCGGGGCCTCCCGGGTGCGGGCCGCCGGTGGGGGCGACGGGATCGTGGCGCGGGGCCGGGGCGACGGCGGCCGGCTCGTCCGCCGCGGGGAGGTCGACCCGCTCGTGCACGAGGCCGATGCGGGCCAGGCGGCTGAGCCGGCGGGCGGCGTCGGGCACCGGGGTGTCGGCGACCGCGGCACCGGCGCTGGTCGAGAACGGGAGGTCCTCGATCAGGCGCAGGTCGTGGGCGTCGAGGGTGACCGCTCGCCCCTCGCCGTCGACGTGGCGCACCCCGACGGGACCCAGCTCGAGGGCGTAGGTCCAGGTGGCGGAGATGACGAGGGCGTCGGGAAGCGGGGCGAAGCCCGCCAGGTCGGGGGCCGGCGGCGCCGCGAACCGGTCGAGGACCTCATCGAGGGCGACTTCCGTGCTCACGTCGGCGTCGAACGGGGCCAGCAGCCAGCGCTGCCCCTGCCGGACCAGCAGCGGCGCCCGCCCGGCGGTCGGTTCGGGGCGCTCGGGGCGCGCGTCGCCGAGCGCGGGCGAGCTCGGATCGCCGGGACGGCGCGCGCGCCGCCAGCGAGACCGAGGTGACCTCCCAGCACCGATGCCCATGGAACCGAACTCCCCCATCACGTCGTCGCGCTCGTTCGTCCCTGCGGCCGCGAGCGACGGTCGAGCAGGGCGATCGTATCGGGAACCGGGTCTCCTCGGCTCATCCTCGGCGCGACCCGCGGTGTACCGTGCCCGTGGTCCGATCGCCCGTCTTGGAGCCCGTTGGTGAGTGAAGGTGTGCCGAATCTTCCCGCTCGGCGCCGCGACCGCACCGCCCGATCCCGGCCGGCGGACACCCGGGACCTCGGACCCACCGCCGATCCGGCGCCGGAGGACCTCGTCGCCGAGGTGACGGCCGCCTCGACGCCCGCGACGTCCGCTCGGGGCTACCGCGGCCGGCTCGACTGGACCATCGACCTCGTCCGGGTGCTCGCGCCCCGAGAGGTGCGCTCCCGCTACCGCCAGAGCGTGCTCGACATCGCCTGGGCCCTCATCACGCCGATCTCGGTGCTGGTCGTCTACGGCGTCGTCCTCACCCAGAGCTTCAACGTCTCGGGCAACGGCACCCCGTACCTGAGCATGGCGTGGTCCGGCCTCGTCCTCTGGACGTTCTTCGCCGGCGGCATCGGCGGCGCAGCCGTGAGCCTCATCTACTCGGCCGACCTGATCACCAAGGTGTACTTCCCGAAGGAGGCCATCCCGCTCTCGATGGTCGGCGCCTCCCTGGTCGACCTGGGGATCGGGCTCATCACCGTGGCCGTGCTCGTCCCCCTCCAGGGCATCCCGATCAGCTGGACGATCCCGATCGCGGTCCTTCCCCTGCTGGTGCTCGTGGTGTGGACCGCGGCGCTCAGCGTCCTGGTCGCCGTCGTGGCCGCGTTCATCCGCGACGTCCCCCACGTGGTCCAGCTGGTCATCCGCGTGGGCTTCTTCGCCACGCCGGTCATGTACGACGCCGAGAGCCTCCCGGACGCCCTCAAGTGGTCGGCCACCTGGAACCCGGTCGCGGTCGCGATCGAGGGGTTCCGCGACGCCGTCCTCCGGGGCGACGTGCCCGATCTGGCCCTGCTCGGCGTCCAGCTGCTCGTCGGCGCCCTCCTGCTGGTCGTGGCCGTCCGCTACACCCGGGCCGTCGAGTCCCGCCTGACCGATGTCGTCTGACCGGGCCGACGCACCCGTCGTCGAGCTCACCGACGTCACCAAGGTCTACGACCGCCACGCCCGAGGCCTGCGCTGGCGGCAGGCCCTGCCGTGGGCCGAGCACCGGCCGCGCCTCGCGCACCGGGCGCTCGAGGGCGTCGACCTCGAGCTGCGCCGCGGCGAGACCGTCGGCGTCATCGGGCCCAACGGTGCCGGGAAGTCCACGCTGCTGAAGCTGGTGGCCGGCGTGACCCAGCCCACCACCGGCGCCGTCCGGTGCGACGGCACGGTGGGCGCCATGATCGAGCTCGGGGTCGGCTTCCACCCGGAGCTCACCGGCTGGGAGAACGTGCGGTGCGGTGCGGTCCTCCGCGGCATCCACGCCTCGGCGCTGGACCCCGTGCTCGGCGACATCGCCGAGTTCGCCGGGCTCGAGGACGCCATGGACTCGCCCATCAAGAAGTACTCGGTAGGCATGCGCGCCCGGCTGGCGTTCGCCCTCGCGACGCAGTTCCCGGTCGACGTGCTGGTCGTCGACGAGGTGCTCGCCGTCGGCGATCCCGACTTCCAGATGCGCTGCCTCGACCGGGTCCGCCACATCGTGGACCAGGGCGCCGCCGTGCTGTTCGTGTCCCACGAGATGCGGCTCATCTCGCTCATGTGCGAGCGCACGCTCCGCATCGACGACGGTGCCGTCGTCGACGACGGTGCCACCACGGACGTCGTCGCCCGCTACCTCAAGCAGCAGCCGACCCGGTTCGGCGAGGCCGATCGGAAGGCGCTGCGCATCGAGTCGTACGACCTGGCGCCGGAGGTGGAGCCGTGGGGCCACCTCGCCATCGACGCGCGGGTGCAGGTCACCGAGCCGGTGCGCAAGCCCACGGTCTCGGTCGACCTCACCATCCCCACCCTCAACCCCGACCTCGTCCACGTGATCGCCAACGACAAGGTCCCGGCCCTCCAGGACCCGGGCACCTACCGGCTGCGCGGGCGGAGCCACCCGTTCGGGTTCCAGAACGTGGGCCTCCGGGTGTCGCTCACGGTCGGCGACGGCGCGCGCCCGTCCGATGTGCAGGCTGCCGACCTCCGGATGGGCGGCGACGGTGCGGCCTGGTCCTACCTGGCCGTCGACCCGGAGTGGGAGACCTGGGAGGAGCCGGCGGCCGCGCACCCGCCGGCTCGCCACACCGGCATCCGCCCGGACCTCGCGCCCGACGCGGTCGCCGTCCGCCTGCGAGACGTCACCAAGGCCTACCGGTCGGGCCGGACCCACGCCGCCATCCGGGCGGCCGTCCCCGGTGCCTGGGGCGCCGGCGGCCGCCACGACGTCTTGGCCCTCGACGGCCTCGACCTCGACGTGGAGCGGGGCGAGGCGCTGGGCATCATCGGTCCGAACGGGGCCGGCAAGTCCACCCTGCTCCGCTTGGTGGCGGGCCTCACCATCCCCGAGTCCGGGGTGGTCGACGTCCGCTCGCCCGTCGTGCCGATGCTCGACTTCGGTTCCGGCATGCACCCCCACATGTCCGGTGTCGAGAACATCCGCGTACGCGGCCGGCTGCTCGGCATCGACCCGGCCGACCTCGAGCGGAAGATGGACGAGATCGTCGCCTTCGCCGACATCGGCGACGCCATCCACACCCCGCTGCACCAGTACTCGTCGGGCATGCTCGCCCGGGTGGGCTTCGCCGTGGCCATCCACGCTCCCGGCGAGATCCTCCTCGTCGACGAGCTCCTCGCGGTCGGCGACGAGGCGTTCCGCGGCACGGCCCTGCGGGCCATCGAGGCACGGCGCCGCGAGGGCGACACCGTCTTGTTCGTGTCCCACGAGATGCAGCTCATCGAGCAGACCTGCGGCCGGGTGGTGCGCCTCGAGCACGGCCGCGTCGTGGAGGACGGCCCGGTCACCGACCTGAACACCCACAGCGGCGGCGGCTGGGCCGCCGGGGTCCACGACGCCACCAGCGGCATCCACCTCTCCGACCTCCGGGTGCGGCAGCGCAAGATCACCGTGGGCGGCTCGATCGAGTTCGAGACCACCGTCGAGGTCGAGACCCCGGCGCCCCACGCCCGGCTCGAGCTGTCGTACCGGGCGATCCCCGAAGACCGGGCGACCATCATCACCCGCTCGGACCGCAACATCCGCAGCTTCTTCCTGAAGACGGTCGAACCCGCGGGCGGCATCCTCGCCGAGCCGGGGCGGTACCGGGTTCGGTGCGTCGCCCACCGCCACCAGGTGGCCGGCGGGTTCGACGTCGTGCTCGCCGCCGTCGACGACCGCGAGGACCAGATCCTGGCGGAGAGCTGGCAGGAGGTCCTGATCGGCCAACCGAACAGCAACGGCCTCCCGATCTTCGTCACGGACTTCGACTGGACCGTCGAGCGCGTCGACCAGGACGCCCCCGTCTCCGCGGAGGTCGTCGGTGACTGACGCACGCCCCGCTCCGGTCGGACCGGCCCTCGGCGTGCTCGTCGACGATGCCGCCGACCGGGAGCTCGCCCGCACCGGCTACGTGGTCGTCCCCTTCCTCCCCGCCGACGAGGTCGAGCGGCTGCGCGGCGCGGCGGTCGCCACCGGACGAGACGACGACGAGGGCCTCGTCATCGGGTTCGCCGACCCGGACCGCACGGTCATGCGAGCGACCGAGGCCGCCCTCGAGGCCATGTGGACGGCGCACCTTCCCGACCTGTTCACCGGCCACCGCATCGTGGTCTCGACCTTCATCACCAAGCACCCGGGCGACGCATCGGCCATGGCGATGCACCGCGAACCCACCTTCGTCCTGGGCGACGTGCGGACGTTCAACGCGTGGATCCCCCTCGTCGACGTGAGCAAGGAGCAGGCCAACGGCGTGCTCTGGCTCGTCCCGGGGAGCGAGGACCTCCCGCAGGGCCTCGTCGGGTTCAACACCCCGCCGCTGTTCCGGGCCTACGAGGACGACCTCCGGGCCGCGGGCGTGGGCATCGACGTCCCCGCCGGCTCGGCGGTGGTCTACGACACCCGCATGCTGCACTGGTCGGACGCGAACCACGGCGTCGTCGCCCGTCCGGCCATCGCCGCCGCCGTCGCCCCGCAGGACGAGCCGCTCGTGCACGTGGTGGCCACCGGCCGCCGCGGGCGCCGCCTCCACCGCGTCGACCCGTCGTTCTTCGTCGAGCACCACCCGAACGACGTGGCCGCCGGCCTCGGGGCGCGGTGGCCCGACGTCGGGGGAGCCGACGAGGCCCCCGTCCTCCGATCCGACGACGTGGCCGCCGCCGTGGCCCTCCCGGCGGCCCCCCGCCGGCGGACCGTCCTGCCCGGCGACCTGGTCGACGCGCCGACCGGCCGCGAGGAGTCGACCCCCGTCGCGGTGCCGGGCGCCGTCGCCGCGGCGAACGACGTCGCCCTCGACCTCCCCGCTCGCACGGACGGGCCTGCCGGGTGGGAGGTCGAGGTCTGCGGGCACGCCGCCATCGGTCCCCTCGACGAGGTCGCCGCATCGGTGCCCGACGGCGTCGCCGTCGGCCTGCGGTCGCTGGCGGCCACCGGCGGGCCGCACCAGCACGCCGTCGCCTGGCTGGAGCCTGGGAGCCGCCTCGTGGTCCGTCCCGGAGGCGGGTACCCGCTCCACGTGGCCACCCTCGACGCCCCGGAGCTGCGGGCGGGCCTGGCCTGGAGCCACGGGGTGGGCACGCTCGACCCGGGCACCGCCCACGTCATCGACGGCGGCCACGCCGTGACCTGCTGGAACGACGGCCCAGGTCAGGCCTGGATCGTGCTCTCGGCCCCCGACGCACCCGGCCGTACCACCGGCGACGCTCCCACCTCGGGCGAGGCACCGCCCCCGGCCGGGACACCGGCCCTGGCCGACGAGCGACCGGTCCGGGGCCGACGGCGCTGGTTCCGGCGCTGACCGCTGGGCGGCAGCCGGGGGTCAGGACGCCAGGGCCGCGGCCACCGCACGCCGGCGCCGGGCGGCGCCTCGGACCTGCGGGTGGAGGCGGAACAGCTGCTGCACGGCTCCGTTCAGCACCCGGTCGACGCCATGGAGGGGTCGGTCGAACTCGACCATCAGGCTGACCCGCCAGCCCGCGGTGCGGTTGGCGACCCGGTGCTCGTAGGTGTCGTCGAACACGAACACCCCGCCGGGCGACCACGCCACCCGCTCGCTGCCGGCCCAGAGGGTGACGAGCGAAGGGGGCTCGGGCACGATGACGCCGAGGTGGGCGCGCAGCACCCCCTTGTTCACGCCGCGGTGCGGGTCGATCCGGGCGCCCGGCGCGAGGACCGAGAACATCGCCGAACGCAGCCCCGGGACCGAGCGCAGGTGGCCCGCCGTCACCGGGCAGGCGGCGACGGCGTCGGGGTTCCACCCGGTGTTGTCCTTCAGCACCAGCGCGAGCCACGACCCGACGTTCGGGAGGTCGGCGCCAGCGAGGACGCCGAGCGGGACCGGCGCCCGGTCCGCCGTCGCCGCGACGTACTCGTCGCAGATCGCGGTGTGGTCGCGTTCGAGGGCCTCGGCCCAGGGCGCCACGTCCTGCGGGTCGAGGAACGGTCCGACGTCGCCGATGCGGCGCTGGATCCGCCGGTGGTGCGCAGCCAGCGCTGCGCCGACGGCACGCTCCACGGGCGACCCGCTCGGCGGCGACGGGGCCGAGGAGCCCAGCGGTTCATCGCCGTCGAGCGAAGCGCCGCACCGCCGTTCGGCCTCGCGGAGGTCGGGCGGCGACCAGGACGCCGCCTCGCCCGACGTCGCCACCGGCCACTGCGCGGGGACGTGCTCGCGCAGCCGGCTCGGCGTCTCCTGGCGGAAGAACTCCTCGGTGACGGCGAGCACGTCGACCGTGCCGTCGGCGCGGCCGACGGCGTGGATCAGCGGCGCCTCGCCGGGCACGTAGGCCACGGCGACCGCGAGGCGGAGGCCGGCGGTCTCGTTGTCGGGCGACGCGTGCACCAGCGCGTTGTCCATGATCACCGCGCTGCCCGCCGGACACGACACCGGCACGAGCGCGTCCGCGATCCGCTGCGGGTGGTGGGCGTGCCACGGCGTGGTCGACGTCCCCCGGTGCTCGCCCGCGATCCGGTGGCTTCCCGGCAGCACGAGGAGGGGGCCGTTGCCCCGCTCGGGGCTGGTGTCGTCGAGCGCGACCCACATCACGACGCTGCGGTAGGCCCGCTCGTCGACGTAGGCCCAGTCCTGGTGGACGTAGAGGGCCGATCCCGGGCCCGGCCACTTGGCGAGGAACGACGTCATGAACGGCCGGTGGTCGTCGAAGGTGGCGTCGAGCCGGTCGCCCAGCAGGCCCACGACCTGGTCGTGCACCAGGCGCTTGCGCTCGGGGTCCGCCATCTCGAAGTCGGTCTGGAAGCCCTGGGCCGCCGGCACGTCCAGCGTCGCGAAGATGGCCCGCGCCGCCTCGACCTCGGTGGGCTCCAGGACCGGGACGATCACGAAGCCGTCGCGCTCGAAGGCGCGCTGGCGCGCCGCGTCCAGGAAGGTGCGCCGGGCGAACCGGGTCGGGCGGTCGTCGACCGGATCGGGCAGGGTCGCGGTCACCGGGCACCTCGCAGCATGACGGGGATCCCGGCCCGCGGCGCCGCGTCGCGGGGGGTGGGGGCCTCGGGTGGGCCGCCGAGCGTGTCGGCGATGATCCGGGCCACCTCCTCGGCTCCGAGCGTCCGGGCCATGTGGGGGAGCATGCGGCTCAGCGTGGAGTGGAGCTCGAAGGCCGAGGCGCTGGCCGTGTAGAAGTCGCCCTGGAGCACGCCGTCGCGGCTGTCGCCGGCGAGGCGGGCCCCCTCGGTGCACAGCTCCAGCGGGTCGCCGAGCACCGTGAACGAGGTCGGCCCGTAGCTGCCCAGGGGGCGTTCGGGCAGCCCCGCGTTGCCCTCGCGGTACAGCGGCGCGACCGCGGACCGGTAGTAGGCGACGTAGTCGTGGGGCAGCTCGATCGTGTCGGGAAAGCGCCGGCCGAGGATGGGCATCAGGTGCTGGTCGAGGGCGAGCACGGTCTCCAGCTCGCTGCTGGGGGGCACCCCGAGGTCGTCGACGACCACCTGCCGGAACTCGTCGTAGAAGGCCGACCACCCACCCGGTGCCAGGGTGTGGATGTCGAAGTAGGTGAGGATCCACTCGATGTGCGGGATGCGCTCGGGCGCCCGGTCGACCAGCCCCAGGAGGTGGTCCATGACCACCGTCCCCTCGATCCCGTGGTCCCACTGGAGGTAGCGCAGGCTGTGGCGCAGGAGGCCGAACACCTCGAAGGTGACGTGCGCCCGACGCAGCCGGTACATCCGGGCGAGGTCCGCCTCGTCGAGGCTGTTGGTGGAGAGGACGACGCCGTGCTCGTCGGCCACGATCCCGTGCCGTTCGCGGTACGCGGGGTCGTTCATCGGGGCGTTCGGGAGCAGCTGGACCGGCCAGGTGCGGACCAGGATCTCGTGGTCCAGGTTGAACTGCAGGTCCCGTCGGTACGAGTCGAAGGTCTGCTCGGGCATGCCCAGCAGCAGGTCGCTCTGGAGCGGGTGCCCGTGCCGGCGGTGGTCCGCCGCCAGCTCCAGGAAGTGCTGGGTCGAGATGTTCCGCCGCTCGATCGCGTCGAGGGTGGGCTCGTCGATCGTCTGGAGCGAGATGGACATGGTGGGCACCACGCCGGCGCGGCGGAACTCGTCCATGATCGGGATCAGGTGCTTGGTCGTGTTCTTCGCCGGGGTGAACGAGACCCACTCGGGGTGCGACGACCGCCGCCGCGTGTCCGCGATGGCTCGGGCGATCTCCACGTCCCGGGACATGATCCCGAAGTTGGCGTCGGCGATGGTGATCGACGGCACCCCCCGCCCCGCCGCCCACTCGACCTCCGCGGCGACGCGCTCCAGCGAGAACTTGCGGATGCGAGACAGGGTCGAGGAGCCCCAGTCGCAGAAGGTGCAGCCGTAGGGGCACCCGCGGTTCGACTCGATCGACAGGGCGTAGTGCCAGGCCCCCGGATCGATGTGGTCGAACTCGCCCGTGAGGTAGGGCGAGGGCACCGAGTCCAGGTCTGCGATGCGCTCGGGCTCGGCCGTCCGGACCACGGCGCCGGTCTCGGGATCGATGAAGGCCAGCCCGGCCACGCCCTCGAGCGTGGCGCGGTCGACCCGCGGTCCGCCGGGGAGGAGGGCGCGGAGCAGGTCCACGATCTGGCGCTCGCCCTCGCCGCGGCACAGGACGTGGGCGACCGGCGCCCAGGTGCGGAGGAAGGCCTCGGCGTCGCCCGGGTACTTGGGGGCCGACGGCCCGCCGTGGACCACGAGGAGCTCGGGGTTCAGCTCGACGGCGCGCTGCGCGGTGGCCAGGTTCGACGCCGAGGACCAGACGTAGTCGCTGCAGAGCAGGACCGCCGGGCCCGGACGCGCCGCCAGGTCGGCGAGGACCGACTCGGCGTCCTCGGGCGGTCGGATCTCGTAGGCCTCGACCAGGTCGGCGTGGGCCCGCGCCGCGGCGGTGAGCATGCCGAGCGACAGCAGCGGCCCGACGTCGCGGTGCCACACGGCGTACACGGGGACCTTCGCCCTCGTGGGGCTGACCGGCGCCTCGTGCTCCTGCTCGGACCTCGGACGCCGTCGCCACCAGCTCCGTCCTCGCTGCGGGGTCACCGACAGGGACCCGTCGCCGACCGCCCCCTCGGGGCCGGGATCCGGGGCCTCGGCGCCGGTGACCGGGGCCTCCTCGTGCTGCGCCGCGCCGTCGGCTGGATCCTCGGCCGGCAGTCGGTCCTCGACGGGCGCCGCCGACCGGGCGAGCGCGGCGTCGACCAGCCGGGCCAGCCGCACCGGGGCCGACGCGATCCCGGTGGCCGCCTGGAGCTCTCCGACGGGCCGGGGCTCCTCGCCCAGCGCCCCGAGCAGGTCCAGGTCGTGGGCGTCCAGCGCCACGACCCGGCCGTCGGCGACCTCGACCAGCACCTCGTCGACCGCCACCGTGCCCGCCCACGCACCGGTGGAGCGCACCCGCACGTCGGCGGCCAGTGCCTCGCCGTCGGGTTCGGCGCGGACCGTCAGGCCCAGCTGGTCGCCGGCTCGGGCGCGGTCGACCGGGCCGGACCGCTCGGCCGGGACGGCCACGAGCTCCCAGCGGGCCGGCGCCGCGACGAGCAGCGTGAGGCGGTCGGGAGCAGCAGGATCTGGATGTGCCACGACCATCCCCCTCCCGAGCGTCGGCCCCTGGCCCAAGGGCCACGCAGGTTACCACGGGGGCGGTGCCCTCCCTCCGGTCGCAGGCGGGCCCGACGGGGGCGCGGGCGGGCCATCGGGAGCCGCCGGCGAGCGGGTGACCGGTCGGCGGCAGCGCGGCCCGTCGCTACCATCGGGCACCGGACGAGGAGGATCATGACCCCAGAAGCGAGCGACCTGATCACGAGCGCACCACCCCGGCTCGAGGTCCCGGCCGGTCCCAGCTGGACCCCGTTCCCGCCCGAACTGGTCGACCAGACGGTCTACGCCGCCTTCGCCCGCCAGGTCGCCGCGGGCCCGGATCGCACGGCCATCGCCGGCCGCGGCGGCACCCTCACCTACGCCGAGGTCGACGGCCTCGCCGGGCGCGCCGCCCGGGGCCTCGTGGCCGCGGGCGCCACGGGGCGGCCCGTCGCCCTGGCCTTCGAGCACGACGTGGCCCTCGTGGTGGCCATCCTCGCGGTGCTGCGAGCCGGTGGCGTGGTCCTGATCCTCGATCCGTCCGCGCCCCTGGCGGTGAACCGGGCGATCCTCGCCGACGCCGAACCCGCCGCCCTGGTGGTCGACGCTGCCCACGCCGAACTGGCCGATGCCGTGAACGACCTCGCCGTCCAGCGCACCTGGGAGGCGATCACCGCGGCCGACGACCTCCCCGAGGCCGGCCCGGCCGATCCCGCCATCGGCCCCGACGATCCGGCGATGCTGGCCTACAGCTCCGGCACCACCGGCGACGCCAAGGCCGCCGTCCTCCCCCACCGGGCGCTGCTGCAGCTGTTCCGCGGCGCCATCGACCACCTCAAGATCGGTGCCGACGACCGCCTGCCGATGATCTTCCCGGTGTCGCTCGCCGTCGCCGCGTACCCGATGTTCCTGCCGCTCATGACCGGCGGGTCGCTGCGCATCAACGACGTGCGGTCGAACGGGCTCGCCGGCTTCCCGGAGTGGCTCGCCGCCGAGGGCGTGAGCGTGCTGTACATCTCGCCCACGGTCGCACGGTTCATGGGCGACGTCGATCCGTCGGTCGACCTGTCGGCCCTGCGCCTCGTCGTCCTCGGCGGCGAACGGGTCGACGAGGACGCCGTCAACGTGGTGCGCCGGGTGTTCGGCGACCACGTGACCGTCGCCAACGGGTACGGCACCACCGAGACCGGCGTCCTCACGTTCTACGTGATCGCCCCCGACGAGGCGTTCGACGCGATCGGCGTGCCCGTCGGTTCGCCCATCGCCGAGACCGAGCTCCGGATCCTCGACGACGCCGGCCGACCGGTGCCCGACGGCCTGCCCGGGGACCTGTTCGTCCGCAGCCGGTACCTGTTCTCCGGGTACTGGAAGCGTCCCGACCTGAACGAAGCCGTCCTCGCCGTCGACGACGGCGTGGCGGTCTACCGCACCGGCGACGTCGGGTTCATCGACGCCGCCGGCAACCTGTCGCTCGTGGGGCGCAGCGACGCCGAGGTCAAGGTCCGGGGCCACCGGGTCCACCCCGGCGAGATCGAGCAGGCGATGCTCTCGCTGCCCGAGGTCGCCGACGTGGTCGTGGACCCCCGGCCGGACGCGCGCCGGGGCGGCGGCGCGCTCGAGCTCGTGGCCTGGATCGTGCCCGCCCCGGGCGTCGACCTCGCCACGGTCCGGGCCGCCACCAAGCAGGTCGTGCGCGGCCCGATGGTCCCGGCGCGGATGGTCCTCCTCGACGCCCTGCCCCAGCTGCCCAACGGCAAGCTGGACCGGCGGGCCCTGCCGGACCCCGCCCGCGAGGGCACGAGCGACGCACCGGTGGACCCGGCCACGCCGACCGAGCAGCGCCTGCTCACCCTCTGGCAGGAGATCCTGGGCATCCCGACGCTCGGCGTGGAGGACGACATCCTGGCGCTCGGCGCGCAGTCGTTCGACCTGGCCTGGGCCGTGGTGCTGATCGAGGAGCGCATGGGGACGGTCGTCCCGATGTCGAGCCTCCTCGAGGTGCAGACCGTCCGGGAGCTGGGCTGGGTGGTCGACGACCTGCTCGACGGCCAGGCCCACCCGTCCCCCGTGGTCGAGGTCCAGCCCGGGGCGCCCGACCGGCCCCGCCTGTTCGTCGTCCACGACCTGCACGGCTCGGCCTACGGGCTCCGCCACCTCGCCCCGGCGCTCGGGGCCGACCAGCCGGTCTGGGGGTTCGAGTCCCCGTTCCTCGAGGGGCGGGCCGACGGCGTCACCACCCTCCAGGACCTCGGCGCCCGCTACGTGCAGGCCCTGCTCGAGGTCCAGCCGGAGGGGCCGTACCACCTCGCCGGATACTCCTTCGGCGGCGTGCTCGCCTTCGAGATGGCGCTCCAGCTCGAGCAGCGAGGCCACGAGGTGGCCTTCCTCGGCATCGTCGACGTGGGCCCCGGCTACCGGGGCCGCCACTACGACCCGCGGAAGATGCTCGACAAGCCCTGGTCCCGGGTTCCGATGCCACCCGACGGCGACCTGCCGGCCAAGGAGCAGGCCACCTGGTACTGGGACCTGGCCAAGCGGTCGCGCACCGACCTCCTCTACCACCTCTCCCTGCGGACCGGCCTCGATCGGTGGATCGATCCCCTGCAGTTCCGGCGCGACCTGCGCGACGGCGGGCGGGTGCCGCCCCACCGCCGCCTCTGGTACGCCTGGCGGCAGCACTGGGAGCTGGGGCGCCGCTACCGCTGGGACGGGCCGCGCCACCGCGGCGACGTCCTGCTCATCTGGGCGAACGAGTCGGCCGCCACCGACGGCACCATGGGGTGGGGCGACGTGGTCGACGGCGCCGTCGACATCGTGCACGTCGACGTGCCCCACGAACGCATGCTCCAGCCCGACGAGTCGGTGGTGATCGGGCAGCTGCTCCGTGACGGCCTCGATCGGGTCCTCGCCGACCGCTGACGCCGCATGGCGCTGTGCCACACTCGTCCCTGATGGGACGGAACGACAAGGGCCCTGCCGTGCACGACGCGCGGGCCGCGGTCCTGGCCCAGCGGAAGCGGCGTCGCAACCTGCTGATCCTCGCGCTCGTGCTCGCCATCGGCCTGACCCAGGCGGCCAACGCCTGGTCGAGCCGCGACGACGGGACGGAGGAGGTGTCGAGCGCCGCACCCGGCTACGCGGGTGGCGATCGGCCCATCGACACGAGCCCGTTCCAGCTGGCCACGCCGGACAACACGGCACCCACCACCTCGCCGGTGGACTTCAACGACCCCCTGGTCACCACGACGTCGGCTCCGCCCACCACGAGCCCGGCCATGACCCTGCCTCCGGGCGCCTCCGACTCCCGGGCCGACCCGGTCTGCGGCGCCATCGGCAAGATGTACGACCTCAACCGCGACTCGGGTCAGCTCGAGCAGGATCCGGAGCGCTTCGCCGAGGTGTCGACCAAGCGGCTCATGGAAGCCGCAGACCTGGTCGAGAGCACCAACGACCCGAGGTACGCCGCCGCCGTCGACGTGTTCCGCACCGCAGCGACGCAGGTCGCGGCGGCCACCGACGTCGAGAGCATCGCTGCGGTCCTCCGACCCCTCCTGCTGGCCCAGACCCCGGAGATCGCCGCGGCGTCCGCGCCCCTCTCGCAGCACGCCCAGACCACCTGCCCGGGGTTCCTCGCCCTCCACGAAGGCTGAGCTGGGGCCACGGTGACGCACGCCGAGACGCCCACCGGCGTCGGCCGGTGGACCAGCCGCTCGCTGGCGGGCCTCGCCGTCCTGGTGCTGGTGATCAGCGCCGCCGTCGGACCCACGCCCACCGACGGCGCGGCGTTCGCGTCCTGGGCGACGGCTGAGTACGGCCTGACCCCGGCCGGCGGTCGCTGCGTGCAGCAGCGGATCGCCCGCGGTCCCCTCGCTGGCACCGATCTGGGACCGGCGGCCGTGCTCGCCCGCGACGGCCTCGCGGCGGTGCCGCTGACCGCGCAGCAGGTGCTGGGCGACCTCGTGCTCGCCTGCGCCCTCGAGACCAACCCCCGGCGATGACCAGCACGACCGCGAGCGGCAACCGCGCACCGAGCCCCGTCGGCCCCGTGGTCGTGCTGCTCGCTCCACTGGTGGCCGGCGTCGTCCTGATGGCCATCGGCCGGCCCATCGCCGGCTCGATCGTGCTGGCGACCGGGTTCGTGCGCGCCCACATCGCCGCGTTCCCCCGCGCCGAGGCCCGCACCCAGCGGGCCACCGCCTCGGTGCTGCACGGCTTCGGCCGGAGCCTGGCGCACGGCCTCCTGTGGCTGCTGTGGGCGGTCGTGGTCGCGCCCGTGTTCGCCATCCGGCGGCTCCTGCGGCGTCCCGACCTCCGGGACCGGCCGATCGGGTGGCAGGCGCACGGGGCCGACCTTCCCGGATCCGCCCGACCACGCCGGGGACCGAGGCGCTGGCCCGCGGTCGCCTTCGCCGTCGCCATCGCCGTGCTCGCGCTGATCGTCGTCCAGTCGCCCCGCTGGCACGCCGCCGACCCCACTCGTGGCGCTCCGGCCGACGCGCTCGCCGACCAGCCCGACCACGCCGAGCTGCAGGCCGACGAGGGCACGGCCTTCGCGGCGATCGTCCCGGACGCCGAGCGGGGGTGGCGCCTGCCGGACCAGCTGCAGACCGAGCACGTCAACATCGAGGACGGCCACCGGGTGACCCGCGCTGCCACCTCGGGCGGGCCGGTCGTGTGGCTGTTCGGCGGATCCGCCGCATGGGGCACGAACCAGCGGGACCCGCACACCATCGCGTCCGAGCTGGTGGCCATCGCCGAGGACGCGGGCACGCCGCTCACGGTCGTCAACTGGGGCGTCTCGGGCTACACCGCCGTGCAGGAGCACGAGGCGTTCGCTGCGGCCCTGGCCGCGCACCCGGCGCCCGACGTCGCCGTCTTCTACGACGGCTTCAACGACCTGGAGGTCGGGGCCGGAGCCCTGCTCTCCGGCTTGCCGTCGGGCAGCCAGGTCGTCGCACCGCTGCCTGCGCTCCAAGGTGACCGGGTCTTCGCCACCGGTCCGGGCGAGCCGGTGCCGACGCCCGATGCCGCCGACGTCCGGCGGTCCGTGCTCGCCGCCTACGAGACCTCCCGCGAGGCGAGCCTCCGCCTCGGCCGCGAGGCGGGTGTCACCGTCGTCCACGCCTGGCAGCCGAGCGCCCTGACGACCCCCGGGACCGATCCCCTCCTCGAGGGCCTGGGCTACGATCCGGCGACCGTCGCCACGCTCCGCCGGCTGCACACCTCGATGGCCGCCTCCCTCCCCCCGAGCATCGTGGACATGAGCCGAGCCCTCGAGGACCGCCCCGACGTGTTCACCGACCAGGTCCACACCGATGAGGAGGGAGCCCGCCTCGTGGCCTCCGACCTGTACGACCACCTCCGACCCGCCCTCGAGGGGTTCGACCGATGACGACGCCCCGACGGCGCGGACGACTGGCCGTGGCCGCCCTCGTGGTGGTCGCGGCCGCGGCCGGCTGCAGCAGCGACCCGGTCGCCCCGCTCGGGCGATCGACCACCCCGGAGCCCACCTCGTCGCGCTCGCTCGCCGGGACCCGCGTCCAGCTCACCGACGTCGCCACGGTCGACGGCACGCCCACCGGGTTGGCCGTGCGCCCCGACGATCCGGCCCGCTACGTGGTGGTGCGCGAGGGCCGCGTCCTGCGCGTCGCGGCGGGCGAGGAACCGGCGACGCTGCTCGACCTCAGCGATTCCGTGTCCCTCGACGGCGAGGGCGGTGCGTTCGACCTGGCCTTCACCACGGACCACCGCGAGCTGCTCGTGAGCTACGCCGACGCCGCCACGCACGACGACGTCATCACCCGGCTGCGGATCGACGACCAGGGTGCGCCCGTCGGCGAGCCCGAGGTCGTCGCCCGGGTCGGCGACGGCGGCGAGATCCACAACGGCGGCCGGATCGTCGTCGACGAGCAGGGCGACGTCCTCTTCGGCGTCGGCGATGGCGGAGAGCTGAACGACGTCGCCGGCCGGTCGCGCCTCCCCGGGTCGCTCCGCGGCCGCATCCTGCGGTACGCCGGGCTGGGCCGGTCCGGCGCCGACACCGTCGACCCCACCACCGTCGCCTTCGGCCTGCGCAACCCGTGGCGGTTCGCCATCGACCCGGTCACCTCGTCGCTGTGGATCGCCGACGTGGGCCAGGCCACCTGGGAGGAGGTGAACCGCATCCCCGGCGGCGCCGCGGCGGGCGACGAGCCCGTCGACTTCGGGTGGGACCTCACGGAGGGGTTCGACCGGGCCCGCGGCCTCCCGCCCGAGGACGTGACGTACCCGGCCATGGTCGCCCCCCACGACGACGAGCACTGCGCCATCGTGGGCGGGCCGATCGTGCGCGACCGGACGCTCCCGACCCTGGCCGGGTCGCTGGTGCTCGGCGACTACTGCTCCTCCGACGTCCGGTTCGTCCGCACCGGTTCCGACGGTCGCCCGGTGGAGCACCGACGCCTCGTGCTGCCCGGCGGCGCCAAGGCGGTCTCGTTCGGGACGGGGCTCGAGCACGAGGTGTACGTGCTCCGCACCGACGGGGTCATCTCCCGCCTCGATCCGGGCGGGAAGGCCCTCGTCGACGACCCGGCCCCGCTGGAGCAGCAGGATCCGCCGTCGTTCACCGGGCCGCGCGCGGTCTGCGGCCTCAGCGCGGCCATCGCCGCCTACCCCGCGATGCAGGGCAAGCCGCCCGAGCAGGTGGAGGTGCTCGCCCGAGACCTCGAAGCGGCACTCGCCGGCTACCGAGGCGCCGACCTCCCCGAGGCGGTCGCCGAGCCCTTCGCTACGATCGACGAGGGGCTCGGCACCTACCTCGGCCTGCTCGAGGGCGCCGGCTGGGACACCGAGGACCCCGCGGTGAAGACGGGGTCCGACGCCATCACCAGCGGGGCCACCGCCTACGCCGCGATCGTCGACGGCGAGCGAGCGGTCTGCTCGTGACCGGCTCCGGCGAGCCGCCGCCCCTGCAGCGCAACGCCACGATCGACGCCATCCGCGACCGGCGTCGCACGTTCGTCGCCGACGCCGACGAGGCCCGCTTCCGCGGCGCGGGGTACCTGGTGCGCCCGTTGCTGTCGGCCGACCAGGTGCGCCGAGCGCTCGACCTGCACACCTCGCTCGTGGGCCCGGGCGACGCAGGCCCGATCCGCTTCGATTCGGTGCGGTCGGACCGTGGGGTCATCGAGGGCATGACCCGAGGGCTCGCCGCCCTGTGGGACGAGGTCCTCCCCGGCGTGCTCGACCGCCACCGCATCGTCTTCTCGTCCTGCGTCGTGAAGGATCCGAGCACCGCCTCCGGGATGGAGGCCCACGACGACCGCTCGTTCGTCGACGAGCGCACGGCGCGGTCGCTGACGCTGTGGATCCCGCTCGTCGACACCAGTCCCGAAGCCGGCAACGGCCACCTCGCCCTGGCCCCCCACAGCGAGCACCTGGCCGCCGGCTTCGGCGGGACGAACATCGCCACCTGGTACGCCCCCTACCGCGCCGAGCTCGCCGCGGCGATGGTGCCCGTCACCGCGGCGGCCGGGACGGCGGTGATCTACGACAGCCGGTCGGTGCACGGCTCCCCGCCGAACCGCAGCACCGAACCGAGGGCGGCGCTCGTGGTGGTCGCCGCTCCCCAGGAGGCCGACCTCGTCCACGCCGTGGCCACGAGCCGCCGGGGCCGCCGCCTGCTCGCCGTCGACCCGACGTTCCACGTCGACCACTCCCCGCTCGACCTGCGCCGCCGGGTCCCCGACCTGGAGGAGCTCGACCGCTTCACCGACCCGCCCGTGGAGGCCGACCCCCGTCAGGTCCAGGCCCTCGTGGGCGGCTCGTCGGCGCCGGTCCCGGTCGCCGAGCGCCCGAGCCACGACCGCACCGGGCGGGCACCGGCACCCAGCCCCCGGACCCGGCGCATCGACGAGGTCCCGGCCGACCTGGTCGAGGCCGTCGAACGGTGCACCGAGGCACTCCTCGACGCCGTGGTCGAGCGCTCCGCCGACGCAGCCGGCCAGGTCGCGGCACGGGTCGCACTGGTCGAGGCCGGCTCGCCCGTGACGGGAGCCGATCCGGCCCTCGCGGCGGCGACCGCGCCCCTGGCCCCGTTCACCGCGCAGGGCGCCATCCACGACGTCGCGCTGCGCGTGCTGGCGCCGGGCGCGGACCTCGGCGTCGAGGATCCGCAGCGGCGGACGGTGCTCCTCCCGCTCGCCGCGCCGGCGCTGGCGGCGGGGGCGGCGACCGCGGACGACGTCGCACCCTTCGAGCTGGGTCTGGCGGTGGCCCTCGCCGACGGCCGCCCGAACCAGGTGTTCAACGACGGCATCGATCCGCTCCCGCTCCTGGAGGTGGTGCTGGTCGAGGACGTCGGCGAGCGCCGCGCCCCGAGGCGCAAGGTCAGATGGTGGCGCCGGTGAAGGTGATGGCGCCGCTCTGCTCGAGCAGCATCGCGGCACCGCCGGCCACCGACACGACGGCGTAGGCGACCACCAGCGGGGCCGCGACCTGGCGCCGCAGCGGCCACGACCGCCAGGCCCGCCACCCACGAGCGAGCTCGATCATCCAGCGCAGCAGGTACAGGTAGCCCACCCACGCCACCCCGTAGGCAACCCGGCCGACGTTGCCGGCGTTCTCGAGGTTCCCGTCGAACCCGATCGTGAACAGCATGGTGAGCGCGACCAGGAGGCACCACCCCACCAGCCGGACCTCGATCGACGAGGCGAACGACCGCCAGCCGATGAGGACGGCGAGGGCGAGGATCACGAGCATCCCGAGTCCCGGGGACCACAGGCCGAGCCCGAGCATCTCACCGCCGATGTGGAAGCGCGGCCGGGCCTGCAGGTCGTCGGAGAGCCAGAACATCGCCTGGAGCGACTCCGCTGCGAGTCCGAGGAGGATCGGCACGCCCAGGTACCAGAAGCAGCGGAGGGCGTGGCTGCGGAGGCGCCCGGTGCGCCACAGCCAGATCGGCACGCCGCCCAGCGCCGCGACCGGCAGCGCCGGCAGGGCGAGGGTCGTCAGGAAGGAGACGGCGGCGGCGCTGCGCAGGACGCGCCGCGACGGGTCGGGCTCGGAGCCCACCCGCGCCATGAGCACGAGCATCACGAGCTGGAGCGGCTCGACGATCACGTTCGTGGGCGTGTTCCACTGGTGCACGCTGACGTTGAGCAGGTCGTACCGCAGCGAGTCGGCGCCGAAGAACAGGTACTGCGGGAGGTCCGAGACCAGGAACCCGATCGCGGCCAGCCACGCGGCGCGGACCGGCAGCGTCGGGCCGTCGCGCCAGGGCCGCCAGAAGAACCACACGAGCGTGGCGGCGGTGGCGCCGGCGCTGAGGATGCCGATGATCGCCGAGGCCGCCTCGGCGGAGAGGACGAACGACGCCCGCTCGAGCGCGGCCGACAGCAGCGGGAACAAGAAGTGCGGGATCGGCAGGTGCGGCGGCCAGAACCCGACCTTCTCGACCTCGACGACGTGCGGGATCCAGTCGTTGGCGAGGTACCCGTTCGCCCGGCCGTGGGCGAGGCGCCAGATGGCCGGGGTGATGGCCACCATCCAGGTGACCGCGGCGAGCACGGCGGCGGGCACCGGCTCGCGGTGCCACAGCGACGGGGCGCGCCGCACCTGGCCGGCCGCCTGCACGGTGGCGCGGCCGACGGACCGACCGGCCCGCCCGGCCCGATCGCCACCGGCCCGTCCGGCCCGAGCGAGGACGGCCACCACCCCGAGCAGCGCCGCTGCCACCGGTTCGAGCAGGGTCAGGTGGACGAGCGCCGCGGCGGCGACGACCCAGGCCACGAGGCCGGGCGCGCCCGCGACCGCGGTGGCGGCGAGGGCGCCGGCCACCGCGACGAGCACCGCGAAGGCGCGCGCCCAGGAGGAGCGCCAGAGCTCGGCCGGCGCCGACCTCGGGGCCGGTTGCGTCACGTGAGCGGGATCAGCTTCGGGGCATCTTCTTGACGAAGAGCCACGTGTCGCCCTTGATCCGCTGGTACTTCAGCATCACCTTGACCGCCTGGGCGCCACCCCAGTGGATGACGTCGAGGATCGGGCGGGGCAGCTTCTTGGTGAAGACGAACCGGCTGGAGATCTTCTGCATGGCCAGCAGCGAGATGCAGCGGGCAGCGATGTTCTCGGTCTGGTCGGCGTACTCGTCCTTCACCGTGTCCACGGTGAGGGCGATGCGCATCTCGTCGGTGTTGTTCCAGGCGTAGTGGCGGCGCGCCATCTCGATGCCGAACAGCTCGCCGTCGGCCCAGCCCCGGCCGTAGCCGCCGACGCGGATGCCGACCTCGGGGTACTCCCCGGGGATGTAGATGCCGAGGTGGGTGCGGACCAGCGCGCTGGTGGCGCCGACGTGGGCGTGGATGCGCGTCTCGGGCCGCAGGATCGACACGGTCACGCAGATCGCGTTGGGGATCTGGCGCACGACCGAGTCCAGGATCGGCAGGTCCTTGCAGCGCTCCCGGTGCTTGTACCCGAAGGCGTACAGCGTGTGGGCGATCCACCCCGGGTCGTTGTACTTGTAGGGCACGTTCTGCTCGGGCATCTTGTCCGAGTGGTCCCGGTAGAAGCTGAGGATCTCGTCTCGGATCGCCTCGTAGTTGTCCTGGAGCAGCTTGGTGCCGGGCATGTCGCTCACGTCGTAGAACGACGGGTACTTGCCCTCGTACAGCGGGAACCCGTGGAAGTACCAGATCTTCTCCGGCGTCGTCGGGACCTCGCTCTGCTTGAGGATCTCGGGGTGGTTCCGGGGTGCGACCACCGGCGGGCGGAGCGAAACGGACGGGCGGCTCATGGCCGCCGACCCTATCTCATGGGTCTGGCCGATCGTCCGGGAACGAGGGGTCGGAGACCGGCATCGGCCCAGGGTCCACCGGGCGATCGAGCAGGGTCACGCTGCTAGCGTCGGCGTCTCGTGAACGACCTCCCCGCCGCCATCGAGCTCGACCCGGCCGGGCGGTCCCAGGCAGGCATCGACCGCCTCCAGCCGCTGTTCGACCAGCACCGGTTCTCCCACGTCACCGGGTTCGGCCGGTACGTGCCCGACGTGACGGCGCGTGCCACGCGCCGGGCCTTCGACCTGGCCGCCGCCGACGACGGGTCCGCCGTCTTCGTGGCCGGCGACCCGGACCAGCCCGCGGCAGCCACGTTCGTCCGGCCCGCTCCCTGGGAGACCGGCCACCTCGGCGTCCGGGTCGGCAAGGTGGGCGACCTCGTGGCCGAGGGCGATCCCGCCACCCGCACGGCCGCCGCCGGCGCGCTGCTGGGCGCCGCCGGACGGCACTGGGCCGACACCGGAGGCGGGCTGCTCATCGCCCGCGTCGACATCGACGACACCGACGTCCTCGTCGCGGCGCAGCGCGCCGGGTTCGAGGTGCTCGAGACGAGCGCCACCTACCTCAACGACAACCACGCCGAGTTCCGCACCACCCACGAGGACAAGGGCTACGAGATCCGCCGCTACCTGCGGGGCGCCGGCGCCGACATCCCGGCCTCGTCGCTCGACCTCATCCAGCGGTGGGTCGACGACACCGACCGGACCGGGCACCTCTACCGCGACCGGCGCCTGGACCCCGAGCGCGTCGCTGCGCTCTACCTCGACTGGCTCGGCAACACCTTCTCGGGCGCCTACGGCGACGTCGTCTACACGGCGTGGCGGGACGACCAGGTGGTCGGGTTCGTGTCGTGGACCGAGGACGAGGCGATGGATGCCTTCGCCGGCACCAAGGTCCTGCGGGCCGGCATCGGCGCGGCGGTCTCGCCCGAGGGGCAGGGCGCCCTGGGCGACATCTACGCCGCCGTGTGCAGCGAGCAGCCCCTCGGGTCCCGGCTCGTCGAGCACACCACCCAGGCGGGCAACGAGGCCGTCCTCACCGTCTGGGCGCGGTACTCGACGCTGCGGCCGTCGTCGTGCCACTACGTCCTCCACGGGTGGTTCGGTGGCTGACCCCGACCTCCTGCCGCCCGACGTCGCGGTGGTGGTGCCCGTGTACGACAACGAGGACGCGCTCGACGAGCTCCACCGGCGGCTCACCGCGCCGCTCGAGGCGATGGGCCACCCGTACACCGTCACCTACGTCGACGATGCCGGCCGCGACGGCTCGTGGGCGTGGATCCAGGCCACCGCCGCCGCCGACCCGCACGTCCGCGGCCTGCGGCTGGCCCGCAACGTCGGCCAGACCCGCGCCATCTGCGTCGGGTTCGAGGAGGTCGCCGACGCCCGCGTCGTCGCCACCATCGACGCCGACCTGGACTTCGACCCGGCCGACCTCCCCCTGCTGGTGGAGCCGGTGCTCGCCGGCGCCGACCTCGCGGCGGGCGTCCGCGTCGAGCGCACCGACCGGTGGCTGGCGCGCCTCTGGCCCTCAGTGGCGTTCAACCTGGCCATGCGGGCGGGCACGGGCTACCGGCTGGGCGACGTGGGCTGCGGCTACTTCGCCATGAGCGGCGCGCTGACCCGGCAGATCCCTGGAGGCCAGCACCGCCGCCTCGCCATCCGGCCGCTCCTCGCCGAGCTCGCCGGGCCCACCGTCACCGTCCCCGTGCGCTATCGGAGCCGGCCCGGCGCCGGGCTCTCGTCGGCGCGGCGGCTCGACACCGCCCTCGAGGTCCTGGCGGTGCACCCCCGGCCCCGGCTGCTGGCCGGCGCGGCGGCGGCCCTGCTCGCGGCTGCGGGCGTGCGGCGGTGGCCGCCCCTGCTCGTGCCGGCAGCCGGCTTCGGTGCGCTCGCCTTCTCCCTGGCCCGCCGCCACCGCGCCATCCGCGCCGGCGCCCAGGGCCCGCTGGGCGACGTCGCCGAGCGCGTCGGCGGCTAGCCGGCCGCAGCCCAGGTCGGGCGGACCGGGGTGGTCAGATGGAGGCGATGCGGGACGCCGCGGGCGGGACCCGGTCGGCGCCGGCGGCCCACGCCACGAGCTGGTCGATGCCGGCCTCGAGCGGCGTGGTCGCCTGCCACCCGAACACCGCCCGCGCCACGGAGGCGTCGGGGATGCGGCGGGGGATCTCCGGGACCAGCCCGCCCCAGCGGTCGTCGTGGCTGCGGAAGGCGATCTCCACGCCGCCCGTGGCCGCCTGCACCAGCTCGGCGACCCGCAGGATGCTGGTCTCGACCTCGGACCCGAGGTGCACGATCGGCACGCTCCCGGGCGAGCGGACGACCCGCACCATGCCCTCGACCATGTCGTCGATGTAGGTGAAGCAGCGGGTCTGGGAGCCGTCGCCGTCGACGAGGATCGGGCCGCCGCCGAGGGCGGCCGCCACCATCGAGGCGAGCACGAAGCGGGGCTCCTGCCGGGGGCCGTACACGTTGAACGGGCGGATGATCGTGGCCGGGACCTTGCGGGTGCGGCTCCAGGCCAGCACCAGGTGCTCGGCCGTGGCCTTCGCCGTGCCGTAGCTCCAGCGGTCGGCGAGGGAGGACCCGAGCACACGGTCCGAGTCCTCGGACCACGGGACCGCCGGGTTGGTGCCCAGCACCTCGCTGGTGGAGAGGTGCACGACGCTCGCGCCCTCGTCGGAGGCGGCGTCGAGGACGC
>DATMGQ010000356.1:0-3092 GCA_035555395.1 Acidimicrobiales bacterium
CTGACCTACACGCCGGCGAACGGCTACTCGGGTCCGGACTCGTTCACGTTCACCGCGTCGGATGGGTCCCTGTCGGACACCGGGACGGTCTCGATCACCGTCGCCGGACCGTCGACCACCGTGCCCGGCGCCCCGGCCATCGGGGGCGCGACCCCCGCGGAGGGCGAGGCGACCATCGCCTGGACCGCGCCGTCCAGCGACGGCGGGTCGGCGATCACCGGCTACAAGGTGACGCCCTACGCCAACGGCACGGCCAAGCCGGCCGTCGAGGTCCCCGCGGGGACCACGTCGACGACCGTGACCGGTCTCGCCAACGGCGTGCCCCACACGTTCAAGGTGGCGGCGGTCAACGCCGTCGGCACCGGCCCCGACTCGGCGGCCTCCACCGCTGTGACGCCGCAGTGGTGGCTGCCCTGGTCTTCGGGCACGGTCGCGGTCACGGAGATCTTCACGTGGATGACGGGCAAGGCCCCGTCCTCCGCCGAGCGGAGCTCCTGGCTGAACCAGCTCAACGCGGGGAGCAAGCTCCCGGCCGACCTCGTGGTCGCCCTGCGCGGCGCCACCGACGCCACCACGAACGTCGACCCGACGGTGCGCCTGTACTCGGCCTACCTCGGGCGGGTCCCCGACGCCGGCGGCCTCAACTACTGGCTGAACCGCCGCCGGGCCGGGTGGACGCTCTCGAAGATCTCGAGCAACTTCGCCGGCTCCGCCGAGTTCATCCGCAAGTACGGCTCGATGACGAACCGGAAGTTCGTCGAGAACATCTACACCAACGTCCTCCAGCGAGCCGGCGACCCGGCCGGCATCGACTACTGGACGAAGAAGCTCGACGCCAAGAAGGCCTCGCGCGGCCAGGTGATGATCAACTTCTCCGAGTCGAACGAGTACAAGAACAAGCAGGTCAACAAGACCCACGCGGCCGTCACGTACATCCACCTGCGGGGCAAGACGCCGACGCTCGCCGAGCGCGATGCGTTCGCGAACGCGCTGGTCGGCGGCACCCCGCTCCGGGACCTCGTGCGGGCGCAGATCCACCTGCCCGCGTTCGCCAGCCGAGCCGGCTGACGCAGGTTCAGTCCGTCCCGCCAGCCGACTCCTCGGCGTCCAGCAGGGCGTCGAGGGCGTCGCGCTGGTCGGGACGGGGCTCGACGAGGAAGAAGTCGAACGTCTCCAGCGCCCGCACCTCGCGGCGCAGCAGCGGCACCGGCGAGTCGGCGAAGGCCGCGTCGGCCAGCGCGCCCGCCGCCAGCATCTTGTGCTCGAGCAGCTTCGTGCGGGCGATGGCCTTCTCCAGCGGCAGCAGCTCGACCTCGGCCGCCCACCGCGGCTCGCCGTCGCCGGCCCCGTCGCTGCCCTCGGCGAGCGGCGCCGACTCGCCGACGACCTCGCCCACGGCCCACAGCCCGACGACCTTCGACCGATCCGTGCGCAGGAGGAAGCACGGCTGGCCCGGCTGCATGGCCGTCGCCCGCTCGGCGTCGGCCACGGGGTAGCGGTACACCTGGCCGACGGCCTCGATCATCGGGTCGATGTCGAGGACCTGGTGGTCGGCCACGAGGAGCCAGCCAGCGGGATCGGGAGCACGGTCGTCTGCGGGTTCGGAGGCCATCGCCCGCCATGCTCGCAGACGGCCGTCGGCGCGATCGTCGTGGCCTCCGGTGCCGTAGCGTCGCCGCCCATGGACACGTTCGCCCTCGTCGCCGCCGAGCGCCGCCGGTTGGCCGATGCGCTCGACGAGCTCGATCCGTCCGCCTGGGAGCGGCCCTCGCTGTGCGGCGCGTGGACCTGCCACCAGGTGGCCGCCCACCTCAACGCACCGTTCGCGGTGCCGAAGCTGGGCTTCGCCGTGGAGCTGGCCAAGGCGTTCGGCAGCTTCGACAAGGCCAACGAGCGGGTGGCGATCGACCTGGCGACCCGGCTCGATCCCGCGGCGTGCATCGCCGGTCTTCGGACCAACGCCGACTCGCACTTCACCCCGCCGATGTTCGGCCCCGAGGCCCCGCTGTCGGACACGATCGTGCACGGCGGCGACATCCTCCAGCCGAACGGCCGTGGCGTCGAGGTCGCCCCCGAGGCGCTGGGCGCGTCCCTGCAGTTCCTGACCACCGCCAAGGCCCGGATGGGCTTCGGCGCGGCGAAGGTCGACGGCCTGGCGCTCGCACCGTCGGACCTCGACCTCGTGGTCGGCGCGGGCGAGCGGGTCGAGGGCCCGGCGCGCTCGCTCATCTGCGCGATCGCCGGACGGCGTCCGTTCCTCGACGACCTGAGCGGCCCTGGGGCCGACGTCCTCCGCACCCGGCTCTGATCCGACGTAGCGTCTCGTCCCATGCCCAGCGACGGACTGCTCAAGATCATGAACTCGGCCCACCGGGTGCTGCTGAAGGCGTCGTTCGGCAAGCTCGGCTGGAAGATGGGGCCGATGCCGGTGATCGAGCTCACCACCACCGGCCGCAAGAGCGGCCAGCGCCGCAGCGTCATGCTCACCTCGCCGGTGCAGCAGGGCGACGACATCGTGATCGTCGCCTCCAAGGGCGGCGAGGACACCCACCCCGCCTGGTTCCTCAACCTGCGCGACGACCCCGCGGTCGAGGTCGCCCAGGGCGGCAAGCCGCCGAAGCCCTACACGGCCAGCGTCCTCCCCGACGACGAGCGCGACGCCCTGTGGCCGCAGGTCGAGAAGACCTACAAGGGCTACGCCGGCTACCAGACGAAGACCGACCGCAAGATCCCCCTCGTCCGCCTCTCCCCGGCCTCCTGACCCCCCGCCCGGCCCCCGGCGGGTCGGACCGGATCGCTTCTTGTCGTCGATCGACACCTCTGAGCTGCAGAACGACGACAAGAACCGAGGTGCGGGCGTTCTTGTCGTCGATCGACACCGATGAAGTGCAGAACGACGACAAGAACCGTCGCAGCCCGGGGCGGCGGTTGCCTGCGGTGGGCGGGTGATCCCTGGCAGGCTGGTCGGATGGACGAACAGGCGAAGACGTCGTCGGAGAAGTCCTCGAAGAAGGACCTGAAGCGGATCTCGATCTCGCTCGGGCTGATCGCCCTGCAGCGGTTGAGCGACCCGGAGGTGCGGGCGCAGCTCG
>DATMGQ010000357.1:0-17065 GCA_035555395.1 Acidimicrobiales bacterium
CCCCCTGGCACGAGCGCCACGCCTACGTCCTCCCCGTCGGCGCCGCCGACCTCGACCAGCCGGTCCGGTTCCCCAAGGCGCTCCACGTGTCGCCGTTCATGGACCTCGACCTCGACCACTCGCTCGCGTTCACCCGCCCGGGCGCCGAGGAGCTGGTGATCCGCATGGACGACTGGCGCGGCGACCAGCACGTCTTCGCCGCCGAGCTCGACCTGCACCGGCTGCCGCTCGACCGGCCGACGATGGCGCGGGCGCTCCGCCAGCACCCGCTCCCGGCCCAGCGGGTCTCCGCCGGCATCTACTGGGAGGCGCTGAAGCTGCGGGCGAAGCACGCCCCCTTCCGCCGCCACCCCGCCAAGGTCGGCCGCTCCCGCGCCACGGCATCCGCGGCGCCCGGACCGGACCCGTCCACGGGGGCCGGCTGCCCCGTACACCAGGCATCCAGCTCACCCACCCCCGTCGCCTCGACCAGGAGCACCTCGTGACCTCGATCGTCTCGCCCGCCGGCCGTGCGCCCGGTGACGACCCGTCTGATCCGAGCGAGCCCGCCGCGTCGACCCCCCGGCCCGGCCGGGACCCGCACGCCGGCGCCATCCGACCGACCCGCGTCCGCCCGGCCCCCGACGGGGTGCGGAAGGTCGATCAGGGCGCACGAGCCGTGCTCATGCGGATGCTGGAGCACCTGCGCCACGGGCAGCTCACGATCATCGAGCGCGACGGCACCGTCACCACCCACGGCGACGGGACCGGCGAGCCGGTGACCGTCCGCCTCTCCACCGCCGCGGTCTGGACCGAGGTCGCCTCCAAGGGGTCCCGGGGCCTGGGCGAGTCGTTCGTCGACGGCTGGTGGACCACCGACGACCTCCAGGGGCTGCTCCAGCTCCTCGTCCGCAACCTCGACGGCATGGACCGGCTCCGCAACCGCTGGGCCCGCGCCTCGGCGCCGGTCGCCGACACCTGGCGCCGCCTGCGCCCGGCCAGCCGCCACCGGGACCGGCGGGAGATCGCCGCCCACTACGACCTCGGCAACGACTTCTTCGAGCTGTTCCTGGACCCGACCATGGCGTACTCGTGCGGCCTGTTCACCTCCCCCGACGCCACCCTCGCCCAGGCGCAGGTCACCAAGTACGACCGGCTGCTCCGCTCCATCGACCTCCAGCCCGGCGAGCACCTCGTCGAGATCGGCACCGGCTGGGGCGGCCTCGCGGTGCACGCCGCCCAGCTCTTCGGCGCCCAGGTCACGACCACCACCATCAGCGTCGAGCAACACCGCTACGCCACCGACCTGGTCGCCTTCCTCGGCCTCCAGGACCAGGTCACCGTGCTGCTCGAGGACTACCGGGACCTCAGCGGCACCTACGACAAGCTCGTGTCGGTCGAGATGATCGAAGCCGTCGACTGGCGCGACCACGACGCCTTCTTCGCCACCTGCAACCGGCTGCTGAAGCCCGAGGGGCGCATGGCGCTGCAGGCGATCACCGTCGCCGACAGCCGCTTCGCCCGGGTCCGCAACACCGAGGACTTCGTGAAGCGCCACATCTTCCCCGGCTCGTGCATCCCGTCGGTCGAGGCGATCCTGGCGTCGACCAAGCGCACCGGCGACTTCTGGCTGACCCAGCTCGACGAGTTCCCCCAGCACTACGCCGAGACGCTCCACCGCTGGCGCGACCAGCTGTTCGAGCAGGCCGACACCGCCCGTGACCGCGGCTACGACGATGCCCTCCTGCGGCTGTGGGAGTTCTACCTGGCCTACTGCGAGGCGGCGTTCGCCGAGCGGTACGTGTCGCTGGTGCAGCTCGTGCTCGACCGGCCGCGGTCCGTGCCCACGACGCTGGCGGTGCCGCGGTGACCGAGAAGCTGCCCACGCCGCTCTCCTTCCGCCTCCTCGACTGGGGGCTCGTGCCCGACCCGGTCCTGCGAGCCGTGTGCACGCTCCGCACCCGGAACCGGCTGGGCGTCGAGCGGACCGGCTCCATCGACGAGCAGTCCGAGCGGACCCGCGCCCTCCGGGAGCGGCTGCGCAAGGGCGCCGTCGCCACCCACACCGCCGAGGCCAACCAGCAGCACTACGAGGTGCCGACCGACTTCTTCCGCCACGTGCTCGGCCCCAAGCGGAAGTACTCGTCGTGCTACTGGCCCGAGGGCGTGGCCACGCTGGCCGACGCCGAAGACGCCATGCTCGAGCTCTACGCCGAGCGGGCCGGACTCGCCGACGGCCAGCGGATCCTCGAGCTCGGCTGCGGCTGGGGCTCGTTCTGCCTGTGGGCGGCCGAGCGCTGGCCGGGCTCCGAGGTGGTGGCGGTGTCCAACTCCCGGACGCAGCGCGAGTTCATCGAGCGCCAGGCGACCCTGCGCGGCCTGCACAACCTGGTGGTCCTCACCGCCGACATCACCACCTTCGATCCCGCCGACCTGGGCGAGCCCGGCCCGTTCGACCGCATCGTGTCGATCGAGATGCTCGAGCACGTCAGCAACCACGAGGAGCTGTTCGGCCGCATCGCCCGGTGGCTCGCCCCCGACGGCCGGTTCTTCGCCCACATCTTCACCGGCAACGACATCGCGTTCGCCTACGACGCCGACGATCCGCGCGACTGGATGGGCCGCTACTTCTTCTCGGGCGGCCTCATGCCCAGCGACGACTGGTTCCTCCACGTCCAGTCCGACCTCGTGTGCGTCGACCACTGGCAGCTGTCCGGACGGCACTACGAGCAGACGGCCAACGCCTGGATCGCCAACCACCGCGCGCACCGCGACGAGATCCTCGACGTCCTCGCCGCCGACCTGGGCGGGGGCCGGTCCGGACGCCGTCAGGCTCGGGTCTGGTACCGCCGCTGGACCGCCTTCTTCATGGGCTGCGCCCAGCTCTGGGGCTACCGCGGCGGCCGCGACTTCGGCGTCAGCCACTACCGCTTCGAGCCCCGCCCCCGGGACGCCCGGGCGTCGCGGTAGGCGCCGGGCGCGACGCCGACCAGCGCGGTGAAGTCCCGGGTGAAGTGCGCCTGGTCGTACCACCCGTAGCGGAGGGCCAGGTCCAGGAGCGGGCCCTCGTACCCGTCGTCGAGCTCGGTCACCGCGTCGTGCATCCGGTAGCGGGCGAGCACCCACTTCGGCCCGATGCCGACGTACTGCGTGAACAGCCGCTGGAGGCTGCGAGCTGACCGGCCGTGGCGCTCGCCCACCTGGCCGACCGACACGAGCGAGCGGTCGGCGAGCATGTCGCCGACGATGCCGAGCAGCTCGTCGTAGCGCGGGTCGGTCGCGTCGCCCGCCAGGTCCACGAGCACCGACTCCGCGGCCGCAGCCCAGGCCAGCGGGTCCTCGGCCAGGACCGGGTCGCCGAGCACCCGGCACGCGGCGGCCGGCAGCACGGATCGGGCCGGCACGACGGCGTCGGTCCACGCGCTCGCCTCGGAGCCCGTGAGCGCCGCCAGCCCACCGGGCCGGAACCGGACCCCCGCCACCCGGCCCGAGCCGCGCACGTCCACGTCGAAGCGGGTCGTGGCCACCCCCGTGACGACCACGGTCTCCCCCGACGGCAGCTCCGGCCGCGGGTGCGTGCCGAGCTCGACGGTCAGCGAGCAGGTCGGGTGCGGGAGCACCTGGCTCGCGAACGAGCGCCCCGCAGGCAGGTCCCAGCGCAGCGCCCAGTGGTTCTCGACCCAGTGCGCCACCGCGGGTCCGGCCGGCGAGCGAGCCAGCTCGGCGTGGCGGGCGAACTCCTCGGGCCGGAGGATCCCGGCCGTCGAGGCTGTCGCGTTTGTCCTAGCGGCCACGGGCCCAGCGTAAGCAGGCTGGACCTCCCGCTGAACCGCCGACGAAAGGCCCCTCCGATGTCCGTCGCCTCCCTCAAGATGGTCACCCTCGACAGCTCCGATGCCCGCCGGGACGCCGCGTTCTGGGCGGCCGTCCTCGGCTGGGACATCGCCCACGAGCAAGACGAGTACGCCATGGTCAAGGGCCCCGACGGCGCCGCGCTCGGCTTCGGCACCCTGGCCGACCACGAACCGCCCACGTGGCCCAACGACCACGGCACCAAGCAGTTCCACTTCGACCTCGGCGTCGACGACCTCGACGCCGCCGCGGCCCGTTGCCTCGAACTGGGCGCCACCCTCCCCGACGAGCAGCCCGGCGACACCTGGCGCGTCCTGCTCGACCCGAGCGGCCACCCCTTCTGCCTCACCAGCAACGCCAACTGGTGAGGGGGGCGGTCGAGCCGAAGCCCCTCCTCGCTCCCGTCTCGTCGTCGACCGGCTCCGGCACGCCAGGGTCACGCCCCGTCCGCTGCACCTCCGGCGCAACTCCAAGGACTCGGGCATCGGTCGTAGCCTCCCCCTCGTGGCTACCTCTTCTTCTGGTTCCGACCGCCGGCTCGATCTGGTGGTGTTCGGGGCTACCTCGTTCGTGGGGCAGATCCTCTGCCGGCACCTGGTCGACCGGCACGGGATCGACGGGCCGCTGCGGTGGGCCATCGCCGGACGCAGCGCCGCCAAGCTCGACGCCACCGCCGCCGAGACCGGGGCCGAGGTCGAGCGGATCGTCGCCGATGCCTCCGATGCGGCGGCGCTCATGACGCTGGCGGAGTCGACCCGGGTGGTGGTGTCGACCGTCGGGCCCTACGCCCTCTACGGGTCGCCGCTCGTCGGCGCCGTCGCGGCCGCGGGCACCGACTACTGCGACCTCACCGGCGAGCCCCAGTGGATGCGCCGCATGATCGACGCCCACCAAGCCGAAGCCGAGGCGAGCGGTGCCCGCATCGTCCACGCCAGCGGGTTCGACTCCATCCCGTCGGACCTCGGCGTCTGGTTCACCCAGCAGCGGGCCGTCGAGTCGTTCGGCCAGGCGTGCAGCCGCATCGACATGCGGGTCGAGGCCATGAAGGGCGGCGCCAGCGGCGGCACCATCGCCTCGATGCTGAACCTGCTGGAAGAGGCGGCCGCCGACCCGCAGCTCCGCAAGCAACTGAACGACCCGTACCTGCTCGCCCCGCCCGACCACCGGAACGGACCGTCCCAGCCCGACGTGCTGCGCCCGACGAAGGACGACGCCGGGCGCTGGCTCGGGCCGTTCGTGATGGCCGGCGTGAACACCCGCGTCGTGCAGCGCACCCATGCGCTCCTCGGCCGGCCGTGGGGCCGCGAGTTCCGCTACCAGGAGGCGATGGCGACCGGCACCGGCCCGCTCGGTGCGGCCAAGGCGACCGGGCTCGCCGCCGGCACCGCGGCCGTGGTCGGCCTCGGAGCCCTGGGGCCCACCCGCTCCCTCCTCGCCCGCGTCCTGCCCAAACCCGGCGAGGGCCCGTCGCCCGAAGCCCAGCAGCGGGGTTCGTTCGACGTGCGCTTCACCGGCACCACCGCCGACGGCCGCACGATCGAGACCCAGGTCACCGGCGACCGCGACCCGGGCTACGGCAGCACCGCGAAGATGCTCGGCGAGACCGCGGTCGCCTTCCTCGACCTCGACCGGGCCGAGGTCGGCGGCGGCTTCTGGACCACGGCGACGGCCTTCGGCGACCGCCTGGTCGAGCGCCTCGAAGCCCACGCCGGCCTCCGGTTCACCGTCCGGAGCTGACGAGCGCGGATCGCCCCCCACCGCAACCGCGTGCGCTCGCACGTCCCCACGACGCTCGAACGCACGCAACCCCCGGCCCCCACCCCAACCGCGTGCGCTCCCACGTCGTCACGACGCTCGAACGCACGCAACCCCCGACCCCCACCCGCAACCGCGTGCGATCGCACGTCGTCACGACGCTCGAACGCACGCAACCCGGGATCGGGTGGGGTCAGGTGTCGGCGAGGGCGGCGAGGAGGGCGCCGTGGCCGATCTGGTTCACGAGGCTGGCGGCGTCGAAGTAGATGCGCTCGTTGACGAGGTCGCGGCCTTCGAACAGGAAGAAGCCCACGATCGGGACGCGGAACGCCTTGCCGGTGGGCGGCAGGCCGTAGAACTCACCCAGGTTGGTGCCGAGCAGGTCGAACTCGGCGATCACGGCATCGTCGGCGAAGTGGAGGCGCACGTTCTCGTGGCGCTGGTCGGGGAACGCCGTGCGGGTGCGCACGTAGTAGCCCATGACCTCCTCCGGGCCGTCGTAGACCTCGCCCGTCGCCATGATCTCGTAGCGCGGGTGGTGGGCGAACGTGTCGAGCGTCCGGTCGAACTCCTGCGCCACCTCGGACTCGAAGTGCTCCTCGACGAGCTGGCGGCGATGCTCGCGCAGCTCCGGATCGAGTCCCGTCCCCTGCTCGTCGGCCATGGCCTGCTCCTCGCGTCGGTTCCGCTCGCAGCATCGCACGACCGCAGCACGGCCGCGGCAGAGCCGTCGGTCTGCCGGCGCCCTCGACATCGATCCCGGACCCCGGGGCCCGGCGGGCGGGTCAGCCCAGGCGCTCGATGATGGTGACGTTGGCCTGCCCGCCGCCCTCGCACATGGTCTGGAGGCCGTAGCGGCCACCGGTCTGCTCGAGGTGGTTGAGCATGGTCGTCATCAGGCGGGCGCCGGTGGCGCCGAGCGGGTGACCCAGGGCGATCGCGCCGCCGGCCGGGTTGACCTTGGTCATGTCCGGGTGGAGCTCCTTGGCCCAGGCCAGCACGACCGAGGCGAACGCCTCGTTGATCTCGACCGTGTCGATGTCGTCCATCGTGAGGCCGGTCTTCTCGAGGGCGTACTTGGTGGCCGGGATGGGGGCGGTGAGCATGAAGATCGGGTCGTCGCCGCGGACGCTCATGTGGTGGATGCGGGCCCGCGGCGTGAGGCCGTGGTCCTTCACGGCCTGCTCCGAGGCGATCAGGATCGAGGCCGAGGCATCGCTGATCTGGCTGGCGACGGCAGCGGTGAGGCGACCGCCCTCGACCAGCGTGCGCAGCGAGCGGATCTTCTCGACGTTGGGCTCGCGGGGACCTTCATCGAAGGTCAGGCCGTTGAGCGGCGCGATCTCGGCCTCGAAGCGGCCGTCGGCCTGGGCCTTCAGCGCCCGGGTGTGGGACTCGATGGCGAAGTCCTCCATCTCCTCCCGGGACAGCTCCCACTTCTCGGCGATCATCTCGGCACCGGTGAACTGGCTGACCTCGTTCGGGCCGTAGCGCTCGACCCAGCCGGGCGACGTGGTGAACGGGTCCGGGAAGCCGAGCTCGGTGGCGCAGGTCATGGCCGAGCTGATCGGGATCTGGCTCATCTGCTGGACGCCACCGGCGATGACGAGGTCGTTGACGCCGGCCATCACGGCCTGGGCGCCGAAGTGGACGGCCTGCTGCGCGGAGCCGCACTGGCGGTCGACGGTGGTGCCGGGCACGTGCTCGGGGCCGCCGGCCACGAGCCAGCAGGTGCGGGCGATGTCGCCGGCCTGGCCACCGACCGAGTCGACGTTGCCGAAGATCACGTCCTCGACCGCGCCCGGGTCGATGCCCGTCCGGTCGAGCAGCGCCTTGATGGAGGCGGCACCGAGGTCGGCCGGGTGGACCGTGCTCAGCGCGCCACCCCGCTTCCCGACAGGCGTGCGGACGGTGTCGACGATGTAGGCCTCAGGCATCCCCAGAATCTAACGCCCCGTCAGAAATGCTCCACAGCCGACGGGCACCGGTCCCCCGTCCGGGACGGATGTCCGGCGTACGATCCGCCCGGCGCCGGTCGCGGGACCGGCCACGAAGGGGACCTCCATGCGCACCACCTCCCGGCCGACCCGTCGACGCCGCGGCCTCGCCGCCGCCCTCGCCCTCACGGCCGGGTTGGTCGCGAGCACCGTCCACGCCACCCCGGCGTCGGCGCTCGATGTACCGGGCGACGCGCTCGTCTTCGCCCCGACCTCCGCCCTCACCAACCTGGTCTGGCGGGCCGGGACCACCTCGACCTTCGCGGTCGGCGGGCCCTACTCGCAGTCGCTCGCCGGCAACTTCGACGGCGCCGCCGGAGGCGACCTGTTCATCTACCGCCCGGGCTCGGGCCAGGACTACATCCAGCACCTCACCAAGACCGGCTCGACCACCTCCTCGACCCTCAAGCCCGAGACGGTGTCGGGCAGCTTCAAGCCGTTCGTCGGCGACTTCGACGGCAACGGCGTCGACGACGTGTTCTGGTACGCCCCCGGCGCGAGCCCCGACTACCTCTGGCTGTTCGACGCCTCCGGCGCCCACATGACCGTGCGCAAGTCGGTCGGCGGCACGTACCGCCCGATCGTCGTCGACGCCAACGGCGACGGCCGCGACGACGTCATCTGGTACGCCCCGGGCACGGCGTCCGACGCCATGTGGCTGTTCGGCCCCGGCGCGACCCACACCAGCAAGGGCGTCGCCATCGGCGGCTCGTACACCACCGCGGTCGGCGTGTTCGGGCTCGAGGACGAAGGCGACCCGGCCGAGGGCGTGGTGTTCTACAACCCGTCGGGCCCGGACTACCTCTGGAACTTCGACAGCGCGGCGAACCACTCGTCGTTCGCCCTCCCGAACGTCGACGGCAACTACCAGCTGCTCCCGGGCCAGTACCTCGAGGAGACCTACGGCTCGCTCCTCTACTACGGCCCCGGCTCGCTCCCCGAGCGCCTGTTCGCCTTCGGGCCCGGCCCCGGTCCCGACATCGCCGTGCAGGACGCGCCCAGCATCGCCGGCACCTACGTGATCCGCGCCGGGGACTTCAACGCCGACGGCCTGACCGACCTGTCGCTGACCACGAACCCCACGACGCGCATCTGGTACTTCGACGGCGGCAAGCCGGCGAGCACCACCTCGTTCGCCAACTCCCCCAACATCTTGGGCGGCCCCACCGTCGTCCCGATGGGGAGCTGACTGCGGACACGCGTCCAGCCTCCGCCGGGTAGCGTCCCGGGCGCCGTCCGACCCCCTGGACGGCGCACAAACGAACGGAGCGCGGGAATGATCCGATCCAAGACCCTTCGCCGGGCCGCGAGCCTGGGCATCGCCCTGCTCGCCGCCGGCGGCTTGCTGGCCACCACGGCGACCCCGGCGGGTGCGTCCTCGGTGGACAGCAGCACGCTGATCTTCGTGCCGTACAACGGCCAGACCTCCACGATCTGGCGCAACGGCAACACGGCCACCCCCGCCTACTTCGCGGCGTCGAAGACGATCGAGGGCGACTTCGGCGGCCCCAACGGCACCGACGTGTTCCTCTACAACCCGGGTTCGGGCGCCGACGGCATCCTCAGCGTCACCGCCAACGTGGCCAGCTTCACGTACTCGCTGCGCTCGGAGACCATCAACGGGACCTACACACCCGTGGTCGGCGACTTCGACGGCAACGCCGTCGACGACATCCTCTGGTACGCCCCCGGCGCCGGCGCGGACTCCATCTGGCTGTTCAAGCCGAACGGATCCCACACCACCAAGTCGGTGACGATCAACGGCTCGTACAAGCCCACGGCCATCAACGTCGACGGCGACGGGTACTCCGACATCGTCTGGTACGCCCCCGGCACCGCGCCCGACTCGATCTGGCTGTTCGGCGCCGGCGCGAACCACACCACCAAGTCGATCGCCATCAACGGCAGCTACCAGCTGATCCCCGGGCACTTCAGCGACGTCGCCGAGGGCAGCCCGCAGCGGCGCCTCCTGTTCTTCAACAAGAGCGGCGCCGACTCGATCTGGACCTTCGACACCAACGGCAACCACACGGCGGCCTCGATCCCGAACATCGACGGCGCCTACACGCCGATCGTGGGCACGTTCACCAGCCAGACCCGCGACGCCGTGCTCTTCTACAAGCCCGGCACCGGCGCCGAGCGGTTCATCAGCTTCAACGCCAACGGCAGCGTGAACCAGCTCGAGGCGCCGAACGTGAACGGCACGTACGACCCCGAGGTCGGCGACTACGACGGCAACGGCTACCAGGACATCGCCTGGGCCAACGGGGGCAAGGCCACGCTCTGGAAGTTCAACGGCGGCGGCTACACCCAGCAGAACATCGTGACGAGCACGGTCAACACCCGACCGGCGACGATCGACAACTACCGCTTCCCCGCCTGAGCACCGGCCCCCTTGCGTAGGCTGGCCGGCAAGCCAGCAGCGGACGTCAGGGGGCTTCCATGCACAGGTCGGGCCATCGACGGGCGGCGTGCGCTGCCGCCATCGTCCTCGCCGCGGTGACGGCGCTGGTGCCGGCGCGCCCGGCATCAGCGTCCATCGCCGGTGAGGCCGCGTTCTTCGCGTCGCCCCACAGCGACCAGGTCGTGGTGCTGGCGGGTGGCAAGCGCACCTCGGTGTCGGCGTACCCGGTGGCACAGGTCCTCGCTGGGCACTTCACCTCGTCGGACGGGGCCCAGGCGTTCCTCTACAACCCGGGTCCCGGTCCCGACGGCCTGCTCGACGTGCGGCGCGACGGCAGCGGCCTCGCCACCACCCTCACCTCCATGCCGGTCAGCGGGCGCTTCCAGCCGTTCGTGGCCGACCTCGACCTCGACGGCCGCGACGACATCTTCTGGTACGGCCCCGGTGCGACGCCGGACTACGTGTGGTTCTTCGAGGCCGACGGATCGGTGACCTCCACGCCCATGTCCATGACGACCGTGGCCCGACCCGTGCCCGTGCTGGTCGACGGCATCGGCGACAAGCCCGCCCGCCAGACCGTCCTCTGGTACGGCCGGGGCTCCCTCCCGGACTCGATCTGGACCTTCGCCGGCCGCACGCCGTCCGCGCGGCGGGTGTCGATCTCGGGCGACTACCGCATCATCGTCGGCGACTTCTACCGCCGGAACTACGGCATCGGCTACGAGCAGGTGATCTTCTACGAGCCGAACGGCGGCCGCAGCAGCCTGTGGAGCTTCCACCGCGGCGACGGCGCCCACCGGTCCGATCCCGTGCCCAGCCCGGGCAAGGGCTACATCCCCGTGGTCACCGGCGCCGGCATGCACGGCGGCGACTACCCGTACTGGTACGGCCCCGGCGGCGCACCCGAGAAGGTCTCGTGGTTCGACGGCGGGAAGATGGTCACCAGCGACATGACGAAGGTGAGCGGCCGCTACCGGGTCCTCCAGGACGTACAGGGGCGCAGCGCGGCCGAGGAGGTCATCTTCCTCACCGAGGACACCACGGCTCGCTCGATCCAGCTGGCACCCGAGCACTACCCCCTGCTGGGCACGGTCACGGCGATCCCCGACGTCCCCCGAGCCGCGCGGGGCGCCTCGACCTGGTTCGAGCACCCCGTCGAGTGACGGGGCGCCCGGGGCTCAGATCCCGAGGCTCGTCGCCACCCGACGGCGGTGCCAGGCAGCGTCGCCCCATGTGCGGCTGAGCGCCTCAGCCCGCTTCAGGTACAGGTGCAGGTCGTACTCGACCGTGTACCCGATGGCGCCGTGGCACTGGAGCGCCTGGGCGGCGGTGAACCGGGCGGCGTCGGACGCCAGGGCCTTGGCGGTCGACACGGTGCGGCTGGCCGTCGGGGCGCCCGTGCTCAGCTCCCACGCCGCGGCGTAGACCACGGGGGCGGCGAAGCGGAGCTTCATGGCGGCCGTCGCCAGGTGGTGCTTCACCGCCTGCTGCGTGCCGATGGCGACGCCGAACTGCTTGCGCTCGCCCACGTAGGCGACGGTCAGGTCGAGCATGCGCCGGCCGAGGCCGACGAGCTGCGCCGCGGTCCCGAGTGCCCCCCGGTCGAACGCCCGCTCGGCGATGGTCCCCATGGCGAAGCCCTGGTCGGACTGCCATGCGCCCAGCTCGACGACCCGGCGGCCGGCGTCGACCGCCTCGGCCAGGGTGCGGCGCCGGTCGGCGGTGTCGCCCACGGCCAGGCCGCCCTCGATGCGGCGGGCCACCCACCCGGCGTCCCCGCCGCGGCCGCGGTCGAGGCTGACCAGGTAGGTCACGGCGTCGCCCCAGGGGACGAGCCGGCTGGTCAGCGGGACGGCGCCGGCCTGGCGGGAGCCGTCGAGCAGCTCGCCGAGCACGCCGTGGGGGTCGTCGGTGTCGTCGAGGAGCGGTGCCACGACGCACGCGGTCTCCACGAAGGGGTGCGGCAGGGCCGCGTAGCCGGTCTCCTCGGCCAGCAGCACCCAGTCGTCCTCGGCCATGCCGAGGCCGCCGTTGGCCTCGGACACGCCGATGCCGAGCACGCCCATCTCGGCCAGGTCGGACCAGACCTTGGCGAGGCGGTCCGCGTCGGCCCGCGCCCCTTCGCCCTTGCGGGCGCCGTGGGCATCGGTGCCGTCGGGCCAGGCGGCGCGCACCACCTCGGGCGGGCACTCCTTGGCCAGGAGGTCGGCCACCGCGTCGCGGAAGGCCAGCTGGTCGTCGGTGAAGGCGAAGCGCATGTCGTCCCTACTTCCGCGGCAGGCCGAGCACGCGCTCGGCCGCGATGTTGCGCTGGATCTCGTTGGTGCCCGCGTAGATCGGGCCGGAGAGGGCGAACTGCCAGCCCTTGCTCCAGGGCCCGTCGAGCTCGGCCTCGGGACCGAGGACGTCGAGGGCGGTCTCGTTGAGCTTCACGTCGAGCTCGGACCACCACAGCTTCACGAAGCTGCTCGCCGCGCCGGCGCTGCGGCCCTCGGCGTCGTCGGTGACGGTCTGGAGGGTCTGGAGCCGGTAGGCCTCGGCCTCCATCCAGCCCTGCACGACGCGGTCGCGCAGGCCCGGGTCGAGGTCGTCGGGGCCCGCGGCCTTGGCCCGCTCCCGGTACAGGTCGACGAGGCGGTCGGCGGTGGCGGTGAAGCGGCCCGGCGCCCGCAGGGTGAGGCCCCGCTCGGACGACGTGGTGGCCATGGCGACCGACCAGCCCTGGCCGATCCCGCCCAGCACCACCCCACCCGGGATGGCGTCGTCGGGCAGGAACGCACCGTCGAAGAACACCTCGGCGAAGCCCTCGTCGCCGTCGAGACGGCCGAAGCCCCGGACCGTGATGCCGTCGAGGTCGAGCGGCACCAGCAGGTACGTGAGCCCCTTGTGGCGCTCGGACTCGGGATCGGTGCGGAACAGGCCGAACAGGTGCGAGCAGAACGCGCCGCGGGTCGTCCAGGTCTTCTGGCCGTCGAGCACCCAGCCGCCGCGCTCGTCGTCCCGGGTGGCCTTGCAGGTGAGGCTGGCGAGGTCGGACCCGGCGTTGGGCTCGGACCACCCCTGGCACCACAGGTCCTCGGCGCCCGCCATCCGGGGGAGGATGTGGGCCTGCTGCTCGGGCGTGCCGAACTCGAAGATCGTGGGCGCCAGCAGGAAGATCCCGTTCTGGGTGACCCGCTGCGGCCCGCCGGCCCGGTAGTACTCCTCTTCGAAGATGAGCCACTGCCAGCGGCTGGCACCCCGGCCGCCGAACTCCTCGGGCCACGACACCACCGCGTACTGCGAGGCGAACAGCGTGCGCTCCCAGTCGAGGTGCTGGGCGAAGCCCTCCGTCGTGTCACCGCTCAGGATCCGGTCGTCGTGGCGGGTCCGCCACTCGGCCAGCTCGGTCTCCAGCCACGTCCGCACCTCGGCGCGGAAGGCCTCCTCGTCAGCGCTCCAGGTCAGGTCCATACGGCCCGGGAGCGTATCTGACACCCCGTCAGATCCCAGAACCCAGCCCCCCGAACTCCGCCGCCGGGTCAGTCGGCGGCGGCTTGGCGGAGGCGGTCGAGGAACTGGTCGGGGCTCGAGCGGCGGGCCAGCTGGAGGAGCTCGCTGTCGGTCCAACCGGGGACGGACCGGCGGGCGGCGTCCAGCTCGTCGGAGAAGCCATCGCCGTCGACGAGGAAGAAGCTGCTCGACCCGGTCAGCTCGTAGCGGCCGGTCCCGTGCTGGGAGGTGAGCGCCACGATCAGGTCATCGCCCACCGCGAGGCGGTGGCACGGCGTCCCCGCCACGGGCCGGCCCATGAGGCGCTCGTCGATCTGGAGCAGCTGGAGGCGCTGCTGGGCCTCGCCGAGCTTGTCCTGCAGCGGGATGAGCTTCCCGTGGACGTCCCGTTCGAGCGAGCTTCGCTGGGCCCGGAGGGCGGCGGAGCCGGGGTCGTCCACCGCCATGGCGAGGAGTCGAGCATCGAGGTCAGCGAGCGGCTGCGCCACCAGGTCGATGCGCGCCTGGTAGCGCGCGACCTCGGCGGTCGCGGTCCGTGTCGCCCGATCGAGCACGAGGGAGCGGTGCTCCTCGCCGCGGTCGGAGATCGTGAGCCGCCGACCCGACTCGGCTCCGAAGACCGGGTCCGTGACCACGACACGAGCCCGCCGCTCGCCGGCGGGCGGCTCCGATCCACCCGAGCCGTCGTCGTTCAGCAGCGCTTCGTCCTCGGGCGGGTTCGGTGGGCGTTGGTCGACGCTGACGACCTCCACCCGCGCCACGATGTCCGGCTCGACGAGCTCCTCGGTACCACCTCCGTGGACCATGGCGGCGAGCGATCGAGGCGGCTGCGGCGCCGGCTCGGCGACGTACGCCTCGGTGGACGTCCGGAGCCCCGAGCGGACGACCGCACGCGGGACGCACGATCCAACGGAACCGGCGGTCCGCACGGTCTGGGAGCCTTCGGACCGGACGACCTGGACGCCGATGCCCGCCACCACCACGGCCGCAGCCAGCGAAGCGGCCAGCGTCGTGCGCCGGCGGATCGTGCGCCGCCGTCGACCGGCGCGCCACAGGTCGGCGACGTCGGGCCGGGCCCCGCCGCCGGCTTCGGCGCCCATCGCCTGGCGGAGGTCGTCGCTCATCGAGCCACCTCGCCTTCGACCGCCTGCCCGGCGTCGTCGGACAGCGCCGCCTCCAGGCCCGCCTCGCGCAGGCCCTTCAGGCCGTTGCGGGTCCGGGTCTTCACCGTGCCCTCGGGGATCTGGAGGACCTCGGCCACCTGGGCGACGGACAGATCCGCGTAGAACCGCAGCACGACGACCGCCCGCTCATCTGCACCGAGCGCGAGGAGCGCGGCTCGCAGCTCGGTCCCGCCCTCGTCGACGGCCGAGGTCTCGACGTGGTCGGTGCGCATCCGGCGGTGTGGACGGCGCTCGGTCTGGAGCCGCCGACCGCGCGAGATGGCGAGGTTGATGCCGACGCGCTGCACCCACGCGCCCGGCGAGTCCGCCTCGCGTACCTTCTCCCAGTGCTGGCAGGCTCGCACGAACGCCTCCTGCGCGAGCTCCTCGCCCACGTCTCGGCTGCCGGTGAACAGCACGAGCGAGCCACACACCCGGTCGAACTGGTCGGCGTAGAACGCCGCCAGGTCGCCGGGAGGTCCCGACCCCGCTCGCCTGCTCATGTCACCCGTCCCGACGCCTCAGCACCCGATCCGGTTTTTCACGGTCACGAGGGCTTGACCGCCTCGATCAGGAACCGGCTGGCGTGGGCGACGAACGGGCCGTTCCCCTCGATCTCGCGGTGGAGGTCGAGGAGCTGCGGCCCGAAGCGCTCGACCGTGAACCCGGGGACGATCCACACCACGAGCCGGAGGAAGTAGACGACCGCGCCGACGTCGCCGAACGTCATCCGCAGCCGCTCGGATCGGAGGTCGACCACGTCGAGCCCGGCGGCCTCGGCCGCAGCCCGGGCCTGCTCCGGATCCCGAGCGGACCCCGGCGGCCACGGGCCCATGATCCGCTCGCTCAGCTCGCGGGCGCTGTCCGGCCCCACCTCCTGAGACAGGTAGGTGCCCCCGGGCGCGAGGACGCGGGCCAGCTCGGACCACCAGGCCGTGATCGGGTGGCGGCTGGTCACCAGGTCGAACGTGGCGTCCGGGAACGGGAGTGCGGCCCGGTCGTCGTCCGCCTGGACCACGAACCCACCTCGGGAGCGCAGCCGCTGCGCCGCCTTGGCCACGTTCGGCGCGTACCCCTCGGTGGCCACCAGGAGGGGCGGCCACGCCGGCAGCCCGGCGAGGAGCTCCCCGCCGCCCGACTGCACGTCGAGCATGGCGGAGGCCGAGGCCGCGCGCGCCGCGACGAGCCGCGAGTAGCCCCACGTCGGGCGCTCCTCCGTCGCCCGCCCCTTGAGCCAGGAGAAGTCCCACCCGTCGATCGGCGCGGCGTCCGCCTCGGCGATCAGCGCATCGAAGTCCGCCATGCGCCGACGCTACGCGCGCCGGCGCGCCCGGGCGGCGTGGGTTCAGGTGCCGAGGCGGGTGAGGGTGGCGCGGGCGTCGCCGATGATGTGCTCGAGGAGGTCGGCGACCGTGGGGAGGTCGTCGATCACACCCGTGACCTGGCCGGTGGGCAGCACGCCGACCGAGGCATCGCCGTCGACGAGCGCGGACTTGATCAGCATCGGGGCGTTGGCGGCCATGGCCAGTTGGGCCCAGGTGAGGTCCTGGCTCTTGCGCATCGCCATGCCCTCGGCCCACAGCTCCTTGAGCGAGGTGCCGGTCTGCTTGCGGAACTCCAGGGCCTTGAGCGCCGCCTTCGGCATCCGGGTCACGATCGACGCCTTCTCCAGGCCGTCGATGAGCTCGGTGCGGATCACCCGCTGGGGCGCCCCGTCCAGCGCGGTGGTGACCACCGTGTCGAACACCGATGCCTTCGTGTAGTCGCCCTTGATGGAGTCCGGGACCCGGCTCTCCTGGGTCAGGAGGAAGCGGGTGCCCATGGCGATGCCGTCAGCCCCGTAGGCGAGGGCGGCCACGAGGCCGGCACCGGAGTGGAAGCCGCCCGCGCCCACGACCGGGATCTGGGAGCCCACGGCCTCGACCACCTGCGGGAGCAGCAGCGACGTCGGCACCGAGCCGGTGTGGCCGCCGCCCTCGCCGCCCTGGGCGATGACCGCGTCGACACCCCACTCCGCCATCTTCTCGGCGTGGCGACGGGCTCCGACGGTCGGCATGACCAGGCCGCCGGCGTCGTGGATCTTGGCGATGGCGTCCTTCGTGGGCGCCCCGGCGAACGAGAACAGCCGGACCCCCTCCTTGGTGGCGAAGGCGATCCGCTCGTCGAGATCGGGCTGGCCCGCACGGAAGTTGGCGCCGAACGGGGCGTCGGTCTTGGCCTTCACCGAGGCGACGGCCTCGCGGAACTGGGGGTCGGTCATCGTGATCGACGCCAGGATCCCGAAACCCCCTGCGGCGCTCGTCGCCGCGGTCAGGTTGGCGCCCGACACCCACCCCATGCCGGTCTGCACGATCGGGTACCGACACCCGAGCAGCTCGACCAGCCGCGTCTCGAGGACGTCGTTCGACGACGTGGAACCAGCT
>DATMGQ010000358.1:0-53193 GCA_035555395.1 Acidimicrobiales bacterium
CTAGCTGTAGATCCCATCCACGTTCGTCAGTACGGGCTCCTTGAGACTCGGGGGTGCGACCCACCCTCATCTCAAGGAGACCCGTGAAGCTGCACGGTAACGCCCGTCTGACTCCTCATGGCCGAACGCTGATGTGCCGCCGCGTGCGCAGCGAGGGCTGGACCGTCGTCGACGCCGCCGCGGCGGCTGGCTGCTCGGAACGGACCTGCTTCCGGTGGCTCGAACGCTTCGACGCCGGCGAGCCGATGACCGACCGGTCCTCGGCACCGCACCACGTGCCGGGCCGCACACCCCCTGAGACCGAAGCGCTGATCGAGCAGCTCCGGCGGCTGCGGTTCACCTCGACGCGCATCGCGGCGGAGCTCGGCCTGGCCGTGTCGACGGTGTGCGCCGTGCTCGACCGCATCGGTCTCAACCGGCTGTCTCGTCTCGAGCCGCCTGAGCCGCCGAACCGGTACTGCCGACGTCACCCGGGCGAGCTGATCCACATCGACGTCAAGAAGCTCGGCCGCTTCAACCGCCCAGGTCACCGGGTCATGGGCCGCGGGCCGGGCAACAACAACCACAAAGTCGGCTGGGAGGCCGTGCACGTCTGCGTCGACGACACCAGCCGCCTCGCCTACGTCGAAGTCCTCGCCAACGAGACCGCCGACACCTCGATCGGGTTCCTCGACCGCGCCGTCACCTGGTTCGCCGACCGCGGCATCACCGTCGAGCGCGTCATGACCGACAACGGCTCGCCCTACCGGTCAGCGAAGTGGGCGCAGTGGTGCGCGGACCACGACATCCGCCACCTCCGCACCCGGCCCTACCGGCCCCGCGCCAACGGCAAAGCCGAGCGGTTCATCCAGACCATGCTGCGCGAGTGGGCCTACGCCGCCACCTACCAGAGCTCGATCCACCGCAGAAACGTGCTCCCGGCCTGGCTCGACTACTACAACAACAAGCGACCCCACAGCGCCCTCGGCCACAAGCCGCCCATCACCCGCATCGAGCAGGATGACTAACGCTCCTGGGATCTACACCTAGCGGGGGTCCAAGGTCGGGAAGGGGCGAGCCTCCTCGAGCTGGAGCGCCAGCCGGAGGAGCAGGCCGTCGTCGCCGAATCGGCCGCTGAACATCATCCCGACCGGCAGGTTCGACGCCGCGTCGTGGCCCAGCGGGAGGCTGATGGCCGGGGCGCCGTTGGCGTTGGCGAGCGGCGGGAAGCCGATCCAGTCGATGACCCGGGGGAACACGACGTCGTAGGGGAGCGCGGCGCTGAGGTGGCCCAGGACCGGCGGCAGCTGCGCCACGGTCGGGGTCAGGACCACGTCGAGCGAGCCCATCACCTGCTCGAACGCCGCCGTGGACGCACGGAGCCGCCGGATCGTGCCGGCGATGCCCTTCCAGTCCGACGCGAACTCGGCGGCGAGGCCCTTGGTGACCGGGGTGAGCTTCGCCGCGTCGAACGCCTTGTCGTAGAGGAGCTTGCCGGCGCGGTCGACGGCGAACACGAGCATGGACCAGTACCGGATGAAGTCCTCGACGAACTGCTGGTCGATCGGGAGGTCCACGGGCTCGACGCGGTGGCCCAGCTGCTCGAGCAGCGAGACGGTCTCGTCGAAGGTCCGCTGCGTCGCGGCGTCGAGCACCGCACCCGTGGGCGTGGCGGTGAACGTGCCGACGCGCAACGGCCGGTCGATCGGATCGGTGGTGTTGCCCAGCGACTTCAGCTTCGACGAGCGGTACCGGCGCTCGGCCTCCTGGTAGTAGGCCGCCGTATCGCGCACGGTGCGGGTGACCACGCCGTCGAACACGATCTTCACGGGGAGGAGGCGGCCGTGCGGATCGGGGAGCAGGCGGCCCCGGGTGGGCTTGAGGCCCACGAGCCCGTTGCACGCCGCGGGGATGCGGGTCGAGCCGCCGCCGTCCTGGGCGTGGGCGATGGGCACCACGCCGGCGGCCACCAGGGCCGCGGCCCCGCCTGAGGAACCGCCCGGGGTGTGGCCCAGGTTCCAGGGGTTGTGGGTGGCGGTGCCGTCGGGGAACTCGGTGGACGGGATGAAGCCGAACTCGGGGAGCCGGCTCTTGCCGAGGCTGATCGCCCCCATGTCGAAGAACTGCTGTGCGATCGGCGCGGTGTGCTTGGCCGGGGCGATGCGGGCCAGCGCCTCGGTGCCGTTGCGCGTCGGCAGGCCGGCGACGTCGGTGCCGTCCTTGATGAACGTGGGCACGCCGGCGAACGGCCCGTGCGTACCGGCCGACCGGGCGGCGCGCAGCGCCCGGTCGTAGTCCTCGGCCGCCACGCCGTCGAGCTCCGGGTTGACCGCCTTCGACCGTTCGATGGCCGCCGCCACCACCTCTTCGGGGGTGACCTCCTTGGCTCGCACGAGGCGGGCCGTCGCGACCGCATCGAGGCGGCTCAGGTCGTCGGTGAAGGCATGCGCAGAGGTCATGGGTCCCGCAGGTGATCGGCAGATGGGCGGCGCACGACCCTAGGTCTCGCCCCCGCCCCGGCTCACGTCCGCTCAGGCGCTGAGGGGCACCAGCTTGGCGGGGGAGAACTCGTAGGACGGATCGCCGGTGATGACGCGGAGGGCGGCGTCGCGGTCGAGGGCCTCGGACACGGAGCCGTCGTCGTCGAGGATCAGGAAGCGGTCGAAGCCGCGGAGGAACCAGCGGTCGTGGGTGACGGCGAGGACCGTGCCGGTGAACTCCTGGAGCGCCGCCTCGAGCGCCTCGGCCGACTGGAGGTCGAGGTTGTCGGTGGGCTCGTCGAGCAGCAGCAGGTTCACGCCGAGCAGCTCGAGGTGCAGCACCTGGAGGCGCGCCCGCTGGCCGCCCGACATCGTCTCGTACGGGCGGGGCCCGCAGTCGGCGATGGCGTAGCGGCCGAGCGCGGAGAGGGCGGCGTGCTCGTTGAGGTCGTGGGCGGCGAGGATCTCGACGGGGGTCTTGCCGGCGAACTCCGGGCGCTCGTCGGTCTGGTGGAAGAGCCCGGCCATCACCCGGGCGCCGAGCTTGAACGTGCCGTCGTGCTCGACGGTGGGGTCGCCGGCCAGGAGGCGCAGGAGGTGCGACTTGCCGGTGCCGTTCGGGCCGAGCACCGCGACCCGGTCGCCCAGGTGCACCTCGAGGTCGAACGGCTCGGTGAGGCCGTGCAGCTCGAGGCGGTCGCAGACGAGCGCCACCTTGCCGCTGTCCGCGCCGTCGAGGCGCATGCGGACGGTCTTGGTGGTGGGCGGGGGCGGCGGCGGGCCTGCGTCGACGAAGCGCTGCCACCGGGCCTCCATGACCTCGGCCTTTCGGGCGCTCGACTCGGCGTACGAGGCGCGCTGCTTCATCTCCTTGAACAGGTGGAACAGGCGGCGCTCCTCGGCGTTCCAGCGCGCGAGCGCATCGCCCAGCGCTTCGTTGCGGGCCGTGCGGGCGTCGTCGTAGGTGGCCCAGCTGCCGGGATGGGTCCAGGCGCCGTTGCCCTCGATGGTGATCACGGCGTCGGCCGCGGCGGCCAGCAGTTCGCGGTCGTGGCTGATGAGCAGCACCGTCTTCTTGGTCTCGATCAGCTGCTGCTCGAGCCACCGCTTGCCGGGGATGTCGAGGAAGTTGTCGGGCTCGTCGAGCAGCAGGATCTCGGCGTCCGAACCGAGCAGCGACTCGAGCACCAGGCGCTTGCGCTGGCCGCCGGACACCTTCGAGATGGGCCGGTCGCCCACGCCGTCGAGGTCCTTGCCGAGGACCGAGGTGCACACCGCATCCCACCGGGCCTCCTGGTCGTAGCCGCCGACCTCGGCCCAGTCGATGTACGCGGTGGCGAGGGCGGTGCCGGTCGCGTCGGTCGGGGCCGCGTCGTTCGCGGCCTCGGCTTGCGCCAACGCGAGGCCGGCCGTCGCGATCTGGCTCGGCGCGAACCGGACCAGCAGCTCGCGCACGGTGGTGGCGGCGTCGTCACCCGTGCCGATCGACTGCGGCATCAGCGCGACCGAGGCATCGGTGCGGATCTGGCCGTCGTCGAGCGGCAGGTCGCCGAGGATGCAGCGCAGCAGCGTCGACTTGCCCACGCCGTTCGCCCCGACGAGCGCGGCGTGCTGGCCGGACCGGACGCGGAACGACACGTCCTCGAACAGGAGGGATCCTCCCGGGTGCGCGTAGGCCGCGCCGGTGACGTTGATCGCAGCCATGGCGTCCGCCATCTTCGCCCAGCGGACGGTCCCGAGCCGCACGAGATCCTGCGCGGTTCTCGTCGTCGAACGCCACCTCATGCCTGTCGTTCGACGACAAGAACCGGATCGGCCTGGAACGTGTCGTCGATCAGCACCTCCTGGCTGTCGTTCGACGACAAGAACCGGATCGGCCTGGCCGGTTCGGGGGTGGAAGGGGGTAGAACGGTCGTGATGACGACGCCGGCACCGGGTGACGACGACCGGGACGACGAGATCGGCCTCCGGGTCGGGCCGCGCAAGCAGAGCGCCGCGGGCATCCCCGGGGTGGTGGCGTCGCTGCGGCACGCCCAGGCCCAGCTCGGGCCGGCCCGCGCCGCGAAGACCCTGCTCAAGCTGAACCAGCCCGACGGGTTCGACTGCCCCGGCTGTGCCTGGCCCGACCCCGGCCAGACCACGCACTTCGAGTTCTGCGAGAACGGGGCCAAGGCCATCGCCGAGGAGGCGACGGTGCGGCGCATCGATGCCGGGTTCTTCGCCCGCCACGCCGTCGACGACCTGGCGACCCGCACCGACCACTGGCTCGGCCAGCAGGGCCGGCTCACCGAGCCGATGTACCGGCCGGCGGGGGAGCAGCACTACCGGCCCATCAGCTGGGACGACGCGTTCGGCGCCGTGGCCGACGCCCTCGCCGCCAGTGGCGATCCCGATCGGGCCGTCTTCTACACGTCGGGGCGCACCAGCAACGAGGCCGCGTTCCTCTACCAGTTGCTCATCCGCAAGATCGGCACGAACAACCTGCCGGACTGCTCGAACATGTGCCACGAGTCGAGCGGCGTGGCCCTCACGCAGACGATCGGCATCGGCAAGGGCAGCGTCACCCTCGACGACGTGCACGAAGCCGACCTCCTGCTCATCGTCGGCCAGAACCCCGGCACCAACCACCCCCGCATGCTCAGCGCGCTGGAGCAGGCGAAGCGCAACGGCGCGGCCATCGTCGCCGTCAACCCGCTGCCCGAGGCCGGTCTCATCCGGTTCAAGAACCCGCAGCACGCGCGGGGCGTGATCGGCAAGGGCACGGCGCTCGCCGACGAGTACCTCCAGGTGAAGCTGGGTGCCGACCTCGCCCTCTTCCAGCTCCTGAACCGCCGGCTCGTCGAGCTCGACGACGAGCGGGGCGGCGGCGTGCTCGACCGGGCGTTCCTCGACGAGCGCTGCGACGGCGTGGACGAGCTCGTCGCGCACCTCCGGGACGTGGACGCCGACGCCCTGCTGGCGGCGACCGGGCTCCCCGCCGAGGAGGTGGAGCGGGTCGCCCAGTTCCTGGCCGACCGATCCCGGATCATCATCTGTTGGGCGATGGGGATCACCCAGCACCGCCAGGCCGTCCCCACCATCCGCGAGATGGTCAACACCCTCCTGCTGCGGGGGAGCATCGGCCGGGCCGGGGCCGGCGTGTGCCCGGTGCGAGGCCACTCGAACGTGCAGGGCGACCGCACGATGGGCATCTACGAGAAGCCGTCGGCCGCGTTCCTCGACGCGCTGGGCGACGAGTTCGGGTTCGAGCCCCCGCGAGACCACGGGTACGACACCGTCGACGCGATCCACGCCATGGCGCGCGGCGACGTCGACGTGTTCGTCGCCATGGGCGGCAACTTCCTGGCGGCCACGCCCGACACGGACGCGACGGCTGCGGCGCTCCGCCGCACGAAGCTCACGGTGCAGGTGAGCACCAAGCTCAACCGCTCCCACGTCGTCGGCGGCGAGGCGGCGCTGATCTTGCCGTGCCTCGGGCGCACCGAGATCGACCGGACGGGGGGTGCCGTCCAACGGGTCACGGTCGAGGACTCGATGAGCATGGTGCACGCCTCGTCGGGCCGGCTCGAGCCGGCGTCGCCGCACCTGCGCAGCGAGGTGGCGATCGTGGCTGGGCTGGCCGAGCGCGTCCTCGGTCCGGGCGACGACGTCGACTGGTCCGGGCTCGCCGCCGACTACGGCCGGATCCGGGACCGCATCGAGGCGGTGATCCCCGGCTTCACCGACTTCAACCGCCGCATCGACCACCCGGGCGGGTTCGTGCTCCCGCACCCGCCCCGAGACCAGCTGGCGTTCCCCACGGCCACGGGCAAGGCCCGGCTGACGTGCAACGCGTTCGTCGGCGACGAGGTGCCGCCGGGCCGGCTCGTGCTCCAGACCCTGCGGTCGCACGACCAGTTCAACACCACCATCTACGGCCTCGACGACCGCTACCGCGGCATCAGCAACGGGCGCCGCGTCGTGTTCGTCCACCCCGAGGACCTGGCTGCGCTCGCCGAGGTCGACGGCCAGGGTGGCGGGCGCTTCGCCGACGGCGACGTGGTCGACGTCGTGAGCGAGGCCGCTGACGGCACCGAGCGACGGGCCGAGGCATTCCGCCTGGTGGCCTACGACGTGGCCCGTGGCACGTGCGCCGCGTACTTCCCCGAGGCCAACGTGCTCGTCCCCCTGAGCGCCGTTGCCGAGGAGAGCAACACCCCGGCATCCAAGGCTGTCATCGTCCGCTTCGCGCCCCGCTGAGGGCGGCGGCGGATCACCCGCCCGGGATCAACGGGGGAGGTCGAGGCGCTCGCCGGTGCTGCCGACCATGTCGAGGAGCGGGATCATCACGTCGGTCCACCAGGGGGGCCGCTCGACGGCGGCGGTGGCCTCCGTCGGGGTGGCCTCGGCAGCGGCGTCGCCGTCGTCGGGCGTGCGGTCGTTGGCGACGGCGGTGGCGCGAGAGGCCTCGGTGATGCAGCCGTTGCCGTCGCTGGCGACGGTGAGCGCGCCCCACGGGAGGTTGGCCCAGCTCGGGATGCCGGCGACCTCGGGGAACGAGACGAGCAGGTCGCCACGGCAGGCGAACAGCGGACCGGGATCGATCGAGACCCGGTTGCGGGAGTTGCTGCCACCCGGGTTCGAGAACTCCTCGAAGTGCAGGTGCGGGGTCGAGGCCGAGCCGGTCTGGCCCACCTTGCCCAGCAGGGTCATCTCGTCGACCCACATGCCCTCGGCGGGGACGTACGCCTCGGAAAGGTGGGCGTACACGGTGGTGATGCCGAAGCCGTGGTCGATGCTCACGACGTTGCCGAAGCCCGAGCCGCCCGGTCGGCCGGTCAGGTTGGTGGCGAAGCCGGCGCCGGCGGCGTAGACGGGCGTGCCCGTGTCGGCGATGAAGTCGATGGCCCACCGGCTGTGGTGGCCGCTGCACTCGTAGCCGTGCTGCGAGCCGTGCGAGTCGAGCGTGCAGCCGACCTTCACCTCGCCGCCGGGGAGGTCGCGGCGCAGCGGCAGCCAGCGGGGGTACGAGCGGACGTTCGGCCCGGCCACGACGGGTTCGGGGATGACCTTGAACGGGGTCTCGGCCGCGGCGTCGGCCGCGGGCGGGACCGTGGTCGTGGGCGCGCTCGACGGGCTCGGCTCCCCCTGGGCGAGGGCGGGCGCTGCGGCCAGGCCCACCACGAGGGCGGCCGCAGCAGCGAGCAGGATCGGGGTTCGGCGCCGGGGGTGGCGGTGCGGGCGGATCTCGGGCCTCCAGGCCTGGGGTCACGTTCGGGCGACGCTAGTTGCCGGCGCAAACACGCCCCAACCGGCACCGGGAACCAGGATGGGGTCCGCGACGACCCATCGTCGTCCGCTCCGTCGTCACCCCAGGAGATCCCGTGTCCCACCGCCGCCTGCGCTTCCCCATCGCCGTCACCGCCGCCATCGGCGTGGCGCTGTGCATCGCCGGTCCGGCCTCGGCGCACATCCACACGGATCCCGAGGAGGTGAAGGCGGGCACCGAGAACACCGTCGGCTTCGTGATCGAGCACGGCTGCGACGGGTCGCCCACCACGCAGGTCGAGCTCCAGCTGCCCGATGGCGTGACCGGCATCTCGGCCGACGACCAGGACGGGTTCACCGCCTCGGTCGACGGCCAGGTCGTCGAGTTCACGGGTGGCTCGCTGCCCGACGGGACCGAGCACGCGTTCACCGTGACCTTCACCGCCCCCACCGAGGCGGGCACCATCGACATCCCGCTCGTGCAGACGTGCGAGGAGGGCTCGAACGACTGGATCGAGCCCGAGGTCGAGGGCCAGCCCGAGCCCGAGTACCCGGCTCCGCAGCTCGTGGTCGCCCCGAACCCCGATGCGACCACGACGACCACGGCGGCCGAGACCACGACCACGGCCGCCACCGAGTCCACGACGACGGCGGTGCCCGAGACGACCACCACCACGGCGGCCGCCGAGGTCCCGGTCGACGACGAGGACGACGACTCCAGCAACACGCCGCTGCTGGTCCTCGCCGCGGTGGTCGTGCTGGCCATCGGCGGCGGCGTGATCTACGTCCTCAGCCAGCGGGGCAAGGGCGACGCGCCGTCCGAGGGCACCGACGGCCCCGCTGACGACCCCACCGCCGGCCCGGACGCCACCCCCGGCGGCGGCACCCCCACCGCCTGACCCGCACCATCGCTTCGACGAGGCCGGCCGCTCGCTGCGGCCGGCCTCGCCGCGTCCGGGATCAGTGGCCGCCGCCCGACACCTTGAGCCCGACCACGCCGGCGGTGATGAGCAGCAGGCAGCCGATGCGCACCGCGGTGACCGGATCGCCCCGGAGCATGCCGACGCCCGCGGCGCCGATGGCCCCGATGCCGACCCACACGACGTACGCGGTCCCCATCGGGATGGTCTCGCTGGCCTTGGCCAGCCCGACCATGCTCCCGGCGAGCAGCGCCAGGAACGCGACGGTGGGCCAGGGCTTGGTGAGGCCGTCGGTCGCGGGGAGCGCCGAGGCCCAGCCGACCTCGAGCAGACCGGCGGCGATGAGCAGGATCCAGGCCATGACGAGCTCCTCGAGCCCGTCTTTGCACCAACCGGTACGGGACACCCTCGTCGGTTGCAGCCGGATCGACCGCCCGGACAGCCTACCTGTCGGGGATCTGAACGAGACCGGCGTGCGCAGAGCCCGCGGTGGGAATCGAACCCACGACCTGCCGCTTACAAGTTCGACCGAGCCGACCCGCTGAGCGGGGCCGATCCGGACATGACCAGGTCAGCGGCCATGGCGGGTACCCGTGGCGGACCGCCATCGACCCCGGCATACCACTCGTTGTCGCGCGGTTGTCGCGCAGTGAAGACCGGAGGTTGATGATTGCCACCAGCATGAAATTGACCGTGCGTGCTGGGGCGCACCCGAGGTCCGCCTCTATCATTTTCCTGTTCGGACCTCGGGTGCGCCCCAGCTTACCACGAGGCTGTGACCTGGGAGAACGCACGTTATCGAGCGAAGGGGTTGACCCCTCCGCCTGTGGCGGTATCCTCACCGCATACCTGCTTGAGCTTCTTCGGAGGCTCAGGTGCGAGACCCGCCTTCGGGCGGGTCTTGCTGCTTTTCCGGCGAGTGCCTCAGGTCCAGGTGGGCGGACGGTGGAAGGGCCCGGTCCCGTCTTGGAGGGTGATTGGGAACTGGCCATCGGTCAGATGCTTGGCTCGGATCTCGCGCCGGAACGTTCCGGTGAGAGCGTCCTTGCGGCCGCCGTTCGGATTGACGATGCCGACGGGAAGGCCGATCTCGTCCTTCACCATCCTCACCGGCTCTCGCAGGTCTGAGTCGTTCGAGATCACGACGGCCGTGTCGAAGGTCCCCCGGAAGGCGTCCAGAAGAAGCCAGGAGGCAAGGTTCACGTCGGACCCCTTCTCCTCTTGGAGCTTGACGCTCAGCATCTCGGGTCGTGGCCTGATCCCGTCGTTGACCTTGTGGGGCAGCCGCCAGCCGGCCTTCGTCTGGTAGAGCCCGAGATGCATCTCGACGCGAGGCAGTAGCGAGAGTGCTCGCCAGTAGAACTGCTGCCGCTGCTGGGCGCCGATGTTCAGCGGGGTGTCCTTCACCTTGGCGGTGAAGTAGCGGATCTTGACCACGTCGTCGTTCGGCAACAGGCGGTCGCAGAACTCCTCGAGGTTCAGCCACTTGTGCGGCGTGCCCTTCAAGGCGCGGTAGTACAGGTTGTATCCGTCGATGTAGACGCAGGTCCCGGCCATGCCGTCACCGTACTGATGGCCCGGGAGGTGACCTCAGCTGCTCCGACGGTTGGCTCGAGGACGGGCGGCGGCCCGGCAGTCCCAGTCGACGTCGACGTGCCCGGTGCGGTCGACGGTGAACTCGACACCGAGCTCACCCCCGATGGTGCGCCAGCGGCGAGGTCCATCCCACAGGGGTCCGGAACCAAGTGCGACCATCAGCGGGCCAAGACAGATCGAGTCGATTGTCGTGCCCGTGCCGCTGGGCGCCTCCGAGTTGAGGTCGAGCCCGTCGTCGCCGTGTAGAGACATCGTCGAACACGCTGCCTGCAATTTCTCTCCGCCGATCTCGACTCGGAGCCAAGTCAGTTCGTCGGCGTGTGGCTGGTCCAACTCCGACAGGGTCACCTGGGCGCCGGACGGGTCAGAGCCAGAGAAGGTGAAGGAGGAGCCGGCCATCGACCGATGCTGCCACGACCGCCTCGTCGCAGCCGCCGAGGTTGGCCAGTGACCTCGACCCCGGCGTTCAGGGATGCAAAACAAGGACGGCCGCGTCAGCCCTGTCTATCGTCGACGACATGGTCGGACCGTCCGCTCGCCGTGCTAGCGACAGTGGGCTTCCACGAGCACCCCACGGCGGTTGGGTAGCAGCGGTGGACGTCGGATATCTCGACGACGACACCGCTGTCGGCGCTGTGGTGGTCGGCCGAGACGCAACGCTTTCGACGATCGAGGGCGAACGAGTAGTCCGGCTCGAGGTCGTCGCGCCCTACCGGCCCGGAGCGTTCTACGAACGAGAACTGCCAGCTCTGGGAGCGGTGCTTGCCGGCATTCCGGTGTCATTGCTCTTCGTGGACGGATATGTAGACCTCGACCCCGATGGCCGTCCCGGGCTCGGCGCCCACGCTGCGATTGCGTTCGGATGCCCAGTGATCGGCGTGGCGAAGACTGCATTCCGGACGGCCACCCACGCGATTCCAGTCCTGCGAGGCACGTCGATCAGACCGCTCTTCGTCACAGCATCCGGCATCCCGGTGAGCGATGCCGCCGAGATGGTGGCGTCCATGGCGGGGGGCAATCGTCTGCCTGATGCTCTCAAGAAAGTGGACCGGCTGACCCGGTCGATCTGACCCAGTGTTCAGCGGCAGTCGCCATTGGTGGGGACGCTGGCCGGCTGGGGGCGCCACGAATCACGGGTCATGGGGTGGGAGTAACGCCCGGCCACACTCGAACGACGAGGTCCGGAGACCGATCAGGGTGCGGATGGCTTGAGTCCCAGGCCCCGCCAGGCTGCCAGCCGGGGCCTCCAGCGATCCGCGAGCAGAGCACCTTCTGAGTATCCGTGAGCACCCACTGTTGATATCGCGTTCCATCCCACTCGTGCCGGTCGATCGCTCGGTCAAGTTGCCGTTGAAACCACTTGGCGGCGGTGGCTGCGGCCCACTCGGGCGATTCACCCGCGACCACTTCGAAGTAGTCGGGGTCAGACTGGTCGAGGTCGAGGTCCATGTGATGGTTCGGATCGTTGCCACCGCGAAGGCGCGCCCCATCAAAGTCGACCCGCAGCGTTCGCAGGAGGGGCGAACTCGGCTCCCACACGCACCAGGTGGTGATGAGGGGGAACCCAGGCCACAGGTACACGTCCCCTAGGCCGGGACTGACCCTTTCGAGCCGAGTCAGAAATCGCTCTTCAACGTCGCTACGACCTGCCTCTCGTAGCTCTGGATCCATCGCGTGAGCATCCCACATCACTCGGTTCGGAGTGCCCCCAAAGTGCCGGTAGGGGGCACGCCGGGGTTCCGTCGATGTGTCCAGTTGAGGGCAGTGTGATCCAGCTGGCGAAGTGACCTGTGGGTTCGTGATCGCTCCCGGCGATGGTCCAGAGCTGCCCGGTTTCGGGATGGTCCTCCGCCCGCTACTGGCGCTTCGGGTCGTGCCTCTCGGCGCTACCGAGAGGCTTCGCCGGCTTCGCGACGTGATGGCCGCACGGCTCGGAACCGCCTGGTACATCCAGACCCTGACGTCGCTCGGCAGAACCCCGAGAGATCCTGGCGGTCTCACTGCCTAGAAGGGTGTGAACGACAAATTCGGACAGACGGGTGCATTGGGTCCCGGTGGGGTGTCCCGGTGATGCGGGTGACGACGCTGAAGGCGTCGTCGGACAAGCTCGTAGCGCTGATCGACTACTACGCCGGCCTCGCCGAGGACCGAGCCCGTCCTGGTCTCGGCCGGGGGCCGGTGGACTACTACCTGGACCCGGACGAACCGGCGGGACGGTGGTGGGGCTCCGGGCTCGATGCCCTCGGCCTGGCCGGTGAGGTCCACGGCGAGCAACTGCGATCGCTGCTCGCCGCTACCGATCCGCGGACGGGCTGGCCGCTCGGTCGGTCGTTCGGCGAGAAGTCAGCACGGGGGTTCGATGCGACGTTCTCGGCACCGAAGTCGGTCTCGGCGTTGTGGGCCCTGACTCCGGATCGGTGGGTGCGGGCCGAGGTCCTGGCCGCCCACGACGCCGCCGTCACGGCGGCGCTCGGCTGGTTTGAGGACCACGGGGCAGTCACTCGGCGTGGGACCGACGGTGTCGATCAGGTCGACTCGCAGGGGATCGCCGCTGCGTTGTTCCGGCAGCACACGTCGCGAACGATGGACCCGCAGCTGCACACCCACGCCGTGATCTCCTCCAAGGTCCAAGACGAGACCGGGAAGTGGTTGGCGCTCGACGCCCGGTTCCTCAAGTACCAGCAACGGACCATCGGTTGGATCTACGACGCCGCCCTCCGCAGCGAGCTCACCACCCGCCTCGGCGTCACCTGGCAGACCGTCGAGTCCGGGCCCGTCGACCTGGACTGCATCCCGGATGAGGTCCGGGGGGTGTTGTCGAAGCGGACCGGCCAGGTCGACGAGAAGCTCGGCGAGCTCCTCGAGCGGTGGATGGACGAGAACGACGGCGCCGACCCAGACCCGGCCACGATCGCCTACCTCGAACGCAAAGCCGTCCTCGCCTCCCGACCCAGCAAGACCCACGGCATCGACGCCCCCAGCCTCCACCAGGACTGGACGGCCCAGGCGGCCGAAGTCGGCTTCGACCCGGACACGCTGACACCAGAGCGCATCCGCCAACACCAACCGGCATCACCGGTCGATGGCATGGGGTTGATCGAGGAGGCGATCCGCCGGGTGTCGGAGGAGTCATCGACGTGGCTCGAGGCCGACCTGGCCCGCCACCTCGCCACCATGCTCCCCACCGATACCGGCTTGGATGCTCAAGGCCTCGTCGACCGCATCGACGAACTCGCCGAAACAGCAGTGTCCTACTGCCGGGACATCTCCCCGGTCCCCTCGTGGGGGCCGTGCCGCCAGGACGGACGCCCGATCGGCGAGCACGTTACCGACCACCGGCTCACCACCGGCCACATCCTCGAACAGGAACAAGACCTTCAAGACTGGGCCCAAGCCACCACCACGACCCCACCGGCCACCGATGACCCCAGACCGCCGCCGCCGAAGCCATCGCCGGCACCGACGAACTGGTCGTGATCGTCGGCCCGGCCGGGACCGGTAAGACCACCACCATCGCCCGAGCCGTCACCACCCTCCACCACCAACACCGACCCGTCATCGTGCTCGCACCCTCCGGCAAGGCCGCCGATGTCCTCGCCACCGAAGCCGGCTGCGAAGCAGCCACGCTCGCCTCGTTCCTCCAACGACACCGCACCAGTCGGCCGTCGCCGTGGCCGGGCGGGACGACCCTCGTGCTCGATGAGGCCGCCATGTGCCGCACCGACGACCTCCACCTCCTGGTCGACCTCGTCCGCCAACATCGCTGGCGACTCGTCACCGTGGGCGACCCCGCCCAACTCGGAGCAGTCGGTCGAGGTGGCGTGTTCGCCCACTGGACCGCCACGCTCCCGCACCACGAACTCATCACCCCCAGACGGTTCAGCGCCCAGTGGGAAGCCGCCGCCAGCATCGCCCTCCGCCAAGGGAACCCCGACGCCACAGAGATCTACGCCGTGCACCACCGCCTCCACACCACCCACCCCACGCTCCTCGCCCAACGCGTCGCCCGAGAAGCCGCCGCCGACCTCGCCGCCGGTCTCCAGGTCGCGATCACCACCAAGTCCGTCGAGACCGCCCGAACGATCAACAAGGCAATCCAACACGCCCGCGCCACGACGGAGGGCCCGACGGTGGAGCTGGCCGCCGGAACCCAGGCCTACGTCGGTGATCGGATCGCCACCCGACGCAACGACCCGACCCTCACCACCACCGAAGGCGAGCCAGTCCGGAATCGGCACACCTGGACCGTCCGAGCGATCGGCGACGACGGCGCCCTCACCGTCACCCACCCCGACCGAGGCTCGGTAACGCTCCCCAACGACTACACCACCGCCCACGTCGAACTCGGCTGGGCCGTCACCGGCTACGGCAACCAAGGCGACACCGTCGACATCGCCTACGCCATTCTCGAACCCGGCACCAACCGCTCCGACGCCTACGTCGCCCTCACCCGAGGCCGCCACGCCAACCACGCCTTCATCCCCGACCCCACCGGCACCCTCGACCCCGCCGACCACCTCGCACAAGTCATCCACCACGCACCCGACCACGACTCCGCACTCGCCACCCGCCTCGACCTCATCCGCACCCACCTCAGCCACCAAGCCCCGGCGACCGCTCAGCCAGAGCCCCAACCCGAACCGCAGCGTCCAGGGCCGAGCCATGAGCTACCTGGTCTGTCGATCTGAGACATCCCCGGTCTCCCACGGCATAGGGGAGCAACCAACCGCCACTGGAGGCTCACCTATGCCAACCACGAACACCCCCCACGGCCACCCGTCGCTCATGGACCTGCCCGCCGTCGCCGAACGACTGGGCGTCAACGAACGCCACATCCGCCGCCTCGTCGCCGAGCGCCGCATCCCGTATCTCAAGTGGGGCCACTTGCTTCGCTTCGACCCCATTGACATCGACGCCTGGCTCGACCAAGCCCGCCACACGCCGCGCACGGCCTGAGCAGATCTAGCCTGGAGCCACGCGTCGTCGGGGTCGCTCAACCCCTTCCTCCCACACCTGCAACTCGGGAGGTCGCCTGATGGCGCGCCGATCCTTCGGATACGTCCGCAAGTTCCCCTCTGGCCGCTGGCAGGCCAGCTACACCGATGAACGCACCGGCGACCGCATCGCCGCACCCGACACCTTCGCCACCAAGACCGACGCCGACCTCTGGCTCTCGACCATCGCCGCCGACCGATCCCGAGGTCGTCTCGGCGATCACCGCCTCGGTCAACGGCAGTTCCAGGAGTGGGCCGACGAGTGGCTGAACGGGCTGCACGTGAAGCCCAAGACCCTCGTGAGCTACGAGTCCTCACTCCGCAACCACGTCCTTCCGGTCTTCGCCGAGCGACCCGTCGGAACCATCACCTACCGAGACGCCAAGCAGTTCGTCTCGGGACTTGCCGCCAAGGACCTCGCACCCGGCACCATCGGCGAGGCCCGCAAGATCCTCCGGATGGTGCTCCAAGAAGCACTCCGGGCCGACGCCATCACCCGCAACCCCGCCGACGGCCTCCGAGTCCCGAGGGGACAACGCCAGGAGATGGTGTTCCTCACCGCCGACCAAGTCTTCGCCCTGGCGCACGAGGTGGCCAACCCGCCTCGACCGACGCGGCACCCTCAGCTGCAGTGGCCGGCCTACGGCCTGCTCGTCCGCTTCGCCGCCTTTACCGGCCTCCGAGCCGGCGAGATCGGCGCGCTTCGCATCGGTCGCATGGACCCCGATGGGCGGTGGGTCGAGGTGGCCGAGTCAGCCGAGGAGGTCCACGGCGAACTGATCTACGGCCCACCCAAGACCTATGCCCGCCGCCGGGTCGAGATCCCCGACGGCCTCGCCGCCGAGCTGAGAGCGCACCTCGCGAGCCGACCGGCGGCCTCCGATGCGTTCGTGTTCACCGCGCCGGACGGCGGCCCGCTTCGTCACTCGAACTTCTACCGCCGGCACTACAAGCCAGCGATCGCCCGAGCAGACCTCGACCCCAGGACGCGGTTCCACGACCTCCGCCACACCGCCGCCGCCATGATGATCGCCCAAGGCGCCCACCTCCTCGTGGTCAAAGAACGCCTCGGCCACTCGAGCATCTCCGTCACCGCCGACCGCTACGGCCACCTCTACCCCTCGCTCTCGGCTGCCCTGACGAGCCAGCTTCAGGTCGTCTACGAAGCCTCGGCCTCGTCCGCAGTCGGCCGGCGGCGACCGTGACCGATCGCCAGCACGCGGCCTGCAATCGCGCGGTTGTCGCGCAACGGTCGGGTGAGGCCGCTTCGGCGAGCCAGATTTGCTACCCGCCAGCGCTGTGACCTGGGAGTTCCTCGGAGCCCGCGGTCGGAATCGAACCGACGACCTGCCGCTTACAAGGCGGCTGCTCTGGCCAACTGAGCTACACGGGCGAGGGGGTCGATCGTAGGCGAGGCCCGGTGGGCGGCCCCGACGGGATCAGGAGGCGTCGCTGGTGGGGAAGCCGGCGATGATGTCGCGGAGGCCCTGCTCGAAGCGGGCGAGCTCGGGGTCGTCGCCCATGGCCTCGCGCAGCGACTGGTAGGTCTCGGCCGAGCCGCCAGGGAGCAGCAGCTCGCTGACGTCGAAGGTGGCGATCTCGGACACCGAGCCGCGGATGCCGCGGTCGAGGATGCCCCGCTCGGCGTCGATCAGCGCGCTGCCGAGCGTGTACGTGGCGAGGGCGAAGTAGGCGCGCCCGGCCTGGTCGCCGGAGAGACCGGCCCGCTCGAACCAGTTGGCGATGCCGAGCGACACGAGGTGCATGGCGTCGTCGGCCGAGTGGGAGGAGAAGGCGTGGGTGGTGATGTCGGGGTGGGCCTTGAACACCCGCCGGACCGTGAGGAAGCCCTGGACCAGGGCCTCGACGGGGTCCTCGCGGTCCTGCACCGACAGGAGCGCCTCGATCCAGACCTGGTCGGCGGCGGCCTGCAGCACCTCGGCCTTGTTCTGGAAGTGGTGGTAGACGGCCATGGTCGTCACGCCCAGCCCCTCGGCCACCCGCCGCATGGTGAAGTGCTCGATGCCATCGGCATCGACGAGGGCCAGCGCGGCGCGCGCGATCTCCGAGCGCTCGAGCGGGTCGGTGCGCGTGTCCCGGGGCTCCACCTCGTCGACGGCTCCTTCGTGGTCCAGACGTGCGTCGATGATGCCAGCGCGCTTCGCCTGCCGCCCGCCAGGGCCATGACTGTACGCGATACAGCAACAGCTATACGTTGTACAGGAGCGGCCGATAGGAACCAGGGGCGACGTCCGCCCCCGCCGGACCCGGTCCGGTCACGAGCACGACGAACGGGATGGGTACGTGGGGGGAACCGCGGGGATCGAGGGAGGCGAGAGGTCGGTGCCATCGGACCTCCGCGCTCCCGGCGGCTCGGCCGGGGCCCGTGACCTGGGCGGCATCGTCGGCCTGTGGGGCCGGTCGCTCGGTCCGTCGGCGCTCGTGGTCCTCGCTGCGGTGGGGGCCATGGCGGTGGCGCTGCTGCCCCTCTACGTCTGGGCCGCCAACGCCACCCTGCTGCTCGGGTTCCGCGACGCCGAGCAGATCTCGCCCCGGCAGCTGACCCTGCTGGTGGTCGTCGTGCTCGTGCCGTTCTGCCTCGTGCTCGCCCTGTTGACCGCCACCGTGGTGGGCGGCGTGGCCATCGTGGCGGCGCGGCTGGCCCAGGGCCTGCCGGCTCGCCCCATGGGTGCCTTCCGCGCCGCGCTGCGCTCGTCGCCGCGGCTCGTCGTCGTCCTGGCGGTGGTGCTGGCGAGCATCCTCGTGGCGTTCGTCGCCACGCCGTTCCTCGTGCTCGCCGGAGTGGTCGCCCTGGTGCTCACCCCCGTGGCGCGCGCCGTGCAGCGCCGCTGGGCGCGCCTCCCGTGGCCGGCCACGCGGTCGCTCGTCGTCGTGGCCGTCCCCTTCGGGCTGGCGGCGGCACTGGTCGTGCGCTGGGCGCTGGTCCTGCCGGCCGTCGTCCTCGAGCGGGGTTCGATCCGCGCCGCGTTCTCCCGCAGCGTCGAGCTGACCCGGTCCCAGACCACCCGGGTCGCGGTCGTGGCGGTGGCGTTCCTCCTGGCCCCCGTCGTCGTGCTCAGCGTGCTGGACGCCCGCTTCGTCGCCGACGCCACGGCGGTCGTCGGTCCGCAGCTCGTGTCGACGCTCGGCGGCCTGCTCGTCCTCACGCTGGGCGTCGCCGCCGCGGCCTACCTCTTCACCCAGCTCGGCGAGCCGGCCGACCTGGCGTTCGTCGAGGTCCCGCCGCCGGGCCGGGAGCGGTCGGTCGGCGCGCTCCTCGTGGTCGCGGTGCTCGCCGCCACGGCGCCGATCGGGTACGTGGTCGGCCGGGCGGCGCCGGCCGAGGCCACCGGCGCCACGTTCGTGGTCGACACCCTGGGCGACGCACCGGACGCCGACCCGGGCGACGGGCTCTGCGACGTCGGCGACGGCTCGTGCACCCTGCGCGCCGCGCTCGGCGAGGCGAACGCCTCGGTGGACGAGACCATCGGGTTCGCCGTCAGCGGGACGATCACCGTCGAGTCGACGCTGCGCATCGCGAGCCCGCTCACCATCGACGGGTCGGGCCGGCGGGTGACGGTCAGCGGCGGCGGTTCGGTCGGGGTGTTCGCCACGGCCATCGAGGTGTCGGGTGGCGGGTCGGCCACGATCCGGGCGCTGACGATCGCCGACGGGTTCGACGGCTCGACGGGCGGCGGCGCGGTCTTCAACTCGTCGGCATCGGGCGGCGAGGGGCTGGTGCTGGACGGGGTGACCGTGCGGGACACCGTGACGGGCCCCGGGGCGATGTTCGGCGGCGCCATCGTCAACACGTCGAAGCTGACCGTCCGCAACAGCACGTTCTCCGGCAACGACGCCGACGCCGGCACCGACGGCAGCGACATCGCCAACGTGTTCTCCGGTCGTGCGTCCATCTCGCAGTCCACCTTCGCCGGCTCGTCCGGCTCGTCGGCGGTGTCGTCCACCAGCGACGACCCGGCCGCCATCACCAACTCGATCGTCACCGGCGCCGGCTTCGCCTGCTCGGGCACGTTCACGGGCTCGGGGAACGTCACGACCGACGCCGAGGCGGTCTGCCCCGGCGCCGCCGGCGCCACCACGGCGACGCTCGGCCTGGCGGCGCTCGCCGACAACGGCGGTCCGACCGACACCGTGCGCCTGCTCCCCGGCAGCCTGGCGATCGACGCCGGTGGCGCCGGGGCCTGCACGGCCGCGGACCAGCGGGGTGCGAGCCGGCCCAAGGGCACGGGCTGCGACGCCGGCGCCTACGAGCTCGACCCGGCCACGACCACCTCGCTGACGGCCACCCCGGCCGACGCACCGTTCGGCGGCACCGTCACGGTCACCGCGGCGGTCACCGCGACGGGCGAGCCGGTCGTGCCGACCGGCACCGTCGAGCTGTTCGACGGGGCCACCTCGCTCGGCACGGTGGCGCTCGTCGACGGCTCGGCGTCCAAGGCACTGACCACGCTCTCGGCCGGGTCCCACGACCTCAAGGCCGCGTACCGGCCGGACTCGGGGCTCGCCTCGAGCACCTCAGCGGTGAAGACCGTGACCGTCCAGCGGGCCACGTCGACCGTGACCCTGACCTCGTCGGGCAGCCCGACCGGCGGCGGCGAGGCCGTCTCCTTCCAGGTGCGGGTGACGAGCCCCGGCGCCTCGGTCCCCACCGGATCGGTGACCGTGAAGGACGGCACGACCCCCATCGGGACGGTGGCGCTCGACGCCGCCGGCCGGGCCGAGGTCGTGACGGCCGCGCTCGCCGGCGGCCCCCACGTGATCGTGGCCGACTACGCGGGCGATGCGAACCACGCGCCCGCCAGCTCGGCGGCCCTGGGGCACGAGGTGGTCGGGGGGACCTCCATCGCGCTCCAGGGGCCGTCTGCCCCGACGGTGTTCGGCAACGACGCCGTGTTCGAGGTGGAGGTCGCGCCGGTGGCCGGCGGCCGCACGCCGACCGGTCTCGTCACGCTGTTCACCGGGCCCACGCCCGTCGGGTTCGCGAACCTCGATGCCTCGGCCACGGCTTCCATCCCCGTGACGGTCCTGCCCCCGGGGACGAGCTCGGTGTACGCCGCGTACGAGGGCGACGGCTACAACGGCGCGTCGACCTCGGCGACCGTGGACCACGTGGTCAGCGCGGCCGAGACCCGGACCAGCCTCGTCGTGGCGCCCTCGGCATCGACGGTCTTCGGGGCCGCGGTCACGATCGACGTCGCCGTGACCGCGGTGGGCACGCCGGCCGTGCCGTCCGGGACGGTCGCCATCTCCGACGGGACGCGCGTGATCACCCGGGTGTCGCTCGAGGCCGATGGCACCTCGTCCTCGACGCTGCCGAACCTGCCGGCGGGGCGGTACGCCCTGCACGCCGAGTTCGACGGGGCCACCGGCCTCGACCCCTCGACGTCGACGGCGACGGACCACGAGGTGCGGCGGGCCAGCACCGCGGTCACCCTCGCGGCGGGCTCGGCCGGTTCGGTGTCCGGCGAGCTGGTCTCGCTCACCGCCGACGCCACCAGCACGAACTCGGGGTTCGTGCCCGCCGGCTCGGTGACGTTCCGAGACGGTGCCACCGTGCTCGGGACGGTCGCGCTCGACGGCACCGGTGTCGCCCGGCTCGCCACCCGGGGCATCGCCGTCGGGTCCCGCACGCTGACGGCGACGTTCGACGGCAGCGCCGACTTCGCCCCGGCGACGTCGTCCGGGCTCGCCCACGTCGTCGCCAAGGCGGACGCCCAGGTGGCGATCGTGGCGGCGCCGACCCGGACGTGGTTCGGGACCGCGGTCGCGATCGACGTGGTGGTGACGGCGGCGGCGCCCGGTTCCGGCCAGCCCACCGGGTCGGTCACGGTCCGCGACGGCGAGACCGTGCTGGGCATGCCGGCACTCGACGGCGAGGGACGGGCGACGCTGACGGTCAGCACCCTCGCGGTCGGCGAGCGGACCCTCCACGGCGACTACGCAGGCGACGCCTCGTTCCGGTCGGGCACCGCCAGCACGAGCCACACCGTCGATGCCGACGCCACCACCGTCACCGTGCAGACGTCGGAGCCCGAGCAGGTGTACGGCCGGCCGGTCACCCTGACCGCGGTGGTGCAGAGCGCCGGCGGGCTCGTCCCCACCGGGACGGTCACGTTCACGGGCGGGAGTCGGACGCTCGGGGTCGCCCCGCTCGACGCGTCGGGACGCGCCAGCGTGACCGTGGCGGACCTGCCGGTCGGATCGACCCTCGTCGATGCGGCCTACGGCGGTGACGGGAGCTTCGCCCCGGGGAGCGGCCAGCGGCTCCAGCGGGTCACGTCCTCGCCCACGTCGACCGCGCTGGTCGTGGAGCCGAGCGCGCCCACGGTCGCCGACGTCGTGACGCTCACGGCCGCGGTCACCGCTCCAGGCGCCCAGCTCCGGCCGGCCGGGATGGTCGAGTTCGTCGATGGCGCCGCGGTCATCGGCACCGCCGCACTGGACGGCGACGGGAAGGCGGCCCTCTCCCGGCGGTTCGACCGCTCGTCCCACGAGCTCCGGGCCCGGTTCGTGGCGACCACGTCGTGGCAGGCGAGCTCGTCGGCCAGCCAGACCATCGCTCCGGCCCGGGTCGGCGCATCGCTGGCCCTCACCGCCACGCCGGGCTCGGCCCTCATCGGCACGACCGTCCGGCTGCGGGCGACGGTGCCCACGGCGGCCGGCGTCGCCGCGCCGACCGGCGTCATCAACTTCACCGACGCCTCCGGCGGGCTCGGGACGGCGCCGATCGTCGACGGGGTGGCGACGCTCGACGTGACCGCGCCGGTGGCACCCGGTCCCTGGATCGTGAGCGGCTGGTACCCCGGCGACCTGAACTACGAGCCGGTCGCACCGACGGCGACCACGATCGAGGTGGCGGCGTCGCCGACGATCCTCGCCGTGGTCACCACGCCCAACCCCGGCTTCGCGCTCGACGGCGCCGTGACCGTCCGGGCCCACGTCGCCGCCGGTTCCGGGAGCGCGCCGATCACCGGGAAGGTGCGCTTCGCCTCCGACAGCCCGGCCCTCTCGTCCGAGACGGCGACCGTCGACGCCGAGGGCTTCGCCGAGATCACCATCCACGACGTCCCGGCCGGCACCTGGAACGTCCTGGCCGAGTACCTGCCGGCCACGGGGTCGGGCTTCGCCGGGTCCACCGCCGCGACGACCCACACCTCCGTGAAGCGATCGGCTGCCGTGGCGATCACCGGCGCCACCGGCCTGCAGGCCGGCCGCCCGACCCGGGTGTCGGCGGCGGTCACCGATCCGGCCGGCAGCGGCCGCACCCCGTCCGGCTCGATCCGCATCGATGCCGGCCCCGGCCTCACCTGCACCGCCGCCGCGCCGAGCGGGACCTGCGACCTGGTGCTGCCGGCCGCCGGGCCGGTCACCCTCACCGCCACCTACCGCGGCGACGACCGGTTCCTGGGCGCCACCGGGTCGTTCGCCGCCGTGGTCACGGCCTCGACCCCGACCCTCCGGGCCTCCAGCCCGACCCGGCCGTGGATCACCGGCGACCCGATCACCATCGACTGGACGCTGGCCGGCCCGACCTCGGGCACCGTCGTCGTGCGCAGTCCCTTCGGCGTGGCCTGCACCGTCCCGGCCGCACCGTCCGGCTCGTGCACCGCCACCGTTCCGTTCGAGCAGCGCGGCGCGACCTTCGACATCGACGTCGCCTACTCCGGCGACGGCACGTGGGACCCGGCGTTCGCCTCGGTGACCGGCACGGTCAAGGGCTGCTACCCGGTCCCGTTCACCGGCCTGCCGGCAGGTGGCGGCACCGTCGTCGGCGGACCGGGGAACTGCAACCGCGGGACCGGCTTCGTCGACGGCACCCCTGTCACCGCGATGGCGGCGCCGGCACCGGGCTACGTGTTGAGCCGGTGGCTCGAGACCGACAGCACCGCGCTCGCCTACCGGTTCGTCGTGGGGGAGGAGACCCGCTCGGCCACGGCGCTGTTCGAGCTCGACTGCGTGACGGTGGCCTACCGAGCCGGCCAGGCGCCGAACATCGAGCCCGCCGGCTCGGCGAACGGCCGCGTCGAGCTGTCGGCCCCGCCCGACTGCGGCGCGCCCGACCAGCGCGACCCGGACTCCGGGACCACCACCAGCCGCTTCCGGCGCGGGACCACGCTCCAGGCCACCGCGGTGGCGTCGTCGCCCGACACCGGTCAGTTCAAGGGCTGGGTGGTGAACGAGGCGACCGGGGCCTCGAGCTACCCGACCGCCGAGACGATCGACCTCGAGCTCACCGGCGACGTCGACCTGACCGCCGGCTTCGGCGCCCGCTGCTACCGGCCTGAGGTCGTCGCGGAGGGGACCGGGAGCGCCCGGATCGGGACGGCACCGAACTGCTTCGACGCCGTCGGCCCGGGCTTCGTCTTCGGCACCGACGTGGCCATCGAGGCCACGCCCGGCGCCCGCCACTACGTCGGCGCGATGCGGACCGCCGCCGGCGGGTTCGTCGCGCCGACCGCCTACGGCATCCGGTCCGACGACGCCGTGATCGTCACGTTCGACCCGTGCAAGCAGCTCACGACGGGCACCACGGGATCGGGCCGCGGCTCGATCGAGGTGTCGACGCCGTCGACCTGCCCCGGCGGGGAACCCGGCTACTACGTGCCCGGCGAGATCACCCTGACCCCGGTGCCCGCCCCCGGCTACTCGGGCAAGCTCGGGCTCCCCGTCGAGGGCGATCGCTTCAAGCGCTGGATCGGCGACGAGGCCGCGCCGATCTTCGAGCGCTCCAACCCGCTGCGCCTCGACATGAGCCAGGACCGCACCGTCACCGCGGTGTTCACCAGCCCGTCGCGGTGCGCGACCGTCGACCTGGCGACCCAGAGCCCCGACTGGATCGGCGGGCTGCACATCAGCCAGGACCCGGCGATCGAGTGCGACGGGCCGGACCAGTACCTGCAGGGGGAGCCGTTCACCCTGACCGCCTCGGCCCTCCAGGGCGCGCCGCTGATCCAGTGGAAGGTCACCGGGCTCGCCGACTTCGAGAGCGCCGCGCTGTCCGGCAAGTCCACCAAGATCCCGACGCGCACCGGCTACCGCTCGCACGTCGCCGGGGCCGCCGCGACCTCGCCGCCGATGTACGGCGACGTGACCGCCACCGCCTACGCGTGCGCCGCCCTCACATCGGACGTCACGCTCCTCGGCGAGGACGGCAGCCCGGCCGAGGGCGAGGCGCCCGACGGCTTCGTCCGCTACGACGCCGCGCCCTCGTGCCCCGGCACCGGCAACGGCTGGCTGGTCGGCGACACCGTCGGCTACTTCGCGGGCGCCCAGCCCGCGGGCTACGACTTCGACCACTGGGAGGGCGACGTCGCCGGGACGGAGGCCGAGGGCTCGATCACGCTCGACGGCAGCAAGCCCGAGGCCGTGATCCGGCCCGTGTACCAGGTGACCTGCTACTCGCTCGCCGTCACGCCCGAGGCCAACACCGTCCGCGGCGTGGACCCGAACTGCCCCGGTGCCGATCCGGCTGCCAACCGCTACGTCGGCGGCACCGTGGTGGCGCTCCACGCGTTCGACGGCGGTGAGGTCTGGGTGGGTTGGCAGGGCGACGTGGCCCGGCCCGAGAACCCGACGTGGGTGTACGTCGACCGGGACGCCACGGCTCACGCCAAGTGGCGGTCCAAGACCACCAACGAGAAGATCGAGGACTTCTTCACCGACGTCGCCGACGTCCTCGCCGTCGGCGCCAAGAAGCTCGTCGGCGTGGCGATCGTGGCCGCCTCGGTCCTGCTCGAGTCGACGGTCACGGTCGTCCTGGGCCTGGTGACCCTCGCCGCCACCGCGATCGACGCCATCGCCGGCGCCCTCGGCGCGCCGTCGAGCGGCGAGTTCCGCGAGGCGATGGCCGGCATCCAGCAGACGGCCGCGCTCTTCTCCTCACCGTTCTCGTGCGGCGCGGAGTGGGCCTTCGCGGACGCGTCCGAGGCCGGGCCCGACGGCAGCAACCCGCTCGACGGCGACGGCGGCGACGCCAAGAAGCTCATCAAGAAGACCAAGAAGGTGAACGCCCAGATCGAGGGGTACCGGGCCTCGATCGACGCGATCGAGGAGACCTCGTCGGGCTACATGGCGTCGCTGAAGAAGTTCGCGGTGCAGGCGAAGGTGGCGAAGTCGGTGGGGTCGACGGCGCTCACCACCGCCGGCATCGGCACGCAGATCGCCACCGGCGAGGTCGGCTTCGAGGACACGGCGGAGGAGGCGTGGGGCAACGAGTCCGGCCGCGCCTTCATGAGCTGCATGGAGCAGTCGTTCCCCGACTACTGGAACGTCCCACCCCTGGGCTTCACCGACTCCTAGGCCCCGTCCCGCGGGTCGGGCCGGCCATCGATCTCGTCTCGCGTCGAGCGTTCCGGGTGCTGAAGTGGCAAGATCTGTGACAATTGATACGGTCTGGGCATGGCCACGCATGCGGGTGATCTCGTCCACGTCCAGCGGAGCCGGCACCTGCCGCACGAGCCGGCGGCGATCTGGGCGGTGCTCGCCCGGTTCGACCGGATCGTCGACTGGGCGCCGAAGGTGTCGCACTCGACCTCCACCACCGACCAGCACGAGGGCGTCGGCGCGGCCCGGCGGGTGCAGGTCGGACGCCAGGCGCTGATCGAGACGGTCACCATCTGGGAGCCCGACCGCACGCTCGCCTACGCCATCACCGGCCTCCCGCCGCTCGTCGCCGGGGTGACCAACCGCTGGGACCTGAACGCTGACACCGACGGCCGCACGTTCGTCACGATGTCGTCGGTCATCGACCCGGGGCCCGGCGCCAAGGGCAAGGTCGGCGCCCGGGTGCTGCGGCTGCCCCTGGGCCAGGCCGGCGACTCCATGCTCGACGGCCTCGCCGCCTTCTTGGACCAGGCGGCCCGCTGATGGCCGCGCAGCCCGACGTCATCCTCATCCTCACCGACGAGGAGCGGGCGGCGCCGCCCTACGAAGGCGCCGAGCTGCAGGCCTGGCGCGAGCGCACCCTGGTGGGGACGCAGTGGTTCCACGACCACGGCATCTCGTTCGAGCGCCACTACACCGGCTCGCCCGCCTGCGTGCCGAGCCGCCCGACGCTGTTCACCGGGCAGTACCCGGACCTCCACGGCGTCACCCAGACCGACGGGCTCGGCAAGACGCCCGACGACAGCCGCATGCGCTGGCTCCGGCAGGGCGAGGTGCCCACGCTCGGCAACTGGTTCCGGGCCGCGGGCTACGACACCCACTACGACGGCAAGTGGCACATCAGCCACGCCGACCTCGAGGATCCGGTCACCGGCAAGGCGCTGCTGTCCAACGACGACGCCGGCGTCCCGGACCCCTCGGCGGTGCAGGCCTACCTCGACGCCGCGCCGCTCGACCCCTACGGCTTCACCGGCTGGGTCGGCCCCGAGCCGCACGGTGCTGCGCTCGCCAACAGCGGCCTCCGACGGGACCCGCTCACGGCCGACCGCATCGTCGCGTGGCTCGAGGACCGCTACGCCCGGCGCCGCGCCGGCGACGCCGATGCGCTCCGGCCGTTCCTGCTCGTGGCCAGCTTCGTGAACCCGCACGACGTCGTGCTGTTCCCGGCCTGGGTGCGGAAGTCGCCGCTCGTGCCGTCGCCGTTGGATCCGCCCACGGTGCCCGAGCCGCCCACCCGGCACGAGTCCCTGGTCGACAAGCCGGCGGCCCAGGTCGCCTACCGGGAGGCGTACTACTCGGGCTACGGGCCGCCGCCGGCGGTGGCCCGCCTGTACGGCAAGAACGAGCAGGCCTACCGCGACCTCTACTACCGGCTGCACGCCGAGGCCGACGGGCCCATCGACCGGGTGCGCCGGGCGGTCACCGACGGCGGCTCGACCGACGCCGTGCTGGTGCGCAGCGCCGACCACGGCGACCTGCTCGGCTCGCACGGCGGCCTCCACCAGAAGTGGTTCCAGCTCTACGACGAGTCGACCCGCGTCCCGTTCCTGATCGCGCGCATCGGGGAGGGGGCGACCGAGGCGGCCGTGGTCCGCCGCACGCCCACCTCGCACGTCGACCTGGTGCCGACGCTGCTGGCCGCCGCCGGCATCGACCAGGAGGCGACGGCCGAGGAGCTGCGCCGCAGCTTCTCCGAGGTCCACCCGCTGCCCGGCCGCAGCCTGCTCCCGCTCGTCGACGAGGGCGAGGGCGAGGACGGCCGACGGGCCGTCTACCTCCAGACCCGCGACAACGTGCTCGAAGGCGACAGCCGGGCCTCGGCCCTCGCCCGCCGGATCCGCCGCGACGAGAAGGTGCCGCTGCCCCTGCGCATCCAGGTGCCGGCCCACGTCGGCTCCAACTTCGAGGGAATCGTCGCCCACGTCCCCGAGGACGACGCGCCCGGCGGCGCCGGTCACCTCTGGAAGCTGGTGCGCACCTTCGACGATCCCGACACGTGGACCGAGCCGGGCGAGCGCCACCTCGCCGCCGAAGGCCTGGGCGGACCCGTCTACCGGACCGAGCCCCTCGCCGACGAGTGGGAGCTCTACGACCTCGACGACGACCCGATCGAGGCGCGCAACCGGGCCCGCTGGCCCGAGGCCGCCGCCGTGCTCGCCCACCTCCAGGAGCGGCTCGTGCTCGAGCGCATGGCAGCGGTGCCCCAGCGCAACGAGCCGTGGCCGTACGTGGTCCGGGCGGTCGAGCGGGCGGAGGCGCGACGGTGAGCGCCGACGCGCGCCGCGTCGCGCTGGTCAACGACGCCGGCCACTACGTCGGGCCGGCGCTCGCCCGCGAGTTCGCCCGGCGCGGCCACGACCTCGTCGTCGGCGACCCTGCCGAGGGCCTGGTCGACGAGCTCGCCGAGCTGGGCGCGGCCGTCGAGGTCGTCACGGGCGTCGCCAACCTGGCGAAGCCCGAGTCCGCACCCGCCCTGGTCGACGCCGCCCTCACCCGCTTCGGCAAGCTCGATGCCGCCGTCGCGTTCAGCGGCCAGATCATCCCGGGCTCGTTCGCCGACTCCACCATCGACCAGCTGCGGGAGCTGGTCGTGGGCTGCCTCGAGGCGCCGTACCAGTTCCTCAAGGCGGTGACCCCGCCGATGGTCGAAGCGGGCAGTGGCCAGGTCGTGGTCATCACCAGCGCCGCCGGCGGCCGTCCGACCAAGGGCGCCTCGCTGTACTCGTCGGTCCGGGCCGGGGCGACGATGCTGGCCCGCAACGTGGCCGGTGAGGTGGCCCGCACCGGCGTGCAGGTGAACGTGCTCGGCACGAACTACATGGACTTCCCCGAGTTCCACGCCGCCGCCGGCACCGACGACCCCGCGGTGCGCGCGCTGTTCGAGAAGCAGGTGCCGATGCGGAAGTTCGGCCAGCTCGACGAGTTCGCGTCGTTCGCCATGGCGTTCCTCGACGGCACCAGCACCTTCACCACCGGCCAGTTCGTCGGCTACGCCGGCGGCTGGGTCTGACCCTCCCCACCGCGCCCGATTCGGCGCGCCCGTCGGCCGGAGCCACCGGTCGGCGGGAGGTGGCCTCCATCACGGGCCGGTGGGGGTTCGCGGCGCGGCGCCCTAGCGTGCCGGGCCGTGGACGACGTCGATGAGCAGATGATCCGGCGAGCGGTGGCGCTCGGCAAACAGGGTGCCGCGGCGGGGGCCGGTGGGCCGTTCGGTGCCGTGGTGGCCCGCGGCCGCGAGGTCATCGGCGAGGGCCACAACTCGGTGCTCGCCACCGACGATCCGACGGCGCACGCCGAGGTCACCGCCATCCGCGCCGCATCGGCCGCGTTGGGCCAGCCGCACCTCGTGGGCACCACGCTGTACACGAGCTGCGAGCCGTGCCCGATGTGCGCCGGCGCCGCGATGTGGGCGCGCGTGGACCGGGTCGTCTACGCCTCCACCCGAGAGGACGCCCGTCGGTACGGCCGCTTCGACGACGACGCCTTCTGGGACGACCTGCTCCGCCCGGTCGAGGACCGCGAGCTCGAGCACTCGCAGGTCGGCCAGGACGCGGCGGTCGAGGTGTGGGAGTGGTTCGCCGAGCACCACGCCCACCTGCACTACTGACCTGCGTCGCGCTCCCGGCGGGGGCTGCGGCGGACGGGGTCAGGCGGGCGGGGTGGCGTCGATGGCCTCGGCGATGGCGGTGGCCACGGCGGTGAGGTCGACGGGTTCGTCGCTCGCGACCAGGCCAGAGGCCGTGAAGCCGGCCCAGACGTAGCCCACGAGCAGGTCGACGAACGCGTCGCGGGGTGGCCGGCGCGTGCCGCACCACCACTCGGTGGCGGTGAAGACGGCGCCGAGCGTGGCGTGGGCGAGCGCCTCGGAGCCGCTGGGGTCGAGGCCCTGGCGGGCGAGCTCGCTGTGCACGAGGGCGGTCACGGGGGCGGCGACGTCGGCCATCACCGCGCCGCCGTCGGCGTTGAGGACGATGAACCGGTAGGTCTCGGGCTGGGCCTCGATGAGCCGGACGAAGATCTCGATGCCGCCCCGCACCACCTGCTGCGCGGTGAGGGGCTGGCCCAACCCGGTGGCGAACTGCTCGAGGACCTCGCGGCCGTACCGGTCGAGCAGGGCGTCGGTGAGCCCGGCCTTGCCGTCGAAGTTGTCGTAGAGCGTGGCCTTGGAGACGCCGGCCTCGGCCGCGATCTGCTCCATCGAGGCGGTGGCGCCGTGCGTGGCGATGGCCCGGGTGGCGGCGTCGACGAGCGAAGCCCGTCGCTCGGCCGGATCCTGCTGGGCACCGCGGGGTCGGCCGGGCCGTCGGGTTGGGGCGGTCACCGGATCAGCGTACGGAACCGACGTGACGTTCGTCCCATTCCTTGAAACCGACCATCGGTCGGTTTATGGTCCCTCCATGAGCTCCACCGGTGTCGTCGAGCGCGTCGAGCGCCTCAACCGTGCGTCTGCCAAGCGGGTGATCGACCCCGACGTCGACCTCCTCGGCAACGTGGGCGACGGCCAGCTCATCGCCGACGAGCTGCTCTCGGTGCACGGGCTCGACCTCGACCTCACCCCGGAGCAGCGGCGCACGCTCAGCCGGGAGGAGGTGGCCTCCATGTTCGACAACGGCATCCGGTTCGAGGCCATCCTCGAGGCCGGCTTCGCCCTCCGCGTCGCCCAGGCCGACGACATCACCGACCCCCGCATCACCTTCCTCTTCCACGAGATGGGCGAGGAGACCCGGCACCAGCGGCTGTTCCAGCGGGTCGTCCGCGAGATCGGCCCCACGGCGAAGAACCCGCTGGCCGCCAACGTCCTCGTCCGCTGGCTCGACCGCTTCGGGACCCGCTGGATCCTCAACCACCCGGCCACCCTCTACACGATGGTCATCTCGGGCGAGGAGATCCCCGACCTCCTGCAGAAGCTGGCCAGCGAGCATCCGGACACGGACCCGTTCCTCGCCTCGGTCAACCGCTACCACCGCCAGGAGGAGGCCCGGCACCTGTCGTTCGCCCGGTCGATGCTCCCGGAGGTGTGGGCCACGGCCGGACGGGGCGAGCGCTGGGGGATCCACCACGTCGTGCCCGTCGCCATCCGCCAGATGTACGAGTTCCTCGTGCACCCGGGCGTCTACGAGACCATCGGCCTCGAGGGGTGGGCCACCTGGAAGGCCGTGAACAAGTCGCCGGAGCGGATCGCCGTCCGCCAGGACGCCACCCGCCCCATCCTCGGCGCCCTGATCGACGCCGGCATGATCTCGTCCCGCAAGGTCCCCAAGGGCTGGCAGCACCTCTGCGGCGTCCCTGCCCGAGTCGACCGCAGCACCCTCTGACCCGCTGGAGGTGACCGGTTCCCGGTGCCCCGGGGTGGTGCGGCGTGGGATCATCGGCTGATGCGGGTCGAACAGGTGGTGCTCCCGGTCCTCCGGCAGATCAACAAGCGGCCTCGGGTCGCGCCGGTGCTGGACGTGGTGCTGAAGCCGTTCAACCTGTTCAGCCCGGAGCTCAACGCGGACCCGTACCCGGCCTACGAGACGGTGCGGGCGAAGGGGCCGATCGTGTGGCACCGCGGGCTCAACGCCTGGATGGTGACGTCGTTTCCGCTGTGCGAGGCGGCCTTCCGGTCACCGGTGTCGGTGGACCGGGGTGATCTGTTCGACGTCGTGCCGCCGTGGTCGAAGCTCAGCCAGAGCGAGCGGGAGACCTTCACCAAGTCGGTGCTCCTGCTGGACCCGCCGGACCACACCCGCCTCCGCCGCATCGTGTCCCGGGCGTTCACGCCCCGCACCATCGAGCGCATCGAGCCCCGCATCAGCGAGATCGCAACGGGGCTGGTGGACGAGGTCCGCCACGACCGCACGGTCGACCTGTTCGAGTCCGTGTTCGCCCCGCTGCCGATCTACGTGATCGGCGAGCTGCTGGGCATCCCGGAGCACGACTGGCCGCGGCTCAAGGCGTGGTCCGACGAGTACGCCAAGGTCATCGACCCGGTCGACGCGTTCGACGTCCGGGAGATGAGCACGGCCCTGAGCGAGATGAAGACGGCGCTCGACGGCTGGATCGACCTCCGCACCGCGGACCCCGGCGACGACCTCCTCTCCCAGCTCATCGCCGCCGAGGACGAGGGCGGCCGCCTCAGCCGGGCCGAGCTCCAGTCGATGGTCGCCCTGCTCATGACCGCCGGCCACGAGACCACCAGCGGCCTGCTCGGCAACGCCGTCGTCGCCATGGCCGACCGACCCGACCTGCGCGACCGCCTCGCCCACGACCCGGCGGTCGCCGCGCCAGCGGTCGAGGAGCTCCTCCGCTACGACAGCCCGGTGCAGAACACGGACCGCATCGTCCTCGAGGACATGGCGCTCGGCGGCGAGCAGATCAAGCGGGGCACCACGCTCTTCCTCGCCATCGGCGCGGCAAACCGGGACCCGGAGCAGTTCGAGAACCCGAACCAGCTCGACTTCGACCGCAAGGACGTCCGGTCGCTCTCGTTCGGCCACGGCATCCACCACTGCCTCGGCGCCGCGCTCGCCCGCCTCGAGGCCAGGATCGTCCTGCCGCTCGTCTGCGACGCCTTCCCCGACCACCGCGTCCAGCACACCGGTCTGGTCTGGAAGCGCTCGATGACGCTGCGCGGCCCGATCGTCCTCCCCATCGCCAGGCCCTGACCACCAGGGTTCAGTCGTCTGGTTCCTCGTCGTCACCCCATGCGATGACGGCGGTCATGGCATCGATGGCCGAGGTCAGGTCGAGGTGCTCGCTGACGAACTCGGCTTCCTCGTCCTCGTCGTCGTCCATGAGCACCACGGTGAAGGACGCCTCGCCGGTCCGGAAGGCGAGGAGGTCGCAATCGTCGAGGGCGACGTGGACCGCCAGTGCGGCGTCGTCCACCTCGGCGCTGGCCGGTGGGAGCGCGAGTCCCGTCGCCTCGGCCTTGAGGGCGGTCACCGCGCGATCGAGGTCCTGGAACCGTCCGCCTTCGGTCTCGTCCGGGAGGTCCTCGGTGCCGAGGTAGACGACGAAGGCGTCCTCCGCGTCGTCGTCTTCGACCCACAGGCTCACGACGCGGTCCGCGCCGTACACCGTCACGAGCGGCAGGTCGCCCTCGAGCAGCTCCCCGTCCTCCGTCGTCAGATCGTCGCTCACAGGGCCGTCCTCCATCGATGCCGGGCCGCCAGTATGCACGGGCCCGTCGGCCTGTGGGTCGGGCCGGTGCGAGCGATGCCCGTCGGCGCCGGATGGTCGTGGCCGGTTCGTGCTGGCGTGCTCGCCGGTCGGGATCGGGAACGAAGGCGACCGGGTCGTCGTCCTCGTGAGGGGGGTGCGGACCGAGATCTGATCAGCCCGCCACGGCGAGCGGCTTGGGCTCGATCTCGAGGTAGCGGGCGACGTCCTCGGCCTCTTCCGCCAACGCCTGCATCGCCCTTCCGGGGATCTCGCTGATCGGCTTCAGGGTCGCCTGGCCCTTGGGCATGGTCCAGGTGGCGACGACCTGTCCGTCGACCAGCGCGGTCGGGCGGAAGATGCCGTTGCTGGTGACGACCCCCTGGTCGATGGGCACGAACTCCTTGCGGCTCACCCACCCGTGGAGGATCGGGTCGAAGCCGCCGAGCAGCCTCGGGGTCGGGAGCTCGCTGGTCTCGATGGGCTGATCGGTGAGGCGGACGAGGCCGTCGGTGCCCCACGGCTCGGTGCGGTCGTCGATGGCGGCGAAGCCCTTGCGGCACTCGCCGAGGGCGAGGCCGGTCCACTTCACCAGGTCCTCGGGCGCGGCAGGCCCGTGCCCCACGAGGTAGCGCTCGGCGAGGCGGGCCAGCTGGACCGAGCGATCCTCGTCGGGGCGATCGCCGAGCCACGTCGGGGCGTGGACGAACGCATGCTGGCCGTCGACCATCGGCCCGCGGACGGTGTGGCCCTCGATCGCCGCGGCGTGCTGGACGTGGACGAGGGCCTGGCCGGCGGTGGGCACGCTGGCGTCGTCGAGGAGCGTCCGCAGCTGATCCCGCGTGAGCGGCCCGCTCTGCACCGCCTCGGCGATCACGGCGACGCCCCGCTCGGCCTGCTCCTCGCTCACGCCCTCCTGGCGGAGCCGGGTGGTGCTCGTCGTGCGCTGCCGCGGGGTGAGCAGGTCGTGCAGCCACCAGTGGTCGGCGGCCGCCACGAGGTGCAGCGTCGTCCGCATCAGCGAGGCGATCACGAGCGTCCGGCGGTCGGTGAGCGCGGCGTCGACCTCGGTGGCGAGCAGTCCGGTGGTCCGTGACCGGATGCTCAGCCGAGCCGCCCGCAGGTCCTGGGCCTGGACGGCGAGCAGCTGGTCGACCACGGCCTCCGGCGTCGTCGCCGAGCGGGAGGTCAGGAGCTGCGAGCCGAGGCGGGCAGCGCGGAGGGCGGGGTCGGGTGAGGCGATGCGGTCGAGCATGCCCCACGGCGCGCTGGGGTGGCCGCGAGCAGCTTCGCTGTCAGACCCCCTTCCTACGGTGCTGATCCCCCGAACGAAGGAGCAGACCCATGACCGTCACCTTCCCCGACACCGATGCGCTCGTGGCCGATGTGATCGGCGCCCGGCCCGGCGCCGACCCCGGCACCGGCGCCGAGGCCATCGAGGTCGCGCTGGAGCCCGATGGCGAGGAGCCCCAGCTCTTCTCCCTCAGCATCAGCGCGGCCTACCACCTGCGTGAGGCGCTCGACGCCGCGCTCGAGGCGCCGTTCTGGTGGGAGGGGGAGCCCGACGCCGGCCTCCTGGTCCCAGGTGTCGTGGTGCAGGTCGTCGACGTGGTGGACGACGGCGACGTGATCGACCTGGCCCGTCACCGTTCCGTCCGCTGGGACGAGACGTGGGCGACGGCACGACCCCGGTGAGCCAGGAGCGGCGCTCAGCTCCGGTTGAAGTACTCGGCCGACGCGGCGAGCGTGGCGATCAGCTCCTGTTCGCCCGTCGTGCTGGCGATGATCTTGGCGTCCCAGGTGGCGTGCTCCTGCGTGGTGGCCTTGCGGTCCAGGAAGCGCAGGTACTGGTCATCCACCACGAACCGCCGGAACTCCGGGGCCTTGATGAAGTTGAGGGCCACCGAGCCCCGGTCCGCCCCGCTGTCCAGCTTGTTGAGCCAGTACGTGCGGCCCGACGGATCGATCGGCCGGCCGAGCACGTCCAGGTACACCTGCTCCAGGTAGTCGGCGTTGGTGGCGCCGGCCTTGGTGAAGTACTCGTTCGAGCCGAACAGCTGGGCCCGGAAGCGCCACAGCGCCTTGCCGCTGCCGATGCTGTTGATCCAGTAGGTGCGGCCGCTGGGGTCGACGTCCCGGCGGAGGAAGCGGGTGAAGGTGCGGTCCACGTCCAGGCCGCGGTACTCGTCGGTGTCCATGAGCCCGGCCACCACGGCGGGGCGGGTCGTGGTGCCGTCGCCGAGCGCCGCGCTCGTCGAGGAGACGACGCCGCTGGTGGCGAACCGGAACATCAGGTCCCGGGTGGCCCGGTGCACGAACCCGCTGTTCTTGTTGGTCCACGGCCCGTGGATGTTGACGGCGCCGAAGTCGGTGCCCTGCACGACGGCGTAGGCCGCGTTCGTGGGCGTGATGAACAGCGTGGTCTGCGGGGTGCCGACGGTGGTCCAGGAGCCGGCCGGGATCGTCACGTCTAGCAGGTCGTCGTCCTTGGAGTCGCCCCGTGCGTAGACCTTGCGGCCGCTGTCGAGGGCCACCACGTCGGCGAGGCCGCGAGCCGACCCGCCGACGTTGACCACGAACTGGTCGGCGACGTTCTTGTACGAGGCCCCGAGGACCTGCTGGCCGGTCCGGGTCAGGCTGTGCGTCACCAGGGTGGTGCCCGAGGCGCCGGGCCGGATCCGGGTGGTGGTGTCGCCGCGGGAGCCCTCGAAGAAGTACCAGTTGCTGGTGCCGAAGTTGTCGATCACGCGGCCCGACCGGCCCGAGTTGCGGTCGTAGATGCGGTTCGAGCCCTCACCCGTCTTGATGACGTCGCCGTTGCCCTCGGAGCCGATGTTGTCGTTGCCCGCACCGCCGAAGATCTGGTTGGTGCCCGGACCGGCGAACAGGTCGCTGGCGAACTGGGCGCCGCGGATGATGTCGTTGCCCTCGCCGCCGTAGGCGCCGCCGCCCTTCAGCGACGAGGTGGTGGTGATGCCGCTCAGGTCGATCGTGTCGTTGCCGCCGAACCCCACGGCCTCGATCCGCTCGAAGTCCTTCGCGGTGTTGGTGCGCAGCACGCTCGCCACGGCGTGGTTGATGGTGACGGTGGCGTTCGTCGACGACGCCGTGATCTCGTCGTCGGCGGCGTCGGAGCCCTGGATGCGGATGTAGTCGGTGCCGGCGCCGCCCGCGAGCTGGGTGTCGGTCACGCCACGGAGGAGGTACAGCCGGTCGTCACCGGGGCCCAGGTCGAGGTCGTCGGCCCGGCTCGACGAGGTCACGGTGTCGACGCCGTCGTTCAGGTCGGCCACCAGGAGCGGCTTGGCGGCGAACCAGGTGTTCTCGAGGTCGCCGCCCTCGATGGTCTGCGCCCCGGAGTCGCCGTTCACCGTCAGCTTGGTGAAGGTGGCGCACGGCACGGTGGGCGAGCCGGTCTTGCTGTTCACCGACACCACGCCGCCCGCGCAGCTGATCCGGATGGTCTCGGTACCGGACACGGTCACGGTCATCGTGGTGCCCGAGGTCGCCACGGTGACCAGGGCATTCGCCGGCGTCGCCGGGGCGAGCACGCCGATGCCGGCCACCGCGGCCATCACGCCGGCCGAGGCCAGCGCTCGGCGCGCGGCACGGGGACGGCGGGGGACGGGGCCCTCCGGGTGGCGGCCGTCGGCGGGCACGGTGGGGGCGGCGGTGGTGGACCGGGCTCGTTGCATGGGCGAGATCCTTCCACCGGCCCGTGCCGGCGGCCTGAGTAACGCGTACTCAATTGCCCACCAGGTGGGTGATCTGACGGCAGTCCTTCCTCCACGGCCGCGCCCCGTGGGAGCGGCTCCACGGAGGGTGGTGGCGCCGCCTCAGGCTGGGGGCGTCGAGCGGGGATCGCGGCCCAGGGAGAGCTCGGGCAGGTCATCGTCGGCCACCGATCCCAGACCGCCGTCGGGGTCGTGCGACCGCTGCCAGAGCGTGGCGTTGAGCACGGGGGCGGCCACCATCAGCCGGCCCAGCAGGTACAGCCACAGCAGGGCCGAGGCGGCCACGCCCAGCGCGCCGTAGGCCGCCGACGCGGACTGGATCTTGTGGTTCAGGTACAAGACGTTGAACAGGTACAGCCCCTGCGTGCCGACGCCCACGAGCACCGCCCCCGGTACCAGCGACAGCCACGACACGCCGGCGCGGCGGGGGAGCGCCAGCGACGCCAGCAGCCACAGCCCGAAGTAGATGAGCCCGCCGAGCACCATGGCCACCGGCACCAGGGCGCCGTGGCGGATCACCGAGATGATCCGGGTGGCCGCCAGGATCGACAGGGCGAACGCCACCACGCCGAGCACCACGTAGTGGGGCTTGCGCTTCGGCGTCGCGATCCCCCAGGCCCGGGCGTGGGCGGCGGCGAGGGCCTTGTCGACGGACCGCCCCGCCGAGACCATGGCGTAGAGCGTCACGGGGATCAGCAGCCACAGGCTCTTGTGCGACGTCTGGGCGGCGTCGCCGATCGAGCCCGCCAGGTACTTCGACATGCCCGCGCTGCTGGCCGTGCCCTCGGCCTTGTCCGGGTCGAAGGCGAAGATCGCCCCGGCGATCACGAGGGCCAGCAGGTACATCGGGAGGATGAAGACGAACAGCCGGAACGCGATCGCGCCGGCGAGCAGGAAGCCGCCGATGTGGGTGTCGCGCTCGACGGCAGCGAACCCCATGTCCACGGGCGGCACCGTCGCCCGGGTCTCGTCGATCAGCTTCTTGCCCTGTTCGGTGAGGGCGTCGGCCTTCTGGCGCAGGCCCGATGTCGCCTTGGTGGGCGCGTCCCCGCCCGCCTCCAGGTCGGTCGGGGCATCCGGCCCGGCCCCGGCACCGACCACGTCATCAGCCGGTGCGGCGGCGTCGTCGTTCGTCGGTTGCTTCGGGGCCGGATCCACGGGTCGTCCTGCGTGCGGGTGAGCGGGGCGTCCGCAACGTATCGCCCGGCCGGGCCCGGACTTGAGCCGAACCCGAGGTCAGGCGTCCATCTGGGTGCGCACGCCGTTGATGGCGTCGATGAACTCGTCGACCATCTCGTAGACGACGTCGGCGGACCGCTTGGTCTCGTTCATGTGGCCGACGATCTGGCCCACGAAGTAGTTGGCCAGCTTCTCGGCGCCCGAGCCCGGCGTCATGGCGGCGCGGTCGATGCGGGCGATGGCGCGAGCGGTGAGGATCGGCTGGAGCGGCATGCCGAGCGGCGGGTGCTCCGGGTTGTCCCACTCCTCGGTCCAGGCCGACTTCAGCTGGCGGGCGGGCTTGCCGGTGCGGGAGCGGGACCGGATGGTGTCGGCCGAGGTGGCCTTCAGCATCTTCTCCTTCACCGCGGGGTGCGTCTCCGCCTCCTCGGTGGTGAGCCAGACCGACCCGCACCACACGCCTTGCGCGCCGAGGGCCATCGCCGCCGCCATCTGGCGGCCGCGCCCGATGCCGCCGGCGCCGAGCACGGGGACGGGAGCGACCGCGTCGACCACCTCGGGGATGAGGACCATCGACCCGATCTCACCGGTGTGGCCACCGGCCTCGCCGCCCTGGGCGACGATGATGTCGACGCCCGCCTGCACGTGGCGCTCGGCGTGGACGGCCTTGCCGGCGAGGGCGCCGACCAGGCGGCCCTCCTCCTTGCACCGCTCGATCATGTGCTGCGGCGGCGGGCCCAGGGCGTTGGCCACGAACGCGGTCTTGTGGGCCAGCGAGATCTCGAGCTGCGGCCCCGACGCCCGCTCGGAGAAGGGGAGGGGCTGGTCCTCCTTCACCTGGAACAGCGCGCCACCGCTGTCCTCGGGCATCGGGGGCACGTCGTAGCGGGCGAGGATCTCGTCCACGAACTCCCAGTACTCGCCGGGGATGAGCCCGGCGATGTCGGACATGGAGTAGCCGCCGCCCTCGTCGCCGGCGTACTTGGCCGGGATGATGAGGTCGACGCCGTAGGGCTTGTCGCCGATCTCGGCCTCGATCCAGTTGAGGTCGATCTCCAGCTGCTCGGGGCTGTGGGCCACCGCACCCAGCACGCCCAAGCCGCCGGCCCTCGACACGGCGGCCACGACGTCGCGGCAGTGGCTGAAGGCGAAGATCGGGACGTCGATCCCGAGCATCTCGGTGATGTCGTTCTTCATGGGTCTGATCCTTGTCCCTTCGAGCGAACCCTGCTCCCCCCACTCGAACTTCGTATCGGAGAGCGCCGAGAAGGGAGCGCTCGCATACGAAGTTCGGAGGTGGGGGTAACCCTGGCGGGCAGATGTTACCGCAGATAGTGTCCGGGCATGGAGCGAACTCTGCTGGCGCCACCGCTGTCCTCCGTCGTCGACACCGGGAGCGAGGGCTTCACCCGCAACCGGGCCGGCATGCTCGAGCAGCTCGACGTGGTCGACGCCCTGCTCGCCGAGGCCGAGGCCGGCGGCGGGCCCGAGCGGACCGCGCGCCTCCGCAGCCGGGGCAAGCTCCCCATCCGCGAGCGCATCGCCAACGCGCTCGACCCGGACTCGCCGTTCCTCGAGATCAGCGCCCTCGCCGGCTACGAGTCGGACTACACGATGGGCGGCGGCATGGTCGTCGGCATCGGCGTCATCGCCGGGGTCGAGTGCGTGATCATGGGCAACGACCCCACGGTCCTCGCCGGCGCGCTCACGCCCTACGCCGGCAAGAAGTGGATGCGGGCCATCGAGATCGCCCGCGACAACAACATGCCGTACGTCTCGTTCGTCGAGTCGGCCGGCGCCGACCTGCGCATGGGCGGCGGCGGTGGCGGCGAGCGCAAGACGCAGACCACCCACTTCGCCGAGACGGGGCGCTTCTTCTACGAGATGATCGAGCTCTCCAAGCTCCGCATCCCCACGGTGTGCGTCGTGTTCGGCTCGTCCACCGCCGGCGGGGCGTACCAACCCGGCCTGTCGGACTACACGATCGTGGTGAAGGACCAGTCGAAGGTGTTCCTGGCCGGGCCGCCGCTCGTGAAGATGGCCACCGGGGAGGACAGCGACGACGAGTCGCTCGGGGGCGCCCAGCTCCACGCCGAGGTGTCGGGCACCGGTGACTACTTCGCCGACGACGAGATGGACGCCATCCGGCTGTGCCGGGAGGTCGTCTCGCACCTCAACTGGCGCAAGGCCGGTCCCGAGCCGACGCTCAGCCCCGACGGGCCGATCCACGACCCCGAGGAGCTGCTCGGCCTGGTGAGCCGCGACCTGCGCACCCCGGTCGACGTGCGCGACGTCATCGCCCGTACCGTCGACGGCTCCCGGTTCGAGGAGTTCAAGCCCCGCTTCGGCCCGACGATGGTCTGCGGCTGGGCCAGCATCCACGGCTTCCCCGTGGGGATCCTCGGCAACAACGGCGTCATCTACCCCGACGCCGCGCAGAAGGCCGCCCACTTCATCCAGCTCTGCAACCAGATCGACGTGCCGCTCGTGTTCCTCCAGAACATCACCGGCTTCATGGTCGGCAAGGACTTCGAGGAGGACGGGATCATCAAGAAGGGCAGCCAGATGATCAACGCCGTCACCAACTCCACGGTCCCGCACCTCACCGTGGTCATCGGCGCGTCGTACGGCGCCGGCACCTACGCCATGTCGGGCCGGGCCTTCGGCAACCGGTTCACGTGGCTGTGGCCCACCGCCAAGATCGCCGTCATGGGCCCCAAGCAGATCGCCGGCGTGATGTCGATCGTCCGCCGGGGCCAGGCCGCCCGCAAGGGCGAGGCGTTCAACGAGGAGGAGGACGCCGCCCTGGTGGCCATGGTCGAGGCCATGCAGGAGGAGGGCTCGCTCGCGCTGCGGGCCACGGGCGCCATCACCGACGACGGGATCATCGACCCCCGCGACACCCGCGACGTGCTGGGCATGTGCCTGTCGGTCGCGGCCAACCGAGAAGTCGCCGGCGCCGAGGGATACGGGGTGTTCCGGCTGTGAGCACGAACCCGAGCACCCCCGTGACCCCCGCCCCCATCACGTCCGTCCTCGTCGCGAACCGCGGGGAGATCGCCCGTCGGATCATCCGCACCGCGCGGGCGATGGGCATCCGCACGGTCGCCGTCTACGTCGAGGCCGACGCGGGCGCGCCCTACGTGACCGAGGCCGACGGTGCCATGCGCATCGACACCCGCTACCTCGACGGCGAGGCCGTCCTGGCGGCCGCTCGGGCCAGCGGTGCCGACGCCATCCACCCCGGCTACGGCTTCTTGTCCGAGAACGCCGCGTTCGCCCGGGCCGTCACCGAGGCCGGCCTCACGTGGGTCGGTCCCCGCCCCGAGGTCATCGAGGCCATGGGCGACAAGATCACCGCCAAGCAGGCTGCGGTCGATGCCGGTGTCCCCACCCTGCCGTCCACCGAGGATCCGGCGGCCGCGCACGAGGTCGGGTTCCCCCTCCTCGTGAAGGCGTCGGCCGGTGGTGGCGGCAAGGGCATGCGCATCGTCGAGCAGGCCGAGGACCTCGACGAGTCGCTCGCCGCGGCGCAGCGCGAGGCGCTCAGCGGCTTCGGCGACGACCGGGTGTTCCTCGAGCGCTACGTGGCCCGCTCCCGTCACGTCGAGATCCAGATCCTCGGCGACGAGCACGGCACGATCGTCCACCTGGGCGAACGGGAGTGCTCGATCCAGCGCCGCCACCAGAAGGTCATCGAGGAGTCGCCCTCGCCGGTGGTCGACGAGGCGATGCGCGCCGCCATGGGCGAGGCCGCCCTCGGGCTGGCCCGAGCCATCGGGTACACGTCGACGGGCACGGTCGAGTTCCTGGTCGACGACGCCACCCGCGAGTTCTTCTTCCTGGAGGTGAACACCCGCCTCCAGGTCGAGCACCCGGTCACCGAGGAGGTGACCGGCGTCGACCTGGTGCGCGAGCAGTTCCGCGTCGCCGCCGGGGAGCCGCTCGAGCCCGCCACGGCGAGCGCCTCGTTCGCGGGCCACGCCATCGAGGCCCGGCTCTACGCCGAGGACCCGGCGGCCGGCTTCCTCCCCGCCATCGGGACCGTCGCCGCGTTCGCCCCGGCCGACGAGCCGGCGGTGCGCTGGGACTCGGGGGTGGAGCCCGGTTCGGTGATCGGCGTCGACTTCGACCCGATGCTCGCCAAGGTGGTCGCCCACGCTCCCACCCGCGCCGAGGCTGCGGGCCGCCTCGCCCTGGCGCTGAGCCGCCTGCACCTGGGTGGCATCACCACCAACCGCGACTTCCTGGTCGCCGCGCTCCGCACGCCCGAGTTCCTGGCCGGCGACACCACCACCGACTTCATCGAGCGCGTCGGCGTCGCGCTCCAGGTCGAGCCCGACCCGGTGGAGCTCGCCCGCATCGCGACGGCCGCCGCGCTCTGGCTCCAGGGCCGCAACCGGGCCGAGGCCTCCGTCCTCGCGTCCATGCCCAGCGGATGGCGCAACACCCGCACCCCCGCGCAGACCGCGTCCTTCCTCGTCGACGGCCACCCGGTCCAGGCCGCGTACCGCCGCCTCCGCGACGGCAGCTTCGAGCTCGACGGCGGCGAGGGCCGCGCCCGCGTCCACGCGTGGTCGCCCACCCACATCGACATCGAGAACGGCGGCCACCGCGTGGTCGTCGGCGTCACCGCGTCCGGCTCGGACCTCTACCTCCAGGTCCCGCGCGGCACGGTGCACGTCGAGGTCCTGCCCCGGTTCACGGTCCCCGGCCCAGCCGAGGTCGCGGGCGGGTTCGTCGCCCCCATGCCGGGCGTCGTCCTCGACGTCCGGGTCGACGCCGGCCAGGCCGTCACCGCCGGCCAGACGCTCGTGGTGCTCGAAGCGATGAAGATGGAGCACCACATGGCGGCCCCCGCCGACGGCACGGTCGCCGAGGTCCGCGTCGCCACCGGCCAGCAGGTCGACAACGGCGCCCTCCTCCTGGTCTTCGAACCCGACGACACCGATCCCGGAGGTGCCGAGCCATGACCGAACCCATCCGCATCGCCAACTGCTCGGGCTTCTACGGGGACCGGCTCAGCGCCGCCCGCGAGATGGTCGAGGGCGGCCCGATCGACGTGCTCACCGGCGACTGGCTCGCCGAGCTGACCATGCTGATCCTCGCCCGCACCCGGATGAAGCGCCCGGGCGGCGGCTACGCCCGCACGTTCGTCACCCAGATGGAACAGGTCATGGGCACCTGCCTGGACCGTGGCATCAAGGTCGTCACGAACGCCGGCGGCCTCGACCCCGACGGGTGCGCCGAAGCGGTCGCCGAGGTGGCCGACAAGCTCGGGCTCGCGCCCACCATCGCCTACGTCGACGGCGACGACCTCCTGCCCCGGCTGGGCGAGCTGGTGGAGGCGGGTGTCCACCTCGACCACTTCGAGACCGGCGAGCCGGTCGGCGACACCAGCCGGTTCCTCACCGCCAACGCCTACCTCGGCTGCTGGGGCATCGTCGAGGCGCTCGGCGCCGGCGCCGACATCGTCGTGACCGGTCGCACCACCGACGCCGCCGTCGTCGCCGGGCCCGCGGCCTGGCACCACGGCTGGCAGCGCGACGACTGGGACGCCCTCGCCGGCGCGGTCGTCGCCGGCCACATCATCGAGTGCGGCACCCAGGCCACCGGCGGCAACTACTCGTTCTTCACCGAGCTCCACGGCCTGACCCACACCGGGTTCCCGTGGGCCGAGATCGCCGCCGACGGCTCCAGCGTCATCGGCAAGCACGACGACGGCACCGGCGGCGCCGTCACCGTCGGCACCGTCACGTCGCAGCTGCTCTACGAGATCGGCTCGCCGGCCTACCTCGGCCCGGACGTCACCGCCCGCTTCGACACCGTGCACCTCGAGCAGACCGGCCACGACCGGGTCACCGTGCGCGGCACGAAGGGCGAGCCGCCGCCGTCGACCCTGAAGGTGGCGATGAACGAGCTCGGCGGCTTCCGCACGGATCTCAACGTCGCCCTCACCGGCCTCGACATCGAAGCCAAGGCCGAGCTGGTCGAGGACGCGTTCTGGGCGTCGGCGACCGTGGCGAAGGACGACATCGCCAGCGTCACGACGCACCTGGTCCGCACCGACAAGCACGACCCGGTCACGAACGAGGAGGCGGTCGCGCTCTGGCGCATCACGCTCAAGGACCCCGACGAGCGCAAGGTCAAGGGGGCGTCGAGCGCCATCAACGAGCTCGCCCTCGCCACCATCCCCGGCCTGTTCGCCGTCGCCGGCATGGGCGTGGCCAAGCCGTTCGGCGTCTACCGGCCCGCCGTCGTACCCGCCGACCTGGTGCCCCAACAGGTCGTGGTCCTGGGCGGGGCGCGGACGGTCGTCGAGTCCGTGGCGCCGTCCGCCGACGTCACCGTCGAGGCCGTCGTGCCCGACCTGCCGCCGGCGCCGGGCGGCCAGACCGTGCCCTGCGCCCTCGGCCGGGTGTTCGGCACCCGCTCGGGCGACAAGGGCGGCAACGCCAACCTCGGCGTGTTCGCCCGCAACGCCGACGCCTACACCTGGCTGGCCGAGCACCTCACGGTCGAGCGGCTCCAGGACCTGCTCCCCGAGGCCGCGGACCTGCGCGTCGAGCGCTTCGAGCTGCCCAACCTCTGGTCGCTGAACTTCGTGCTCCACGGCCTGCTCCAGGAGGGCGTCGCCGCGTCCACCCGCCAGGACGGCCAGGCCAAGGGCCTGGGGGAGTGGGTCCGGGCCCGCATCATCGACCTGCCCCTCGAGCTCGTCGGCGAGATCCCTGCGTGACCACCTCCACGTCGTCCGAGCTCGAGCAGCGGCTGCGCGCCATCCCGGCGCCGCGGCCGATGCTGAGCCGCGACGACGTGCACCGGCTCACCGACCGCCAACGGGAGCTGCTCACCCAGCTCGGCTCGCTGTTCCGAGACGGCTTCGCCGACCTCACGATGTCGGAGATCGCCAGCCGACTGAACTGCTCGCTGCGCACGCTCTACGGGCTGGCCCCGAGCCGCGACGAGCTGGTGCTGACCGTCGTCGACACCCACCTGTGGCGGGTCGGTCGGGAGGCCATGGCCGCCATCGCGCCGGGCATGGCCCCGCTCGACGCCGTCCGCACCTACCTGAGCGCGGCGACCGTGGCCGTGAGCGGCACGACCGAGGCCTACTCCCGGGACCTGGCCGCCATGCCGGCCGCCCGCCGGCGCAACGGCGACCACGCCGACTACGTCGTCGCCGTCACCCGGACCCTGCTCGACCTCGCCGTGGAGCGCGGCGACATCGCCGACGTCGACACCGCGGCGGTCGCCCACACGCTGGCCACCCTCGGCCAGGAGTTCATCCGCCCCGACGTGATGGCCACCCTCCGCACCCCGCCCAAGGAGGCGGCCGACGCGGTCGTCGACCTCATCCTCCGCGGCCTCGTCGCCGCCCCGAACCGACCCACCTGAGAGGCCCACCCGATGGACGTGTCCGAAGTCCGCGACGACCTGCTCGCCGAGCAGGAGGCGCTCGACCTGGTCGTGCGCGACCTCAGCGCCGATCAGCTCGCCCTGCCCACGCCCAGCCCCCGCTGGACCGTGGCCGACCAGCTGTCGCACCTCACCTACTTCGACCGGGCCGCGGTGATCGCGATCACCCAGCCCGACGAGTTCCCGGCCCAGGTGCACGCCCTGCTCGAGGCGGCCGCCGGCGGGGATGAAGCGGTCGACGCGTTCGAGATGGACGAGTGGCGCCACCTGCCCCCCGCCGAGCTGCTGGCCGCCTGGCGGGCCAACCGCGCCGCGCTCGCCGACGCTGCCGCCACGCTCCAGAACGACACCCGGGTCGCCTGGTACGGACCGTCGATGGGGTCGAAGTCGTTCCTCACCGCCCGGCTGATGGAGGTGTGGGCGCACGGTCAGGACATCGTCGACACGGTCGGCGCCGACCGGCCGGCCACCGACCGCCTCCGCCACATCGCCCAGCTCGGGTCCATCACCCGGAGGTGGAGCTACCTGAACCGGGGCATGGAGCCGCCCGAGGGGGAGGTCGCCATCGTCCTCACCGCGCCGTCGGGTGCCACGTGGACCTACGGCGACGAGGGCGCCACCGAGAACACCGTCACCGGTCCGGCCGAGGACTTCTGCCTCGTCGTGACCCAGCGCCGCCACGTCGACGACACCCAGCTGGTGGTCACCGGCGACGTCGCCCGGGACTGGCTGATCCGGGCCCAGGCGTTCGCCGGTCCGGCCACCGACGGCCCCGCACCAAGGAGCACCACCTGATGGCCCTCGTCGAGCAGTCCCTCGCCAACGGCGTCCTCACCGTCACCCTCAACGACGAGCCCCGCCGCAACGCGCTCAGCGCCGATCTGCTGGTCGAGCTGGTCGACATCCTCGACGCGGCCGACGCCGACGACGCCGTCCGCGTGGTCGTCCTCACCAACGCCGGCACCGTCTTCTGCGCCGGCGCCAACCTCAACCAGCAGTCGTCGGGCGCCACCGCCGGCCGCACCGTCGACATGGCCCAGGTCTTCGCCCGGTTCCGCACCTCGCCCAAGCCCTACGTCGGCCGCATCAACGGCCACTGCGTCGCCGGCGGCATGGGCCTCGCCGCCGCGATGGACATCTCGGTCGCCGTCGACACCGCCAAGTTCGGGTTCACCGAGGTCCGCGTCGGCGTCGCCCCCGCCATGATCTCGGTGCTCTGCCTGCCCAAGCTCCGCGAGGCCGACGCCCGCGCCGCCTTCCTCCGCGGCAACCGGTTCCTCGCCGACGAAGCCGCCCGCATCGGGCTCATCAACCGAGCCGTCCCGGCCGAGGAGCTCGACGCGGCGGTCGACGAGATCGTGAGCGATCTGCTCGCCGGCGGCCCCAACGCCATCGCCGCCAGCAAGCGCCTCCTCGCCGAGGTCCCGGGCATGCCCGTCGACGACGCCTTCGCCTGGACCCAGCAGTTCTCCGCCGAGCTCTTCACCAGCGACGAGGCCAAGGAGGGCATGGGCGCGTTCCTCGAGAAGCGCCCCGCCCCCTGGGTCCCCACCCCCGACTGACCCCCCCCGGAACTTCGTATGCCGCAGCGCCCGTCGGGGCGCTGTCGCATACGAAGTTCGTGGAGGGGTGGGCCGTGGCGATGGAACTTCGTGTGCCGCAGCGCCCGTCGGGGCGCTGTCGCATACGAAGTTCGGGGAGGGGTGGGTCAGACGGGTTCGGGCTCGACCTCGGGGGCGTCGGCGTCCTCGGGGTCGTCGTCGGTCGAGCCGATGGCGCGGTCGGGGATGCGGCCGGTGACGAAGAGCGCCACCACGGCGAGCAGGGCGAGCACGGCGAGCGAGACGTCGAGCGCCTCGAGCCGGGCGGTGCGGTTCTCGTCGACGATGGCGTCGGCCGCCTCGCCCTGGACGCCGGCCTCGTCGAGCGCGTCCTCGAGCTGGGCGTCGGACACGAACGGCACGCCGGCGGCCAGCTCGGTGGAGGCCTGCTCCTGCACCGATGGGGGCACGGCGTCGTTGCTGCTGATGCCGCCGATGAGGGTGGCGGTGAGCACGCCGATCATCACCGAGCCGGCGAGCGCGGTGCCGAGCGAGGCGCCCAGGTTGGTGCCCGTGTTCTGCAGGCCGCCGACCTCGGGGCTGTCCTCGTCGGGCACGGCCGACACGGTGACCGCGCCGAGCTGCGACGACAGGGCGCCGATGCCGAGGCCCACCAGGATCAGCGGCAGGGCGACGATCTCGGCGCTGGCGTCGACGTCGATCCCGCTGATGAGGGCGAGGATGCCGGCGAGCATGAAGCCGATCCCGGCCCGCACGACCTTCCGGGGCGAGGCCGCAGGCCACAGCTTGGGGATGCCGGCCGCGGCCATGAGCAGCGCGATCGACAGCGGCATGATCCGCACGCCGGTCTCCATCGCGGTCAGCCCGAGCACCACCGACAGGAACAGCGGCACCACGAAGAACACGCCGGCCTGGAGCAGGAACTGGAAGAAGAACATCAGCAGGCCGCCGCGCAGCTGCACGTTGCGCAGGAGATCGGGCCGGACGAGGGGCTCCTTCCCCTGGGTGACGAGCCGGTTCTCCCAGCGGAAGAACAGCCACACGACGACCGAGCCGGCGACGATGCACCAGAACGTGGCCGAGATGCCGAACAGGTCCGGCGCGCCGGGCTTGGGCGTCACCCAGCCCCAGGTGCTCGACCGCAGGACGCCGAACACGGCGGTGCCGAGGCCGATGACCGACAGCAGGGTGCCGAACAGGTCGATGCGGTGCCCGGGCTCCACCGGCGCGTCGACGATCTTCTTGGTGAGGGCGAGGATCACGATCACCAGCGCGACCTCGCCGAAGAACACCAGCCGCCACGTGGCGTAGGTCGTGGCCGCCCCGCCGATCAGCGGTCCGGCGGCGACGGCGATGGCGCCCGCCGCCGCCACCAGGCCATACGCCTTGGGCCGCTCCGCGGGCGGGAAGTTGCTGGCGACGAGGGCCACGATGGCCGGGAGGATCAGTGCGGCCCCGACGCCCTCGAGGAACGACCAGCCGAAGATCAGGATCGGCAGGTTCGGCGCGGCGCCGGTGGTGAACGACCCGCACGCGTAGATGACCGAGCCGATGGCGAACGCCTTGCGACGGCCGATGATCGTCCCGATCTTGCCGCCGGTGATCATCAGCGTCGCCATGACCAGCGTGTAGAGCGTGATCGCGGTCTGGATGCCGGTGATCGTGGTGCCGACGTCCTCGGCCACCGTCGCCATCGACACGTTCATGACGGAGCTGTCGAGCGTCATGAGGAACTGCGCCGTCGCCAGCGTGAGGAGCACGGATCCGGCCGCGGCGGTGGCCGCGCCCTTCGCCGTGCTCGGCGTGGTCACCGGGTCTGCCATCTCGCTGTCCTCGCTCGCCGGCCCTCGCGGCGTCCCGGCGCCGTTCTAGCCCGCGCCGGGTGGCGTGTGTGCACATCCGGACACAACTACGGTCGCACCGTCGTCCGAAGGAGGAGCAGGGATGGGGTTGTTCAAGCGGGAGAAGACGGTCAAGTACCAGATGCGCCAGAAGATGATCGCCATCGGCGACGACTACTGGATCGAGGATTCCGACGGGAACAAGGCCTACCGGGTGAACGGCAAGGCCGTCCGCTTCCGTGACACCTGGATCCTCGAGGACCCGCACGGCAAGGAGGTGGCGCTCATCCGCGAGAAGAAGCTCAGCGTGCGCGACGCCATCAAGATCGAGGTCGGCGGCAAGGAGTACGAGGTCAAGAAGGCGCTGGTCGGCATCCGCGACCGGTTCGTGGTGGAGGCCGACGGCAAGAACCTGAAGGCCCACGGCAACATCGTCGACCACGAGTACGAGATCGAGCGCGACGGCGACAAGATCGCCGAGGTCTCCAAGAAGTGGTTCCGCGTGCGCGACACCTACGGCGTCGAGGTCGACGCCGACGTCGACCCGGCGCTGATCCTGTCGATCACCGTCGCCATCGACAGCTTCTTCCACGACCACGGCTGAGCCCGGACGCGACCGTGCCCGCCCCGGAGGGCGGGCACGGATCGGCGTTCGTCGTGGTCGACGGACTCAGCCGGCGAGCACCTTGGCCTTCTGCGCGGCGAACTCCTCGTCGGTGAGGATGCCCTGGGCGTGCAGTTCGCCGAGCTGCTTGAGCTGCTCGATGGTGTCCGTTCCACCGGCCGCGGGAGCGGGCGGCGGGGGCGGCGGGGCGTACTGCGGCTGCTGGGCGGCCACGTCCTGCTGGTAGGCGGCGTTGCGATCGGCGTAGATCTGCGCGTCGCGGCTGGTGTACTTCTCGGCCTGGCGGCGCTGGACCCGCCCGCTCACGGCGGTGGCGGTGCCGGCGACGACGGCGGTTCGAGCGACTCCTCGGAGCAATCCTGGCATGGGTCTGGTTCCTCTCAGCTGGCCGCTTCAGCGGCGTCGAGCACTTCGATGACGGTGGTGGCGGGGATGCGGGCGGTGGCGACGACCTCGCCGCCGGCGCTGCGGGCAGCCCGAACGAACGGGATGGCCCACGTGTTCTCGTAGACGATCAGCGCGGCGACGGTGCCGGGCTCGAGGGCGTTGCCGGCCTCGTCGACGTCGTCGGAGCTGAGCAGGCCGGACTGGGCGCCGGCGAAGGCCGTGAAGCTGCCGAGGTGCTCGTTGTCGAGGTCCTCGATGTTGATGCCCTGCACGCTGCCGTCGTCGTTCTTCACGACGACCAGGAGGTCCCAGATCCGGATGGTGCCGGCATCGACCAGGTCGAGCAGCGCGGCTCCGGCTTCGCCGTTGAGGCGGTCGCCCTGGAACTCGATCAGAACGAAATCGATCGGTCCGTGTACGTCTTCGTCGGTCACTGTCATTCCTCTGCTTGAAATGCGCCCGCCAGGCGGGAGGGGGTGGGTTGCGGAGGGTCCGGTGCGGTGCACCTCGAAGCCTCCTTCGGTGCCCGCGCAGCGGCGGACGCCGACATGATCGCACGCGTGCTGTGACCACGCGGCGACACTGCCGATCGGCCTGGTAAGAACACGTGCGATCACGCATGCGGGTGGCGTTCGGAGCCGGCCCGCGCCGACCTGACGGAGCTCGACCATGCCCACGTCCGCCGCCAACGCACCCCACTTCGGCGCCCCCCACCCCACGGTCGAGGAGCGCATCGCCGCCGGCAAGGCCGCCCGGAAGATCGTCCCCCGGAGCTCGCACGCGCAGTGGAGCGAGGCGCAGCGGACCCACGATCCGGTCGCGCTCCTGCAGCAGCAGGCGGCCACCCGGGTGCCGGACCTGATCCCGATCCGCCACGGCCGCATGTCGGCGTCGGCGTTCGCCAACTACCGGGGTGCGGCGCTGATGATGGCTGCCGATCTGGCGACGGCCCCGAACAGCGGCCTCACGGTCCAGCTCTGCGGCGATGCGCACCTCAGCAACTTCGGCGGGTTCGCTTCGCCCGAGCGGAAGCTGGTGTTCGACCTCAACGACTTCGACGAGACCCTGCCCGGGCCGTTCGAGTGGGACGTCAAGCGCCTCGTCGCCAGCATCGAGGTGGCCGCCCGGTCGAACGGGTTCGACGATGCCACCCGCGGCGACATGGTGCTCGCCGCGGGCCGCGCCTACCGGGAGTCGATGGCCCAGTTCGCCGCCATGCGCGACCTCGAGGTCTGGTACTCCTCGATCGATGTCGAGGCCGGCCTGGCTCGCATGCAGGCCCAGGCCGACGCCAACCAGCGCAAGCGGGCCAAGAAGGGCGTGGCGAAGGCGCACAACAAGGACCAGCTGCGGGCGGCGGCCAAGCTGACCCAGATCGTCGACGGCCAGCTCCGGTTCATCGACAACCCGCCGCTCGTCGTGTCGGCCGGGAAGCTGTTCGGCACCGAGCTCGGCAAGGACCTCGAGCAGGCGGTGCGCGGCTCGCTCGACTCCTACCACGAGAGCCTCAACGCCGACCGCCGGCACCTGCTCGACCGCTACCAGTTCGTGGACCTGGCCCGGAAGGTCGTCGGCGTCGGGAGCGTCGGCACCCGCGCCTGGATCGCGCTGTTCATCGGCCGCGACGAGGACGACCCGCTGGTCCTCCAGGTGAAGGAGGCGCAGGCGTCGGTGCTCGAGGCGTTCCTGCCGGCGTCGACCTACTCGACCCACGGCCAGCGCGTCGTGGAGGGCCAGCGCCTCATGCAGGCGTCGAGCGACATCCTCCTCGGCTGGCAGCAGACCGACGGGATCGACGGCGTGCGGCGCGACTACTTCATGCGCCAGCTGTGGGATTGGAAGGCGTCGGTCGAGGTCGAGCTGCTCGAGCCGCCGATGCTCTCCCGCTACGGCGAGCTCTGCGCCTGGACCCTCGCCCGGGCCCACGCCCGGTCCGGTGACCGGATCGCGATCGCCGCCTACCTCGGCAACAGCGCCGGCTTCGACCAGGCCATGGCCGAGTTCGCCGCCGCCTACGCCGACCAGAACGACCGGGACCACGCCACCTTGCTGGCGGCCATCGCCGACGGCCGGCTCGAGGCGGAGACCGGGATCTGATGAGCGCCGTGGTGGTGGACGGCGTCGAGATCATCGCCAGCGAGGAGGGGCGGGTCACCCAGGCGCCCAGCGACGTCCTGCGCCTCGCCGTCGCGGTGGTGGCGCTGCTGGGCGTGACCTTGCTCGGTGCCCTGTTCGGCGAGTCGATGGTCGACTTCGTGGCCGACCTGCTGCGGGGCCTCGACCAGCTCCCGACCTGGTTCCTCAGCGTGCTGGCGGTCGGTGCGCAGGTCGTCGGCGTCGTGCTGTTCGCAGCGGGTCTGGCGGCGGTGATCCGCTCGCGGGCCTGGCACATCCTGCTCGCCGCGATCGTGGCGGCGATCGCCGCCGGCGTCCTCACCGCCCTGCTCCGGAAGCTCGCCGGCGACCCCGGCGCCCAGGTGGCCGACGCCGAGACCATCGCCGCGATCGGCGGCGGTGGGTCGTGGTCGGCCGGTGCGGTCGCCGCGCTCGTCGCCGTCGTCACCGCGTCGGCCCCGTGGGTGCCCCGGTCGTGGCGGCGGGTCGGCTGGGCGCTCACCATGGCGGTCGCGCTGGTGCACTTCGTCGAGTCGCCCGTCGCGTTCGACACCCTGCTCGCCATCCTCGCCGGCTGGACCGCGGGCGCCGCGGTCGTCGTGCTGCTCGGCGGGCCGTCCCAGCGGCCGACCGGTGCGGGCATCGCCGCCGGCCTCGCTTCCGTGGGGCTCCCGCTCGCCAAGCTCGAGCAGGCGAGCCTCGACGCCCGAGGCTCCACCCCGTACTTCGCCACCGCCGCCGACGGCTCGAAGCTGTTCGTGAAGGCGCTGGGCGCCGACGAGCGCAGCGCCGATCTCATGTTCCGCACGTACCGCCGCATCCAGCCCCGGGACCTGGGCGACGAGAAGGCCGATGCGTCGCTTCGCCGAGCGGTCGAGCACGAGGCGCTCGTCTCGCTCATGGCCAGCCAGATGGGCGTGCGCACCCCGCGCGTCGCCGCCTTCGCCTCCACCGACGACCCCGCCGGGTTCGTCCTCGCCTACGAGGCCATCGCCGGCCGCTCGCTCGACCGGCTCGAGCCCGACGAGATGACCGACGAGGTCCTCGCCCTGGTGTGGGAGCAGCTGGTGACGCTGCGCACGCACCGCGTCGCCCACCGGGACCTGCGCCTCGCGAACGTGTTCCTCGCCGACGACGGCGCGGCCTGGATCATCGACTTCGGCTTCAGCGAGATCGCCGCGTCGGATCTGCTGCTCGCCACCGACCTGGCCGAGCTCACCGCCTCCATCGCCACGGTCGTCGGCCCCGAGCGCGCCGTCGCCTCGGCCGTCGCCGCCGTCGGCCCCGACGCCCTCGCCACCTGCGTCGACCGCCTCAAGCTCCCCATGCTGAGCGGCGCCACCAGGACCTCCCTGAAGGCCCAACCCGGCCGCCTGGAAGCCTTGCGAACCCAGATCAGTACAGGAGGGCGGTGAGGATGCCGCCGACGAGGAGGCCGGCGCCCATGCCGGCGGTGACGTCGAGGGGGTTGTGGGCGCCGACGAACACCCGGCCGACGGCGACGAGCGCGGCGACGGCGAACGGGATGAGGGCCACGCCGGCGTCGAGGTGACCGGTGAGGACCGTGC
>DATMGQ010000359.1:0-6465 GCA_035555395.1 Acidimicrobiales bacterium
CCAGTGGGGCGAAGACGCCCGTGGACCTGGTGGACGCGGCCGAGGCCTTCCCGTACTGGCAGCGCCAGTCGCCGGTCATCCGCCTGTTCCAGGCGTACTTCCTCCGGCTCCCGGACAAGTCCGGCCTCGCCTACTGGACCAACAAGTCCCGCATCGGCACGCGCCTGGCGGCGATCTCGCTGCAGTTCTCACGATCGAGCGAGTTCACCCGCCGCTACGGCACCCTCACGAACCGCGCGTTCGTCGAGCAGATCTACCTCAACGTCCTCGGCCGGCCCGGCGACGCGGCCGGCATCAAGTCGTGGACCGCCAAGCTGGACGCCAAGACCAAGAACCGCGGCGAGGTCATGGTCGGCTTCAGCGAGTCCTCGGAGTACGTCCGCAAGACCAAGGAGCAGGTCTGGACGGTGAACTTCTTCACCGGGATGCTCCTGCGCCTGCCGACCAAGGCCGAGGTCGACACCTGGAAGCCGCAGGCCCGCGCCGCGCTCATCCGGTTCCTGCTCGGGTCGTCGGCCTACGTGAGCCGCGTGGGCACGCCCGCCCCGGGCGCAGCACCGGGCATCACGACGACGTCGCTGCCCGACGGCCGGGTCGGGAGCGCGTACAGCGCACCACTCGGCGCGACGGGCGGCACCGGTGCGCGCACGTGGTCGTTGGCGTCCGGGTCCCTCCCGGCGGGCCTGGCGATCTCGGGCAGCCAGATCACCGGCACCCCGACCGCACCGGGAACCGCGGCCTTCGCCCTCGAGGTGACCGATGCCGCCGGGCGCAGCAGCCAGCGCTCGTTCGCCATCACCGTCACGTCCTTCGCCATCACGACCTCGTCGCTTCCCGCCGGCGTGATCGACGTGGCCTACTCGACGACGCTCGCCGCAGCGGGCGGATCGGGCGGGCTCACGTGGTCCCTCGCGTCGGGCACGCTGCCCGCCGGCCTCGACCTCAGCGCCGGCGGCGTCCTCTCCGGGACCCCGACCGCCGGCGGCACCGCCAACCTCACGTTCAAGGTCACCGACGGCACCGGCGCCACCGCGACCCGGGTCCTCGCCCTCACCGTCTCCGCGTTCGGCATCACCACCGCGTCGGTTCCCAACGGCACCGTGGGCGTGGCCTACGAGGCCACCATCAACGCCTCCGGGGGCGACGGGTCCCTGTCCTGGGACATCAGCGCCGGCGCCCTGCCCGACGGCCTGTCGCTCTGGGACGGCACCATCAGCGGGACGCCGACGAAGGGCGGCACGTCCACGTTCACCGTGCGGGTGACCGACGAGTCCAACGCCGTCCGCACCCGGTCGTTCACCATCACCGTCCCGGCACTGGCGGTCACGACGGCCTCGCTCCCGGCCGGGGTCATCGCCACCGCCTACCCGAGCACCGCGCTCGCCGCCGCCAACGTCTACGGGAGCGCCACCTGGTCCCTGTCGTCCGGCTCGCTTCCCGCCGGGCTGTCGCTCTCGGCAGGAGGTGCCATCAGCGGCACCCCCACGGCCGGGGGAACCGCCACCTTCACGGTGAAGGCCACCGACGACGGTGGCAGCACGGCGACGAAGGCGCTGTCGATCAGCGTGTCGTCGTTCGCCATCGTCTCGACCTCGGTGCCCGCGGGCAACGTCGGTGTGTCCTACGCCTACGCCCTCGAAGCGGCGGGAGGCAGCGGCTACTCGTGGTCGATCACCGCCGGGTCGCTCCCCGCCGGCCTCTCGCTCGCGCCGGCCACCGGGCTCATCTCGGGCACCCCGACGTCCGCGGGATCGTCGGCCTTCACCGTCAAGGTCGACGCCTCGGGCGGCAAGACCGCATCCAGGGCGTTCACGCTCGTGGTGGCAGCGGCCGCCGACTGGCCCCAGGGCGGGCACGACGAGACCGGGCGGGCGTGGTCGCCGTCGGACGGCACGATCGACTCGACCAACGTGACCGGCATCCACGAGGAGTGGTCGGTCATCGGCGGCTTCGAGCCGGTGATCGCCGGCGGCCAGGTCTTCGGCGCCGGACCCGTCCCGGGCCGCGACGGCACCTTCGCCCCGATGGCCCTGGACCTCACCACCGGCGAGGTCGCCTGGTACGGCCCCTCGCTCCCCGACGGGTGCGGGGGCGGGCCGGTCGCGGTGACCGCCACCGCCGTGCTGGTGTCCTGCGGCAGCCTCGTCGCCTACGACCGCGGCGGCAGCCACGCCCGCCTCTGGACCACCGCCGACACCGACCCGGGCATCAGCACCCAGAACCTGCTGGTGGTGGGCTCCACGGCCATCACCTGGGCGCAGGACCGGGTGCTGGCGTACCGGCTGTCCGACGGCCAGCGCCTGTGGCAGCAGCTGCTCCCGAGCGGCACCGGTTCCATCTCCGACGTGGCCGCGTCGGGCTCCTCGGTGGTGGTGGCCTACGACACCCGGTTGCGGGCCCTCAACGCCGGCACCGGTGCCCAGCAGTGGATCCGGACCCTCGCCTCGCCAGGCGAGGTCCTCGTGGCCGACGGATGGGTCTACACCCGGGCGAACGGGGGCGTGAGCCGCTTCGCACTGGCCGACGGCGCACCGGGCTGGTCCGTCCTGGGCGGTTCGGGGATCTTCCAGCTCGTCGGCGCCGACGCCGACACCATCTACGCGTTCGAAGCCCAGTTCAGCGAGCTCGGCCAGACCAGCTCGGTGCTCCGAGCGCTGAAGGCGGCAGACGGCTCGCAACGATGGGAGCAGCCGCTCAGCACCCGCATCCGCGCCGGTGGGGTCACCAAGGACCTGGTGTGGATCCTCGAATCGCAGATCTTCGCCTGGGGGCGTGGGAGCAGCCTCATCGCCTTCCGGCGCACCGACGGCGACCTGCGGCACTGGGTCGACTTCGAAGACAACAGCTACGGCGGCGCCGCCTTCGGCAACGGCCACGTGGTGTTCGGTCAGGGCGGCAGCGCGGGGAACCCCGAGCCCGCCCGCCTGCGCTCGTACGGCTTCACCCCGCCCCTGCCGACCATCACGTCGCGGATGGTCCCCACCGCCCGCCAGGGCTCGCCCTACAGCACCCCGTTGACGGCGACGGGCGGGTCCGGCGCCCTGGCGTGGTCGGTCGCCGCCGGCTCCCTGCCCGCCGGCCTGTCGCTGTCGTCGGGCGGCGTCCTGAGCGGCACGCCCACCGCCGCCGGCGCCGTCCGCGTCACCGTCAAGGTGACCGATGCCAAGGGCCGCACCCGGTCGCGCAGCCTGTACGTGCAGGTGGTCGGCAGCGGCACCAGCACCTGGAGCGCCGAGGGACGTGACGGGGCCCGGACCTCGTCCAACCCCTTCGAGACCGCGATCACCCGCGACACCGCGGCGCAGCTCGCGTTCCGCTGGAAGACGGCGACGCCCGCCGGCACCGAGCAGTCGATGGTGGGCGACCACTCGCCGATCGTGGTGGGCTCCCGGGTCATCGACGTCGACATGGTCGGCCGGCTCGCCGCCTACGACACCGCGGGCACGACGGCCAACCGGGCCCCGGCCTGGGCCCTCACCGCCCTGGGTGGGGCCTCCTACCCCGATGCCCCCACCGAGGCGGCCGGGGTGCTCTACCTGTTCGACTCGAACCGCTTCCTCGACGCCGTTCGAGCCAGCGACGGCGTGCGCCTGTGGCACGTCGACGTGGGCGGCCCGGTGCAGTACCAGCGCAGCGAGCTCCTGGTGGTGGGGAGTCGAGTGCTCTTCCTCAACTCGGAGTACGACCTCGTGGCCCGCAACACGGCCGACGGCTCGGCGGCGTGGGGCGGGTCGGCGGTCCCGCTCGACGGGAACGAGCTGTCGGGCTCCCCGGTCCTCGCCACCGACGGCACCCGGGCGTTCGTCCTGGCGGACTGCGAGGTCAAGGCCGTGACCGCGTCGACCGGCGCCGTCGCCTGGACGGTGCCGGTGAAGGCCGGCGGCTCGACCAACTGCGGCACCACCACCCGCCACGTGCCGATGGTGGCCGACGGCGCCGTGTTCGCGTCCACGTACGACGGCTCGATCGCCATCGAGGCCGCGACGGGCGCCGTCCGGTGGAGGTCGGGCACGCGCAGCGCCTACGGCGGCGGGGCCGGGGCCATCGCCGACGGCGTGTGGGTCATGGAGGCGTCGGGCTACAACAACCTGCTGACCGCCCTCGACCTCGGCACCGGCGAGGTGCTCTGGAGCACGACGGACATCGGCCCGGCCGAGGGCTACGCCATCTCCGGCGACCTCGTGGTCGGTCGCGGCACCTACACCCTCGCCGGGTACGACCTCCTGACCGGTGAGAAGGTCTGGGAGGGCGGCTCGCCCGATGAGTCGTCGTACACCTCCGGCGCCCCCGCCATCGCCGCCGGCAAGGTCTTCGTCAGCACCCGCGACGGCATCAAGGCCTACGGCCTCCCCTGACCTCCGCTCCCCCCAGCGCGCCGCGTGCGTTCGTGCGTCGCTACGACGTGCGAGCGCACGCGGTCTGGGCGGGTCGGACCGGGGGCGGCGCTGCGCCGGGCGGCGGTCGCGTGCGTTGCTGGGTCGCTGCGACGTGTGAGCGCAAGCGGTCTGGGCGGGTCGGGGTCGTGGTCCCTGAGCTGCGTGCGTTGGGGGGTCGCTGCGACGGGTGAGCGCACGCGGTCTCGGGCGGGGTCGGCCTCGAGGGGTCCGGGGGTCAGTCCTCGGGGGAGGCGGTGGTGACCTCGATGCGGTCCTGGCGCCACTCCCTCGCGGCGTCGAGGGCGGTGAGGGACTGCTCGACGAGCTGGGCGGCGTCGAAGGCGTAGGCCGGGTAGCAGCTCATGCCGGCGCGGACGGTGCAGCCGGGGAGGTCCTCGCTGATCCGGCGACGGATGCGCTCGAGCGTCCAGATGGCGCCGTTCTCGGGGGTGTCCTCGAGCAGGACGGCGAACACGCCGGAGTCCATGCGGGCGACCGTGTCGGCCTCGCGGAGGGTGTCGGTCAGGATCTCGGCGACCGGTCGGGGGGTCGTCTGGGCGACGTCGGGCTCGCCGACCCGCTCGACCACCTCGACCATCGCCACGGTGAGCGGGCGCAGGCCCCGGCGGGCGGCCGAGATGCGCTTGCCGAGCGAGGCGTCGAAGAAGATCTGGGTGAACACCCCGGTGTCGGGGTCGGTGATGTCGTCGCCCCGGGAGGGGGCGGGCGAGGGCGCCGGGGCGGTGGCGGCCACCGGGGCGGTCTCGGCGCCGATCACGCCGGAGCGCTCGGCGAGCATCGCGGTGGCGAGCTGCTGGCGGGCGGCGATGGCCTCGGCCTCGAACTTGGCGGCCCGGGCGGCCATCTGGTCGTTCTCCCGGGCGAGCTTGTCCGCCTCCTCCTGCAGGTCCCGTCGTTCCTTGTAGCGGACCGGGGCCCGGTTGGGGAGCGTGAGCACGAGCACCACGCAGATGGCCGTGAGCACCCCGGCCACGACCACGAGCGCCGGTTCCTGGGTGGCGATGGCGGCGATGGCGAACCCGAGTCCCAGGGCCCCCGCGATGGTGCCGGGCAGCGCGCGTCGATCGAACATGGGTGCTCCATCGGCAGGATCGCGCGCGATCACAGGGTTCCCGCTCTTTCCGTGGGAATTTCGCCACCAAGCGTGAGATCCACGGGGGCGTTCACCTCCCTGCGATGGGGGTCAGCCGGCGCGGTGCGCCTCCACGAGGTCGGCGACCTCGCTCATGATCTTGACGATCTCGAAGTCCTTCGGCGTGTACACGGCGGCCACACCGGCCTCGAGCAGGCGGGGACGGTCGTCCTCGGGGATGATGCCGCCGGCGATCACGGGGGCGGTGACGCCCTCGGCACGCAGCAGCCGGACCACCTCGGGGACGAGCTCCAGGTGGCTGCCCGACAGGATCGACAGGCCGATCACGTCGACGTCCTCGTCGCGACCGACGGCCGCGATCTGCTCCGGCGTGAGGCGGATGCCCTGGTAGATGACCTCGAAGCCGGCGTCGCGGGCGGCGACGGCGATCTGCTCGGCGCCGTTCGAGTGGCCGTCGAGGCCGGGCTTGGCCACCAGGAAGCGGGGCGGGCCGCCCGCCAGCGACTGCACCCGGCTGGCCACGGAGCGGAGGCCGTCGGAGCCGCCGCCGGCGCCAGCGGCCGCCGCCACGCCCGTGGGGGCCCGGTACTCGCCGAACTCCTCGCGGAGCACGGCGGCCCACTCGCCGGTGGTGCCACCGGCGTGGGCCAGGTCGATCGACGCCGGCATGATGTTCTCGTTCGAGCGGGCGACGCGGCGCAGCTCGTCGAGGCTGCGCTTCACGGCGTCGTTGTCCCGGTTCGACCGCCACTCGGCCAGTTCGGCGATGGCCGTCTCCTGCACGCCGGGGTCGACCTTGAGGATGTTGTCGTCGCCGTCGAGCGGCGACGGGGCCGTCTCGGTGAACTTGTTGACGCCGACGACGGTGAGCTCGCCGGACTCGATCTTGCGGATGCGCTCGGCGTGGCTGCGCACGAGGCGGCCCTTCAGCTCCTCGATGGCCTCGAACGCGCCGCCCAGGGCGAGGACCTCGTC
>DATMGQ010000360.1:0-27686 GCA_035555395.1 Acidimicrobiales bacterium
AGAAGGTGGGCAAGCCCGACCGACGTTTCCACGACCTGCGCCACGCAGCTGCCACCTTCGCCGCTGCCACCGGGGCGACGACGAAGGACCTCATGGCCCGCATGGGGCATCGGAGCCAGGTGGCAGCCATCCGCTACCAGCACGCCACGCAGGCGCAGCAGGAGGCCATCGCTTCCGCCCTGGACGTGATGTTGGCCCCGAAGGACAGCGGCGGCACGGTCGTGCCGCTACGCAAGGCCCAGTAGGCCGCTCGTCAGCTGGCGGCGTGGATGCCCGACACCAGTTCGCCGGCATCGATGTCGAGCGCTTCTGCGAGGCGAAGGATGTTGCGCAGGGACACGTTCCGTTCGCCTCGTTCTAGCGAGCTGACGTAGGTGAAATGGAAGCCGACGACCTCGGCAAGTTTCTCCTGGGTCCACTCACGATTCAGCCGTTGGGCACGTACACGGGAGCCGAACTCAACGGCGAAATCCTCCCGACGACCAGTGCGACCCATGACCGATGGATCGTCACCCGACTACGTCCATGGGTCCAACGTCCTTGGGTCTAGTACCGTGCCCGGCCTTGTCTGATCCGGGAGGACCCATGAAGAAGATCGCAACCCTGACCATCACCGCAACGCTCTTGCTCGGTGCATGTAGCGGCAGCAGTGAGGACGGCGCTGCCACGACGACCACGGCTGCCGACTCGGCCACAACCGAGGCAACAGGGGAGGCGACAACCTCGGCGGATGCGCCCACCACCACGGAGGCCGAAGCGCCCTCGTTGGAGGATGCCGTGCGTGCGTACACGGATGCCTTTCTCGGCGGCGAGGACGAGGCTGCCTACGCCCTGCTGAGCGAGCGGTGCCACGGCGAGATGGCTTCAGCCGACTTCAAGGACATCGTGGACCAGGCCGAGGCGACCTACGGCGGCGAGACGATCACCACCTACGACGAGAACGTCAACGGCAACACGGCCACGGTGACCTATGAGCTCACCGACCCAGTCCTGAACCAGACGAACGAGCGCTGGGTGTTGGAGAACGGCGCTTGGCTCAACGACGAGTGCTGACAGCAACCGGTGGTTTGGTGGAAGCCGTCCCGACGAAATACCGGCCTTGACCTGCGACAACGAGGCCCGAATAGTCCCCATTGACGACCTTGACGGATCGTGCTTTGGTAAACACGTTCACGGCTTGGCACCGTGACCGCCACCGCAGGGCTGGTACTGCGGCGGATAGAGCGGACGCTGTCGCTCCTCCCGGTGAGTCCGGGCGCAAATGCTGGGAGATCCACCCGGCTGATGTGCGCCACTGCTCCGGGGTTCCAACCGAACCCAGGAGACAACGATGACCAATGACACGCTCAGCCTTCAGCAGGTCCTAGAGGACCTCGCCCGAGTCAAGGGCACCACGGCAGAAGAACTGCGTCGGGAGATGCACGCATCGGATCAACGAGTGATCGAGCTACACCAGCAGCATCGCATGGCCTTGATCGAGGCTGGAAGCGACCTTCTGGATCTTGCAGAGAAGTTGGCAGAAGCCGGGTCGCCACGGCAGGCGAACGTCGCCGCAGAAGCCGCCCACCTCCTCTGGATGCTTGAGGACGATATGGCTGCCACGGACCCGGAGATGTGGGCGTGAGCGACCAACGGGAGTCACCGTGGGACATGAGCCCTGCCAACGAGCAGCAGAAGCGATACCTGGCGGCGCTGGTCGAGCGGCTGCACACCGAGGCTGACTGGTCAACGATGGACACCACGATTGCCAGCGGGTGCATCGACAAGCTCAACGCAGTCCGCAAGGCGGCGGGGCTGGGGTTCGCTCCGATGGATGGCATGGACACCACCCGCCTGGCCTCGCCCCAGCGACGGACGTAGGCGGGTGCCGAAGGCCACATGGCACCTGGCGGCACCGGCACCCATCTGAACGGCTGTGAGGCGGCCTGGTCGGGCGTGGCAGGCTGGTACGCCTGCCGGGGCGCATAGCTCAGTCCGGTTAGAGCGCTTCGCTTACAACGAAGATGTCGGGGGTTCGACTCCCTCTGCGCCCACAACGTCGAGAGGCCCCGGTCACCCTTGCGGGTAGCCGGGGCCTCGACGGTGCGGTGGGCTACTTGGTGGCGATGATCGCCTCGGCCTTGACCGAGCGGCTCTTGTCGCCGTCGTTGAAGTTCACGGTGCCTGCCTTGGCGCTGGTGACCTTGGCGACCTTGATGTCTTCGGTGCGGTCCTTGCGCTGCACGACGATGGTCTTGCCGGTGATGGCTTCCCGCAGCGTGGCGAGGTCGGCGTCGGCCAGGTGGACCGGGGTGAGCGCAGCAGCGGTTCGACCGGGCAGCACGCTCTCGGCGTGGGGGCGGACGAGCGACGAGTAGGCACGTCGTGCGGCACCAGGGCTCCCGAGGCCGAGGGCTTCAGCGACCTTGGCCCACGAGAGCAGCTGCGTGTCCCGCAGGTCTGCGATCTGGTCGGCGGTGGGCGTGGGCTTGGTGTTCTTGGTGGTGGTCATGGAGGTCACTATGCAGAGCTTCCCGAGCGATGTTCAGAGACTGGCGGGAGTCTCGATCTACTAGGGGAAACATCGACCTTGGCGATTGGAACACGGCATAGGCGGGTTACTTGCACGGCTCACCGAGTGGTCCGTAGGCAGTGGCCCATGCCAAATGCCGCCGACTTGTACGGGCCAAATAGGCCCGGTCCCCTTCCCGTCTTTACGGAGCGAATCGAACTGCGCCTGCGCCCCGATCAGGTGCAGCGGTTGGACCGGATCGCCAAGGCGTTCGGGTGGTCACGCTCCGACGTGATCCGGCTTGGCCTCGATCAGTTCACCGATGCCATCGAAGGTCCGTTCCTGGACCGCCTAGAAGAAATGGAGGTCGGCCCGTGACCGGACGCCGAACCACGTTCTTGTCCACGACTCGAGACACGATCAGCCGTGTTGCCGATGAGGCGCAGGCGCAAGGGCTCGCAGCCGAGGACGGACTGTCCTCGTTGGAGGAGCGAGAGGCCCGTCGTGCCACCCGACGCCGCAGCGAGGCTGCGCAACTGCCGGGGAGGAACTGATGCCGCAGCGCACCATCGCATCCGCCACCGAGGCGTTCGACAACATGTCCGGTCTGTCCGAGGCCGAGCGCCGAGAGTTCCAAGCCGAACTTTCCACCGCCACCAACAACGCCAGCGCCGTCGCTGAGCAGATGATGACCGAGCGGGTCAACGAGATCGCCACCGTGCGAGAAGAAGCGTTGGCAGAACTGTGCGCCGTCCGTGACGGCTACGCCGACTTGGTCAAGCAAGCGAACCTCGGCCGCATCACCGCCGCCGAGTACGCCAAGGCGCTCACCGACCTCCGCAGCCGCCAGCGGGCCGGCGAACGCCACATGACTCGCATCGACGAGGCCCTCGCCTTCGTGGAGTCCGTCGAGGCCGACCCGCTCGCCTACGCCGACTCCCTCTACTCCAAGTACCCGCTCACCCAACCCACGTTCTCGTTCTAAGGAGACAGCCCATGCCCGCCAAGGTCCTCACCACAGGCCCCACGCTCACCGACGAGAAGGTGGACGAGATCCTCACCCGGTACCGCCCGCTGGACGATCCACTGCTCGTCGTGCTCCGCCACCTGCAAGCGCAGATCACGGCGCAGGCCGCTCGCATCGAAGTCCTCGAGGCGGCAGCGTGAAGTTCACCGAGGAGGAGTACAAGGTCATCGGCAACCCATCGGAGCGGCTGGTGCAGGAAGCCATCTACGCCGTCCTGCATGACTCCGACGAGGACGCCAGCACCGAGGACGTCGTCGCCAAGCTCATGGAGTGGGAGGACATCACCGAGGTCCAGGCCCGCCAGCGTGTCATCGACGCCATCGCAGACGCCGAGGTCGGCATCACCATCGCCCACGACCTCAGCGCCGAGGTCTGGCTTGACCCGGTCACCGAGGCCCGCATCGAACGTCGCTGCACCTACTTCACCGAGCACGAGAGAGGCAACGACTCGTTCCACGCCCACTTCAAGGACGAGGGGTGGCACGCCCGCTGCGCCCTGCGGTCCTTCGTTCACGACCACGATGGCGAACTGCCCACCTGGCACCAACTGGTCGCCGCCCTGGCGGACCACCTGTGCTTCGAGAACACGTCGGGCGTTGCCCACATCGCCCTGAACGCTCTGGATGCCGGAGCGATCTACATGGTCAGCCACCCGACCCGCTCCAACTTGGTGCGCTTCGCCACCACTGAGGACACCGAACCCGAAGGGCTGGATTCGTGACCGCCTACATCGACCTGCGGGGAGCGTTCGCCGCTCCTGCCTACTGGGCACCGCCCGAAGAAGATCCACCTGCGCCAGCGCCGCCCGCCCCTTCCCCAGACGACGACAGTGCTCCACCCGCTGGCGTCGCTGGGGAAGGGGAGCCGGTAGAGGGCGAGGCACCCGAGAACCCCGAGCTCAAGAAGCTGCACGACGAGGCAGCACGGCACCGGGTCCGAGCCAAGGACGCAGAGGCCAAGGCCGAGGGCCTGGCGGCACAGGTGCGCTCGCTCACGTTGCGCATCGCCTTCAACACCCTCGCCGGCGAAGCCGAACTTACCGACCTCGACGCCGCCTGGAAGCTGGCCGCCGATGACCTCACGGTCGTAGACGTGGCCGAGGACGGCACGGTGGACACCGAGCGGCTCGCCCAGATCGTCGCTCACGTCGCAGAGCGCTACCCGTACCTCGCCTCCGCTCCCGCCCCAGCGACACCCGCCAAGGCCGACGCCTTCCCGCCAACCGAGCCGAGTGGTCGCCCGACCAACGGTCGCAAGAAGCAGATCGGTGGCCTCAACGTCGAACTGCTCGAATCCAAGTTCCCGGCGCTACGCCACAAGAGGCGATGACCGAGGCCGACTGACGGCAAGTGAGAAATAGGCCCTTGACCTGCACGTTTCTGGGCGAACATGTGTCCGATCGACCTTTGCTCTGGGCTAGGGTTCGAGGGTGGTTGCGGAGCACGACACCCCAGAACTTCGGAAGGCCAGGGGTGCCTTTTTCACGCCGCCCGCCATCGCTGACTTCCTCACGGATTGGGCGCTCGATGGCGATGCCAACGCAAGAGTCTTCGACCCAACATGCGGCGAGTCCGTCTTCCTGCTTGCCGCAGGTCGCCGGCTGAAGGGAGAAGGCTGCTCTGCGCACGCCATGCGAGAGCAAGTGTGGGGAACGGACCTGCACCAAGAGTCACTCGACGACTCTGCGAAGTTGCTTGCCGCCGAGGGCCTGTCCGCCACTCTGCTCCCAGCGACGGACTTCTTCGCCGTGGCGTCACCGGATGAGCCGGACAGCCCGCTGCCGCTGATGGACGCAGTGGTGGGGAACCCGCCGTTCGTGCGCTACCAAGAGCACGCCGGTGAGACTCGCAAGCTCTCTGTTGCGGCGGCTCTCCGACAAGGCGTGCGGCTGAACGGGCTCGCATCCTCGTGGGCAGCGACGCTCGTCCACTCAAGCGCCTTCCTGAAGCCTGAGGGCCGGTTGGCGATGGTGCTTCCGGCCGAGTTGCTCACGGTCCACTATGCAGAGCCGGTCCGCCGCTGGCTGCGCACTCGATTCAAACAAGTGACGCTCGTCGTGTTTGAGCGCCTTCAGTTTGAGGATGCGCTTGAGCACGTGGTTCTCGTTCTCGGCCAGGGCACAGGCGGCTGCGACTCGTTCAACCTCCACTACGTGCATAGTGCTGATGATCTGGCCGATCTTCGTCCGGAGGACCCGACGAACTTCGTCCCCAACGATGAGGGCAAGTGGAGCGACCTGCTGCTGACCACGTCCCAGCGGGATCTGTTTCGCCGGGTCAGTAGCGAGAGGTTCACGGCGCTGAGCACCTACGGTGCGCCTGAGTTGGGCACTGTGACCGGTGCCAACCACTTCTTCATGCTGTCGGAGGCGACGAGGGCCGAGTACGACCTACAGCCCGGTTGCCACGTCATCAAGGCGTGTCCGCCCGGTACGAGGCATCTCACAGAGATGTCCTTTACAGGTGCCATGTGGGATCGACTCAAGGAGGCCGGTGAGGCGGTGTGGATGCTCTGGCCCGCTGACCCCGACGACGACCACGAGGGCCTCGTTCGTTACAAGGAGTTCGGCATCGAGCACGGCGTGCCCGAGGGATACAAGTGCAGCATCCGTGGTGACCTCTGGTTCCGACCACCTGCGGTCAAGCCGCCGAGTCTGTTCTTCACCTACATGAGCCACCGCTATCCAAGGCTTGTGACCAACTCGGCCAAGGTCACCTTCGTGAACTCGATGCACGGCGTGCGGCTCGCCCCAGATGCGCCAAAGGGTGCCGCCTCGGCGCTTCCATTGCTGATGCTCAACTCGGTGACAATGTTGGGCGCCGAGCTTCATGGGAGGTCCTACGGCGGCGGCATCCTGAAGATGGAACCTCGTGAGGCCGGTCGCCTTCCTGTGCCGAACCCTGACGCACTCGCCGCAGCCTGGAAGACGCTGCAACCCATGAAGGCCTCCCTCGCACGGCAAGTGCAGAAGGGCTTGTGGGTCGAGGCATCCAAGACGGTTGATGACGTGCTTCTCAGGAAGGCAGTCGGTTTGAAGGCTGCTGAGGTAGCCCAGCTGCGTGCATCCGCCCATGCTCTGCGTAGCCACCGGTTGGGACAGTCCACCTAGCCAAACCGGACATGAAGTTCAATGGTCCGATGCCCGCTACCGATGACCCTGAAGCCGCCAAGAACCTAGAGGCGATCTATGGGCATCCGCAGGAGCGATGGGCGGCCCTCATCGGACGGGTTGGCGACAACGACCTTCAGCTGTTCGTGGACGTTCAGGACGAGTGGCTCGCCTACCTCTGGACCCTGGATGCCTACCGAAAGGCCGAGGTGGTCCCGAGAGGGATGGGGAACCCAGACACCCAGCCGGGCGACCGCCTGGCAGCTGAGTACCGCAAGAAGGGCAACTACTACGCCGACCTCCTGACCGCTCTCTTGAGCAACCGCACGGAGCAGAAGCTTGCACCCAGAACCAAGGTCAAGGGCTTCTCTCAGAATCACCAGATCGACGTGGCGTGGCCCGATCGAGACTCGAAGCCGCTGATCGATCCTCTGATCTGCTTGGAGACGAAGGTCACCGGCGCTCCGGCCTACGGCAAGACCAAGGCGAGAGGAGCCATGAGCGATTGGAGCAACCGGCGCAAGGAGCTCAAGTTCGCCGCAACTGACCTCAAGCTCTTCCGCAGAGGTCTGACGACGAAGATTGACGGTTGGGATTCCTGGCGCAAGGACCAACTGCCCTACTGCTTCTTCATCTGGGGCGCTCGGCTCTCACAGCGGGACAAGGTCGCCAAGATGGTGAGCGAGGTGCAGGCGCTTACCAAGACCTATCTGGATGGGGCGGGTGTGTTCGCCTGGAAGGAGAACGAGGACGGCACTGCCTACGAGGCTGTCGATATCACCGAGAGGGACCTCTCGGACCGGGTCACAACGGTGGACGAGATCCTGCGGGAGATCGGTAGCCACGTCGACAAGCTGGCTCCAAAGGGCAAGATCCCCGCACCCGTTGTGCCGGAGCCGGAGGAACAGGCTGTCGATACGGCTGAGCTTGCCGAGGACACCAAGTCAGCGTCGGACTAGGACACACACAGGACACGCCAGGGTGTCCCCAGCGGACTCAAGCGGTCTCGGGCAGACCCAAGAATGCCCTGGTCAGGCGACGGATCCCCGTGAAACCGCTGGTCAGCAAGGGTGCCGGGTACTGCCTTACAAGGCAGATGTCGGGGGTTCGAGTCCCTCTGCGCCCACCAAGCGGTTCAGTTTGAACCTCCTCGGGCTCGCTCGGCCGGAGATCCCTTCGCTGCCACCAGACACGCCACAAGACGACCAGGCGTGACCGGGTGGGCCGCGCTTCTTGGGCGGCCCCAGGCAATTGGTGGAGGCCTTGCGTGGTAGGCCACACTCCATGAGTCTCGCTGTGGGCGTTCGTTCGCCCACGTTCCATGATCGGCGGAATCCCATGTCTCAATCAGCCTCGCGCTGGGTCGTTGTCGCGGTAGCGGTGGTGGCGTCAGCACTGGTGTTGGCGGCCCGGGAGCCGGTGGAGGCGGCGGGTCCGACCTATGCGGACGTGATCGAGGCCCGCGATCCTGTGGCGTACTTCCGGTTGGGCGAGACGTCGACGGCTACCGAGCCGGTCAATGAGATCGCTGGGGGTGTCGGGGGTGAGTGGACTGGCGACCTCTCGAAGATCGGTCTTGGCGTGCCGACGTCGGGCTTCGATGGGAACACCGCTGCGAGCTTGGGCCCGCTGTCTGGTTCGCCGCCCACGCCTTCGCTGTCGGGTCTGGAGTTCTCGACTGAGGATTTCCGGACTCCGTCGGCGTCGTTCGAGGCTTGGATCAAGCCGTCGGGTCTGCCACCGGACCCGGAGGTGACGCCGGCGTCGTTCCCGGATGCGAACCTGCTCGTCGTCGACGGGTGCTGCTGGGGTTCCAGGGAGGTCGGGTTGTGGATGACCTTGACCTCCTCGGGCACGGTGAGGGCGACCGTAGGCCAGGGGCTGTGGGGCGAGTCGGTTGATGTCGAGTCGACGGAGACGGTGACCGACGGGCAGTGGCACCACGTGGTCGCCGTGTACGAAGAGGTGTCGAAGTCGCTGTGGATCGTCGTCGATGGGGATGACGAGGGTGTTCAGGCTGCGGACTTTCCCGGCCTGCGGTGGGGCGATGGGGCTGCAGGCGACTTCGACCCGCTGGTGGTCGGGCGTCCTTTGAACGGACCGGCATACAACGAGGGCTACCAGTACCAGGGAGCGATTGACGAGATCGCGGTGTACGACAAGGCACTCACGCTCGAGGACATCCGGGAGAACTTCCTCGCCTCAGACCACCCGACGCCTCCCGGCTGGAACGTCCCCGAGGGGCCGCACTCCGGCAGCGACATCCTCGGGCCGAATGCAGCGAAGGACTGGGATGAGCTCCTTCGTTGCCATTGCGCCGATCCGGTTGACACGGGTTCAGGCAACTTGCACATGCCGATTGCTCCGGTGTCGGTCCCGGGCCGTGGACCAGGTCTCGGTGTCTCCATGGCGTACAACTCGCTGGCGGCAGACCGGTGGTCGAGCATCGGTTACGGGTGGTCATCGACCCTCGACATGCGCCTGTGGGACGAGCCCTATTGGGGCGGCAAGACCGTCGTCCAGGAGACGGGTGCGACCGTCGCCTTCCGCGGCTCAAGTTCGGGCTCCTTCCTCGCCCCTGATGGATACACAGCGACGCTCACGGCTCAGGGCAGCGACTGGCTGTTCATCCGGAACCACACCGAGCGATTCCTCTTCGACTCGGCTGGTCGCCTGAAGTCATTGTCGGACCAGTTCGGGAACACGACGACGGTGTCCTACCCTGCGGTCACAGCGGCGGATCCCGCGTTCCGGCAGCCGTCGGCGATCACCGATGCCGCAGGCCGGAGCCTCACGCTGGCGTGGCACGGGTCGTGGGCCTCAGCCGGATCCACAGGGAAGCTGGCATCGATCACCGAGCCCGTCGTCTCCGGCGAGCCGGCGGGCCGCAAGGCCGAGTTCTCCTACGACTCTGCCGGCAACCTCACCAGCTACAAGGACGTTTCAGGCGGGACGACGACGTTCACCTACTTCGATGCTGAACACAGCACCGAAGACCACCTGATGACGAAGATGCGCAGACCGCGCCATCTCGGCGACACGTCGAACAGCAAGGTGATCGAGAACAACTACGACGCCACCGGTCGCGTGGAGTGGCAGCGCGACGAGCTCAACCGGCGCACCGACTTCGCGTACGACACTCCGTCGGCCGGCAGGACCACCGTGACCATGCCGCCCTACGACGACAGCGGCATCGCGGACCACCGGCACAAGCGGATCGACACCTACGAGAACGGTGTCCGGACCCAGACCATCACCGCTGCGGGAACCGCAGCGCAGCAGACGACGAACTACAAGTTCAAGTCCGATACCAACGCGCCCGAGTGGATCGAGGACAACGCCGGCAAGAAGACCGAGTTCACCAGCGACGCCGCAGGCAACGTCCTGACCGTCAAGGACCCGACCAACCGGATCACTACGTACACGTACGGCATTTTCGACCAAGTGACATCGGTGGCTGTCGGCCAGAAGGGGAGCGACACGTCGCAGGTCGTGACGACGACCAACCAGTACAACGCGACCAACGGGCGTCTCGAGGCCACGACCGTCGCCGCCGGGACCGCCGATGCCGCGACGACCAGCTACGAGCACGCCACGACCGCCCATCCCGAGGACGTCACCACGGTGGTCGACCCGTTGCTCAACCGATGGGACTCCGGCTACAACGCCGGAACCGGCTACCTCGAGTGGTCGGAGAACCCCGAAGACGAGCGGACCGCCTACACCTACAACGAGATCGGCTGGCCGCTCACGGTCACGTCGCCCGAAGGCGTCAAGACCGCGACGGCCGGCGACTACCAGACGAGCTACAGCTACGACATCGCCAACCGGTCGACCACGGTGACCGGCCCGGTCAAGAACCCGGGCTCTGAGACCGGTGACAAGGTGAAGACGGTCCTCGACGCCAACGGCAACGTCAGCTCCACGTCCAGTGGCGCCACCCTGGGCGACACCACCACCTACACCTACAACGACGCCGACGAGCTCACCAACGTCAAGGCACCGGATGAGACCTCGAAGTCCTATGCCTACTTCCCGAACGGTGCGCAGAAGAGCTTCACCAACGAGCTCAGCGCTGTGACCGGCTACACCTACGACGCCGGCGGCAACCTCCTCACCGAGACCGATCCGCTCGGCCGGACCACCACGAACACCTACGACTCTGTGGGTCGGCTCAAGACCGTCAAGCAGGACTCGGTGAGCGGCGCGACCTGCACTGCCGCTACGAAGGTCGGCTGCATCACGTACTTCTACGACGACGCCAGCCGCATCACGGGCATCGACTACTCCGACCCCGACACTCCGGACCTCGTCGACGGCACGGACTTCACGAACGGGATCCACTACGACAACCTCGGGCGCCGCGACGCCGCCCACGCCCGCACCGGCTCCGGCGCAGCGACGGCCGCCTCGTGGGACGAGACCTGGGCGTGGACCAAGCGCTCCCAGATCAGCAGCCACACCGACCGCAACGGTGACACCACCGGCTACAAGTGGGACAAGACAGGCAATCTTACCGAGTTGACCTACCCCGGCAATAGGACCGTCGTCCGCACGTTCGACAGCGCAGGCATGCTCAAGACCTCCACGGACTGGTCGTCGCGGACGGCGACCTTCGACTACGACGATGACTCCAACTGGACCGGCACCGCGTTCGGCAGCGTCAACAACGACGCGTTCGCCTACGACGCTGCTGGCCGGATGACCGCCGCCACCTGGAAGCAGGGCGTCACCACGCTTGGCGCCGAGACCTACACCCGCCCGACCGGCACCAAGGGCATGGTCGACGCCACCACCCCCTCCGGCGCAGCCGGATCAGCAGCCACCGACAACGTCTACGACACCCGCAACCGCCTGACGGACACCCACGGTGTCACATCCGGTGCCACGGAGTTCGCCGTCGACGCGGCATCGAACCTGACCAAGGGGCCCGGCGGCCGCAACCAGCAGTTCAACAAGGCGCAGGAGCTGTGCTGGGCGTCGCCGACCAAGGCCGTGGTCGCCGCCAACGTGGCGACCTGCCCCGCTGCCGACGCCGGCTCGGAGCTCTACACCTACGACACCCTGGGCCGTCGGCTCACGACGACGTTCGAGGACAACGTCGTGCGGACGCACTCCTACGACCAGGCCAACCGGCTGACCAAGGTGGCCGACACGACCGGCAACCCGCCCACCACGTCGCTGGCGGACATGGACGGCCAGGCGCTGGTCGGGAACTTCGACGGCGACACCGAAGACGATGTCTTCTTCTACCGCTCCACGAACACCTCGAACGACGACTGGGTGTTTTGGGGCGCGGCCCGCAACCAGTTCGGATCGGTCAACGGCAGGTTCAGCGTCGGCTCGGGCTACACCCCGGCTACCGGGGACTTCAACTGCGACGGCATTGACGACATCCTCTGGTACAAGCCCGGCACCGGGAACGACTACGTGTGGTTCTGGTTCGGCCGTTACAGCACCTCGTCGCCCAACGGGGCGTACACGTCGAAGCAGTTCACGATCACGAACTCGTTCGTGCCTGTCACCGGCGACTTCAACGCAGACGGCTGCAGCGATGTCCTCTGGTACGCGGCGGGGTCAGCGACTGACGCGATCTGGTGGGGTGACGACGACGTCGCCGTCGGCACCAACCAGTTCGACCTCGGTGCGGCCAACGTGGGCGGGACCTTCGAACCCGTTGCTGGGGACTTCGACGGCAACGGCGCCGATGACGTGTTCTGGTACGCGCCGGGCACCGATCAGGACTACCTGTGGATGTTCGCGGCGACGGGCGGGACCTACACGAGCTACAACCGGACCGTGAACACGACGACCTACGACCTCGCCGCCGGCGACGTCAACGGCGACGACCGTGACGACCTGCTCTTCTACAACCCGTCCGGTCAAGACGTGCTGTGGTGGGGTGCCGCTGAGGCGAGCTTCGGTTCTTCGAACCAGAAGATCCTCCCGTCGATCGACGCGGGGCAAGCCCCGGTGATCGGCGACTTCGACGGCGACGGCCGCGAGGACCTGTTCCTCTACAAGCCCGCCGCCACCGGCGACACCATCTGGTGGGGCGCCCCCCAAGGCGACTTCTCGACGGTCACCGGCTTCCAGAACACCACCACCGCCCGCCAGACCAGCTACACCTACGACACCGACGGCATCCGAGCCACCAAGCAGACCGACAGCGGCACCGCCCAGAAGTTCACCTACTCCTCCGGCACCGGCCTGCCGCTGCTGCTCACCCAGAAGTCAGGGACCGACACCACCTACCTCGTGTACGGCCCCGGCGGACAGCCGATCGAGCAGATCAACCCCGACGGCACCGCCACCTGGCTCCACCACGACCAGCTCGGCTCCGTGAGGCTCGCCACCAAAGCCACCGACGGCACCGAACACTCCCGCCGCAGCTACGACCCCTACGGCACCGTCGCCACCCAAGCCGTCACCACCGAAGGCAACAAGCAACCCCTCCTCAGCTACGCCGGCCAATACACCGACACCGAAACCGGCTACCAATACCTCCGAGCCCGCTACTACGACCCAACCACCGCTCAGTTCCTAACCAAGGACCCCATCGCAGCGAAAACGCAGGAACCGTACGGCTACGCCAGCCAGAACCCGTCGACACTCTCAGATCCTACCGGCATGTGCCCCTGGGGTATGGGACTTGCCTGCAGGGCAGTCAACATCGCAACCGGTCACGAGGAGGGCACGAAATCCCTATGTGCCGGCCCACAGGGATACCTCATCTTCGGAGGTGGGCTCGACTTTTGCTGGAATTGGGACGGCGACCTTGGCAACCTTCGGCATGGAAAGGCGAGCGTAACTCCAAGCATAGGAATGGGCACGCCGTCCCTCGGCGTTGGAGGATCGTTTGGCGTTACTTCTGCTGAACTCGATGAGCTATCGGGTCCGGGTATGTCCATTGGCTGCGGCCTTGGTCCGTTCGGCGCAAAGGGCGGAATGGGAGTGAACCCCTGGGGGCAAGATCAAAGCTGGCCTAACGGGTCAGTGTCCATCGCGAAGAATTTTCTTCCAATTCCAGAAGTGCATGGGGCTTTGTCATGGACCTGGACCACCTGAACCCGATGCCGGCCTCCGTGGCCTACTGGTACCTGCGCCTGGTAGTGATTCGCAACACGTCGGCAATCTGTCTCCTCGTAGGCTTCCTCCTACTCGTGCACGCGCCGTCGACCGGTGCGCTCGGCGCAGTCGGGGCGGCGTTGGCCCTTGGCGGATTCATCTGTTGGGGACTTAGTGTTTCGGTGTTGGTGCTTCCGCTGGTGCGATCGACGCTACGCGGGACGCATCCGTCTCTGTCTCAGGTGCTCGATGAGATCAACTCGTTCACCGGGCACTCCTTGATCGAACAAGCCAACGAATCGACCGGCAGATCAACTCCAACAATTACGGTGAAAAGGGCCCGCGTGTTGGTGTGGGCCGAAGGTGTGCTGTTCTTGCTACTTATCGTCTCCGTTGCGATCGGCTGATGGTCGAGCGAGGGGGTGGCCCTGTTGGAGGCCCTCCAGGGGTCGCAATCGTCGCCGGTGTTCAAGATCTCAGTGATTCCTGAGCGCCTGGAGGCTGCGCTCAGGATTGGCGACCCAGCACGCTGGCGAGCCCTCCTCAACCAGCACCAGCATCACGTGCTCGGCATCACTGGCAAACGAACCAGGCTCCGTGTCACCGCCGTCGCCAAGCCGCAGATCGACACCAAGCACTACGCCAAGGCCATCCTCAGAAGTCTCGAAGATCAGCCACCGCGACCACGAAGCTCAACTCCGGCTGCGAGCAGCCCCGATCGCACCGTCTCCCGAGACACGCCCAGCTCCGACGCCACCGATCTGAGCGAGCGTCCAGCGGCGTAGAGCTCCCTGGCTCGTTCGAGTAGCTCGCCGTGCAGCTTGTTGTAGGGGCGGGTGGCCAGCACCTGTCGCCGGCGCAGGTGGGCCCGCACCGTCGTCGGGTCGATCGCAAACCGCCCCACCAGTTCCTGCTGGGAGCATCCGTCCAGGTAGGCAGCAACCAGCTCATCTACCTGGGCAGGGGAGAGCCGGATCTGCTTCTGTCGGAGTCGCTCTAGGGTCGTGACCTGGCTAAAGGGACTGCCGCGTGAGTCGGTGACATCTGATCTGTGGTGCCGAGAGGTGCCGCTGGAAGGATGTCTGCCATGCCCAAGCCCTATCCCCGTGAGTTCCGCGAGGACGTGATCCGGGTTGCTCGCAACCGCGAGCCCGACGTGCTGCTGAAGACCATCGCCAAGGACTTCGGGATCTCGGAGTCGTGCCTGGCCAACTGGCTCAAGGCTGCGGATGTCGAGGACGGGCTCAAGCCCGGCACGACCGCAGCGGAAAACGCCGAGCTGCGCGAGGCGAAGAAGCGGATCCGTCTGCTCGAGCAGGAGAACGAGGTCCTGCGCCGGGCCGCCGCGTATCTGTCGCAGGCGAACCTGCCCCCAAAATGATGTTCCCGCTCGTCCGCGAGCTGGCCGGCGACGGGGTCCCCGTCACGGTGACGTGCCGGGTTCTGAAGCTGTGCCGCCAGCAGTACTACCGGTGGGCTGCCTGCCCGGTCACCGCCCGGGAGCTTGCCGAAGCTCATCTGGCGAACGCGATCTTCGACGCCCACCGCGACGACCCCGAGTTCGGCTACCGGTTCCTCGCGGATGAGATCCGCGACGGCGGCCACAGCGCCTGCGACCGGACCGTGTGGCGGCACTGCCAGGCGAACGGCTGGTGGTCGCGCTTCGGCAAGAAGCGCACCGGCAAGGGCTCCAAGCCGGGCACGCCGGCTCACGACGACCTGGTCCGGCGGGTGTTCACCGCCGAGCGGCCGAACCAGCTGTGGCTGACCGACATCACCGAGCACTGGACCGACGAAGGCAAGCTCTACCTCTGCGCCGTCAAGGACCTGTTCTCGAACCGGATCGTCGGCTACTCGATCGACTCGAGGATGCAAGCCCGGCTCGCCGTGAACGCTCTCGACTCGGCTGTGGCCCGCCGCGGCGACGTGGCCGGCTGCATCCTGCACTCGGACCGCGGGTCGCAGGGCGGGCTCAATCGGTGGTCGCAACACCGGCTTGTCGGACGGAGCGTAGGTGCTCATTCAAGGCTTCGGCGGGGGTGCGCCAGTCGAGGATCTTGCGGGGCCGGTTGTTGATGGTGGCAGCAACGGCCTCGAGCTCCTCAGCGGACCATCGCGAGAGGTCGGTGCCTTTGGGGAAGTACTGGCGCAGAAGGCCGTTGGTGTTCTCGTTGGTGCCGCGCTGCCAGGGGCTCTTGGGGTCGGCGAAGAACACCGGGATGTTGGTCTCGACGGTGAACGCGACGTGGGCCGAGAGCTCCTTGCCGCGGTCCCAGGTGAGCGAGCGGCGGAGCTGGTCGGGCAGCGTCGTCATCGTTCGGGCGAGCGCGTGCTTCATGGTGACGGCGCCGTAGCCCGCTAAGGCTGGGCCGTTCTTCTTGCGGGGTTCTTGGCGCCAGCCGGGTTCGCGTGGCAGGTGGATCAGCATCGTGAAGCGGGTCGTGCGCTCGACCAGAGTGCCGATGGCCGAACGTTCCAGGCCGATGACGAGGTCGCCTTCCCAATGGCCGGGGACGGCGCGGTCGTCTGCTTCGGCAGGGCGTTCGCTGATCAACACGTTGTCGGTGACGTGATCCCATGACCGCCTCCCGACCCGAGCCCGCGGGATCCGCAGCGCCCGGCCGGTGCGCAGGCACGCAACCAGCTCGCGCTTGAGGGCTCCACGTCCCTCGACGTAGAGGGCCTGGTAGATGGCCTCGTGGCTGATCCGCATGGACTCATCATCGGGGAACTCAAGCGGCAACCGTCGGGCGATCTGCTCAGGGCTCCATGCCTGCACCCAGCGGCGGTCACCGCGATGCGGCTTGTTCTTGCCCTGCCACTTCGGGCCGTCGGGGCCCAGCACCTGGCCCGCAGCGGTGGTGACCCGCCCTGACAGCCGGTCCTGGACGTAGTCCCGCAGACGGTCGCTGGTGGCGAGCTTCGCCGCCTTGGGGCGCCTGGCCCGCCGCTCCGCGTGCCACTGAGCGATCGTCGCCTTGTACTCGAGACGGAACGTCCTCGTCGACGCGTTGCGGCGCAACTCCCGGCTGATCGTCGATGGCGACCGGCCGGTCCGTCGTGCGATCTCGCGCACGCCTTGGCCCTGAGCTCGATACAGCGCGATGTCTTCTCGCTCCGAGAACGACAGGTAGCGACCCGACAGGGTTGGTGGAAGGCAGGGGTTCACGCCGCCAGCGTGACGGAACCACCGATAGCCAACCGGTGATGACACGCCGGCCGCAGCAGAGGCGTCGTCGGTCTTCTCGCCCCTGGCGATCTCCGCCCAGAACGCCACCCGATCCCGCCGCCACGCCACCGACGGCCGGCCGGGCGAAGGCATCTGCCCTCGATACTGCCGAACCTCTTCCTGCCGCTCCTTCATCGTTGTCATCACCGACACCTCCATCATCGAGGTGTTGCGACGACCAGTTGAGCCCGCCCAGTTCCGTTCCCGGAAGCTGCAACGGGCCCTCACCGCTCACGGCATGGTCGGCTCGATGGGCCAGGTCGGCTCCGCCAGCGACAACGCCGCCATGGAGTCCTTCTTCGCACTCCTGCAGAAGAACGTCCTCGACCGCCAACGCTGGGCCACCCGCGACCAGCTCCGGCTCGCGATCGTCACCTGGATCGAACGCACCTACCACCGCCGACGCCGCCAAGCAGCCCTCGGCCGATTGACCCCGATCGAGTTCGAAACCATCATGCCCACCGCCGCCACTCAGGCGGCCTGACCCCACACCCAACCTGTCACCGGACCACGCGGCAGTCCCACCCGACAACTGGGCAATTTCTGTCTGTGGACCCAATCGTGACCCAAACAGAGAGTCCGTACGGATACACAGAGAACAATCCGCTGAATGGCACAGACCCTACCGGTCTCCGTTGCTGGCTTGGCAAGAACGACAACGGCTCGTGCCGGGGAAGCGGTGTTGCGAAATTCGTCAACGATCATAAGGGTGAAATTGCGACTGTCGTGATCGTTACCGCTGCGGTAGCGTGCGGGGCATCGGTCGCGTGCGGCGTCGCCGTGGTCGGCGCGCTGGGCCCGGAAGCTTTAGCAGTCGCTGGTGGCATGGGTACCGCCGGTTCGATCTACTACGGCGTAGCTGGCGTCGGACCCGCCGAGGGATCCCGTTGCTTGACGGCCTCCGAGGCAAAGACTGTGGATAGTCTGTCTAAGCGCATAGCCGAACATCAAGCGAAGCTAGATGCGTATATCGCAAATCCTTGGGCCTACGACAACAAAGGTCTACTGGCCAATGCTCCCTCGGAAGCGGTGGTGCAGAGCATCATCAGCGGTAGAGTCAATCACCTGCAATCAGAAATTGCGAACTGGCAAAACCAGATATCTCAGATACTGAACGGGTAGCTATGGATAGAAACGTCGTTTCGCTGCCACTCATCAGGTTGGTATTCAACCAGATGCTTGATGCTCTAGAAGAGCGTCGCGGTGAGCAGATTGAATTGGTCCACTCACACTACTGGTCGATACCTGGCTTGGTAGGAACTGATCCATATCGTCGTCCAGGGACGTCGGATCTGACCTTGGGCGAAGTCGCAGAAACATACGCCAACTTGGTCGAATCGGTGGCGCACGACGAGTCCGGATTCTCATATGGATTCGTCTGGCTTGCAGACCTCCTACGACTAGTCGGCATTCAAGAATCGAGCTAGTTGTTCCTGGAGACGGGTGGAGTTTCCGCTTGGTGGCTGGTGGTGTCCAGGCTCGTTCTCCAGCGCGTCCGCCTTGGCGTTCGAGGTATCCGCCACCGATGGCTACAGCTTGAGCCAGCTGCGCGCCGAGCTGACCTAGCGCGGTCTGCGCACCGACGGTCCAGTCTCCAGTCGCTTCCGCTCGGGCACATCTGCCCTACCTCGCAACACCATCCCGAGCCACACCTACCTCGAGCTGCCCGAGCCGGGTGCGACGTGAAATGATCTGGCAAGCGCACTCGCCTCGGCTCGCTGCCGTCGCCAAGCCGCAGATCGGCACCAAGTGCTACGCCAAGGCGATTCTCAAGCACGTTGAGGATCAGCTGCCCCGACCGCGAAGCACCACTCCGCCGGCAAGTAAACCTGACCGCACCGTCTCCCGGGACACCCCCAGCTCCGATGCCACCGACCTGAGCGACCGTCCCGCGGCGTAGAGCTCCTTGGCTCGTTCCAGGAGTTCGCCGTGCAGCTTGTTGTACGGACGAGTCGCCAGCACCTCTCGCCGGCGCAGGTGGGCCCGCACCGTCGTGGGGTCGATCCGGAACCGCACCACCAGCTCCTGCTGGGAGGACCCGTTCAAGTAGGCGGTGACCACCTCGTCCACCTGAGCGGGGGAGAGGCGAGTTTGCTTCTGGCGAGGTTGTTCCGGGCCCGTGGCCTGGTCGTGTGCGACGTATTCGGTCACTCGACCAGATGTGGCAGTGGCCTCTGTTTGCCGCGCGCTTCGTCCCCGTAGGGCCACCAGCGAGACGGCCGCGCTCGCTTCGGGGCGGCGGAGCATCGATCCGCATCGGCGGATGCGCCCGCGGCGGTGGTCGGGGATCGGTCGTACGGTGCGATCCATGGACGAGCAGAAGAAGCGGTGGAAGGACTTCACGCCTCGGCAGCGGCGGCTGATCGGGGTTGCAGCGGTGGTGGAGGTGGTGGTGACCACCGTGGCGCTGCGGGACCTGGCCCGCCGGCCGAAGGAACGGGTGCGCGGGCCGAAGGCGGTGTGGGCGCTGGGGTGCTTCGTCCAGCCGCTCGGACCGGTGGCCTACCTGGTGGTCGGACGCCGCTCCGAGGGGTGAAGCACCCGCTGGCCCGAGCCGCATCGAGGGTCCCGGACGCGACGGGGCCCGGGCTCGCAGCCCGGGCCCCGGTGGTCGAACTGGTCGACTGGTCGAACGGCGAGGGTCGCTAGCTGACGGGCTCGTTGTTCTCGTAGACCGTGAACCCGAACTCGGTGAGGCCAGCGACGTGCGGCTCGGCGATCTCGTGGGTCGAGTTGTCCTCGTACACGAGGGCCCACTCGTCGTCGGAGACCTGGCCGATGGCGAACGACTTGAACACCTCGGGGTCGTCGAACGACTCCCAGTCGGCGCTCGGGTCGGCGCTGAACAGCACGGCCTCGGGGTAGGTGTCGTTGCCGTCGGGCTGAGCCGGCGGGGTGCAGTAGTGCGACGACGTGGCGTCGGGGCCGTAGCGGGGCTCGATGTCGCTGTCGGTCTCCGTGATCTCGGCGTCGTCGCCGCACACGGCGGCCAGCCACTCCTCGGGGGTGCCGGTGATGAACCCGTCGCCCGGATCGGCGGAACCGCCGTCGTCACCTGACCCGGCATCGCTCGCCACGGTCGTCGTCGTGTCCTTGTCGGCGTTGCCGTCGGACTTCCCGCATGCCGTGGCCGTCGTGAGGCCGAGGGCCACGAGCGCGACCAGCAACCACTTGAACTTCGTCACTTTCGATCTCCCGTCTGATCGTTGTAGAAGCGCCGACCCTAGCGCTGACCAGGGGGAACGTGGTCTGTCGGTGGCGTCCGAGCAGCCGGCTTTGCATCCGCGGTGGATCTGTGGGAGAAAGCCGCCATGGGGGCAACGCGGGCGGTGAAGCTGTCGGTCCGACGGGCGGAGAAGGGCGTGAAGCGCCAGTCGCGCCGGGTGCGCGACGACCTGCGCACGCGCACCGGGTCGATGCGGCCCCTGCCCGACTTCCTCGTGATCGGGACCCAGAAGGGCGGCACCACGAGCCTCCACGACTACCTGGCCGCGCATCCGCAGACCGCGCCCAGCAACGTCAAGGAGGTCCACTACTTCGATCGGGACGTGCCGACCCCGCTCGACTGGTACCGGGGGCACTTCCCGCTGCGTCCCGGTGACCGGCAGGTCTTCGAGACCACGCCCCGCTACCTCTTCCACCCGGAGGCCGCCGAGCGGATCCACGGGGTGCTGCCCGAAGCCAAGCTGATCGCCCTGCTGCGGAACCCGGTGGAGCGGGCGCTGTCGAACTACCGGATGAGCTCGCGCGGCGTCCGCGAGGACCTCGGGATGGTCGAGGCGTTCGAGGCGGAGGAGGAGCGGACGGCACGGCCCCGCACCCCCGAGCAGGCCGACACCGACCGCGACTGGTTCGCCTACAAGGCCCGGGGCCGCTACGCCGAGCAGCTCGCCCGGTACTTCGAGCACTTCGACCGCGACCAGGTCCTGGTGGTCCGCTCGGAGGACCTGTTCGAGGCCTCCGCCACGACCTGTCGCGAGGTCCTCCGGTTCCTGGAGCTCGACGAGGCGCCCAGCGGCCTGGCACTGCCCCGCAGCAACCAGACCAAGGAGGCCGACGTGCCGCCCCCGGCCCGGGCCCTGCTCGAGCGGTACTACGAGCAGCCCAACGAGGAGCTCGCCGACCTGCTCGGCCGCCGGCTCTGGTAGTTCGCCGGGAGGGTTCCGCATCGGACGGATGTCCATCCGTAATATGAGACCGCAATGTCTCGAAACGTGAAACCGTTCACACCCCGAACCGGTGGACAAGCCCTTCTGGACGGGGCGCGACCGGGCGTTCCGACGGCGAAGGGCGTGCGCTGATGCGAGTCCCGCCCGACGCCCGCATCCAACAGCACGGCACCGCCGCCGCCCGGGCCTACGCCCGATCGCTCCGACGGCCGAAGTCGAACACCTGGTACGGCGACTACGACCCCCGCAGCTGGCGGGTGGCCGCCACCCAGATCCGCGAGCAGCACCTCGGGATCGACGACGTGCGGCGGGCGGGCTCGATCCTGCGCTCAGCGCGGTCGAGCGGCCGCTACCTCTGCGCCCTGCCCCGGTCGGGCACGAACTGGCTCTTCGCCATGATCAACGGCGCGATGTCGCTCCACCACGGTGGCGACGGCACCTTCGAGCTGGTGCCGGACCGCACGCCGGCGGGCGACGACGAGTGGGTCTTCGCCGGTCCGCGCTACGGCTGGCCGGCGCTCCCTCGGGGGTTCGCGATGGCGCTCGCCAAGGATGCGGACCGCCCGGTCGGCGAGACCGTGTTCCTCTACGGCCACGAGCCGCTGCCCCAGGGGCTCCTCGACTACCGCCGGTCCCGGCCCGTCGTGTCGGTGCGCGACCCGTTCGCGGCAGCGTCGTCGCTGGTCCTGAAGGACGGCCTCGAGTGGACGCTCGCCGAGCCCGGCCGCCTGGAAGCCGCCGCAGACCGCGTGGAGCGGTTCTTCTCGGTGTGGGAGCAGCGCCTGGCCGATCCTGCGACCGCTGAGCGGTCGGTGGTCCTGGTGTACGAGCAGCTGCGCGAGGACCCGCTCGCCGGGCTGCTCGCGGTCAACCGCCTGTGGGCCCTCGGCATCGACCAGCGCACCTGGGAGGACGCCATCGAGCGGTGCTCGTGGCGGTCGATGGAGCAGGTCGTCGGCGAACGCCGCGACACGATGCGCATCTCGCTCGGAGCGGTCGACCTGCCCGCCGAGGTCGAGGGCTACCTGCGCGAGCGGTGCGACCGGATCGGTGCCCGGCTCCTGCAGCGCACCGCCCGCTGACGCTCGACACCCCACGGTGTCGCGGCGGCGACCGCTCCCCGTGGCCGCCCGAACGGGTGACGTGACATCGCCGTCATGACACGGATCCGGTGGTCCGGCGCAGTAGCGTCGACCCCCGTGCACCTGCCTCGCAACAGGCGGAGCACGTTCCTCGCGGGAGTCGTTGCGATGTTGGTGTTGGCCGGAGGGTGCACCAGCAGCAACGGGGACTCGTCGCGCCAGGACGGTTCCGCCAGCTCCCCTTCATCCACCTCGTCGTCCAGTTCGTCCTCGACCACGAAGGCCACCACGACCACCATCCCGGAGCCGGACACGGTCCCGTACCCGACGCCGCCCGGGGAGAAGGTGACGACCCAGCCGAGCGGCTTCGTGGTGACGAAGACCCCGAAGGGGGAGAAGCCCCCGCAGTTCGTCGTGGCCAGCTTCGACGGCGCCGGCTGGCACGAGAAGTGGGAGTTCTGGCGGGCCATCCAAGAGGAGGTGCCGTTCCACTTCACCGGCTTCCTCTCCGGCACCTACCTGCTGAGCGACGCCACCAAGGACACCTACGTCGGCCCCGGCCACAACCCGGGCATCTCGTCGATCGCCTGGGCCCGGCCCGAGGACGTCCCGCTCGTGATCGAGGACGTCAACGAGGCCCTCGCCCGCGGTGACGAGATCGGCAGCCACTTCAACGGGCACTTCTGCTCCGGCGTGGCCAGCCCGGTCGGCTCCTGGACCACCGAGGACTGGAACAACGAGATGGACCAGTTCGACTCGTTCATCACGAACGTCAACGCCAACAACGGCGTCGACGAGGAGCTCGACCTGACGCCCGAGGACATCAAGGGCGTCCGCACCCCGTGCCTCGAAGGCGACCCCGCCCAGATGTTCCCCGCGTTCCAGGCCCACGGGATCGTCTACGACAGCTCGGTCACCCGCACCGGCCTGTCCTGGCCCGAGAAGGACCCGCAGTACGGCATCTGGCAGATGGGCATGTCGACGTTCCCGATGCACGGGGCCGGACGGCCGCTGATCACGATGGACTACAACTTCTACTACCGGCAGCGGGAGGCCTCGTCGGAGGGCGTCACGCCCGAGGAGTCGGCGGCCGACTCGGAGCAGGTCCTCGGCACCTACCGCGACATGTACCACGCCGCGCTCCAGGGCAACCGGGCGCCGCTCATCTTGGGCAACCACTTCAACGAGTGGAACAACTCGGCGTACCAGAACGCGATGGCGAACTTCATCAAGGAGACGTGCGGCAAGCCCGAGACGTACTGCGTGCCGTTCGAGGACCTGGTGGCCTGGCTCGGCGCCCAGGATCCGTCCTATGTCACCGACCTCCAGACGCTGCCGGCGGAGAACGCTCCGCGCCCCTGAGCCTCAGCGCTCCTTGCGCAGGCCGCCGTAGAGGTACCAGGGCACGAACCCGCGCATCAGCAGCTTGTCGGCGGCCCAGCGGGGCACGCGGACCCGTCGGCCGTCGGGCTGCACGATCACCATCCCGTCCTCCTGCACGCCGAGGACCGAGCCCCACCGGTGCTCGGGCGCCTTGAACCGCCTGCGCTTGCCGGAGCCCTTCGTGGCCACCCGCACGTTGGCCACGACCACCCGATAGCCCCAGTTGCGGGCCGAGCTGCGGTTCGGGTCGGTCGCGGCCACGTCGCCCACCGCGAAGACCTCGGGGTGCCCGGTCACCTGCAGGTGCTCGTCGACGCGGACGAAGCCGCCGGCGTCGAGCACCTCAGCGGGCAGGAAGGCGCTGTGGGGCCGGACGCCGCCGATCGCCCACAGCACGAGGTCGGCGTCGAACGGGTCCTGGCCCGTGGTCCACCGCACCGGGCCGGCGGTCAGCTCATCGCCGACGAAGCCCTCGGGCACGTCGGCGCGGTGACCCGGGTGGACGTGCACGCCGTCGTCCCGCAGCTGCTTCCCGATCCACCGTCGCGCCTTCGGGTGGTAGCCCGGGAGCGGCTCGTCACCGCCGTGGAACAGGTGGACCTCGGCGCCGCCGCGGCGGGCGAGGTTGTCGGCCGCGCTCACGCCCGTGGGACCCCCGCCGACGACGGCGATGGTGCTGGCCCGGTCGATCTGCCCGGCGACGTCGGCCAGGTCGGCCTCGATCGCGTCGAGCCCCTGGACCCGGTCGTGGCGCCAGAAGCCGTTCGACGCCCCGGTGGCGATCACGAGGACGTCGTAGGGCTCGGTCGACGCGGTGCCGTCCGCGCCCTCGATGCGGACGGTGCGCTCACCCAGGTCGACCGAGTCGATGCGGCCGTGCACGGTGCGGATGCGGTCGAGCTTGCGGAAGCGGGGGAGCGGGACCAGGTAGGTGCGCCGCCACCGCTGCGGATCGGTGAGCCGGGTGCCCAGCTCCTGACCGCTCACGAGCGCCGGCCGGGTGGACACGCCGACGACGTCGGCCGATCGGGCCAGGCGGGTGGCGACGAGGACCCCGGTGTCCCCGAGGCCGGCCACGACGACCCGGGGTCGGCTGCCGGCGCTCAGCGGTCGTACGCGATCTCGTGACGGGGCTCGTAGATCATGATCGGGTCGGCCCCGGGGACCTCGACCATGGCGGTGATGCCGAAGCCCCGGTCCTGCGGAACCGAGGCGAACGTGGCGCCCTTCGCGGTGAGCTCGGCGACGGTGGCCTCGATGTCGTCGCACATGAACGACATCACGTGCTGGCGGGGGCTCGTGTGCTCCTTGCCCTCCCACACGGTCGAGGTCGGGTGCACCCCGAACTCGCTCGGCCCCGTGCCGAAGATCAGCCACCCCTCCTCGGACCCGACGTCCTCGACGTACGGGAGCCCGAGCACGTCCCGGAAGAACGCCCGGGTCGCCGGCGCGTCGTCCGAGTAGATGAGGTTGTGGACCGACGTGATCATGCGGCGCACCCTACGACCGGCCCGGCTCCGCCGCTGCCGACCAGCAGCGCCCGAGCAGCGGGCGATCCAAGGCCTGATCCGGCCCCGGACGCGGGACGTCCCGCCGCCGCGGCCGGATCGCTCCGACCGCCGACGACGGGACGCCGCAGGAACCCTGGATCAGGCCTCGCAGCCGTCCTCGAGGATCACCGGCGGGAGGCCGGCGCTGGCCGAGCCGCACGGGTCGCTCGTCATCTCGACCCAGGACCCGTCCTCGGACTGGAGGATGAACTTGGCCTCCTCGTCGGCGAGGGAGCCGGCGGCGTAGCCGTCGGAGCACACGTAGCTCGAGATGGCCTGGCCGCCGAGTCCGGCAGTGATCGCGGCTGCGGTGCACGGCGCCTCGCCGCCGTTGGCCGCGGTCGTGGTGGTGCCCGCGGCCGTGGTGGTGGTCACCGACCCGTCGCAGACCGTGTCGCCCGCGTCGACGGCCTTGGTGAGCGCCGCCTCGGTCTCCGGGCCGAGCTCGCCGTCGACCTCGAGGCCCGACGCGGTCTGGAAGGCGATGATCGCAGCGTCGGTCTCCGGGCCGATGATGCCGTCGTCGGCGCCGGTGTAGCAGCCGACGTCCTTCAGCTCCTGCTGGATCTGCTCGTCGAACGCGACGGTGGCCGCCGACTCGCCGCCGGCGGCCGTGGTCGTGACCGCTTCGGTCGTGGTGGTGTCGTCGGCCTTCTAGTCGTCCGACGAGCAGCTCGCGAGCGAGATGAGCGCCAAGACGCCGAGTGTCGGCCCGACGACGCGGGTCATCCGCCGGTGGGTGCGCAACATGGTGGTGGTCTCCTCCTACCGAGGCGCGCGCCTCGGCCCCTGGGTGCGTGAACGGCGGTCAGGCTAGGAGGATGCCCTGGTCAGCGGGGTGATGGTGGCTCCCGCTCGACAGGATCAGGCGGCCTGGGCCTTGCGGTCGTACTCGTTGCTCGTCATGAGCGACAGCCACAGGGTCCGCGGGTCGCCGGCGCGCTCGAGCTTGGTGGTCCAGTACGTCCAACCGGCCGCATCGGGGGCCCGGCCGAGGAGGTCCTGGTACGACTGGGCGACCGTGCGACGGGCCGACTCGTGGCTCGTCAGCAGCATCTTGGCCAGCTTGCCCCGGTCGAGGCCCTGGTCGAGCTTCTTGGTCCAGTAGGCGTGGCCGCTCGGGTCGACGTCGCGGCCGTGGACCAGCGGGTAGAGGGCGGCGACGTAGGCGCGGTTCGTGCCTCCGGCCTTGCGGTACACCTCGGCCGAGCCGAGCAGCCGGGCCGAGAGGTCCGGCACGGTGATCGTCTTCAGCTTGGTGGCCCAGTAGCTGAGGCCGCTCGGGTCCGGGGTGCGGCCGAGGTACTTCTGGAACGCCGTCGTCACGAGCGCCTGGCGCTCCTCGGTGGAGGCCAGGAGGTCCGCGGTGTAGGTGCGGCGGGTCGTGCCCCGCTCGAAGCGGTAGGTCGCGGCCTGCAGCTCCTGCTCGGTGGCCTCCCGGTCGAGCAGGTCGCTCGTCGCCTTGCGGACGTAGTTCTCGTTCGACGTGTAGGGGTCGTCGGCGCAGCGGTTGCCCTGGGCGTCGGTGCCGGTGCGGAACTCCCAGGTCATCGGCGTGACCGGCAGGCTGCGGGCGTCGACCAGGTTGGCGGTCACGCCGGCCCGGTACCAGGTGCACGGCTTCAGGTCGGCCGCCGGCTGGATGTCGATCATGTGCTCGCCGGCGTCGGGGCCGTAGGGCACGCTGCGCGGCCAGCCGGCGCGGATCGGCACCGCCTCGCTGGTGTCACGCTCGACCAGGGTCATCGACCCGGCCGGCAGCTCGCTCGTGACCGGGCCGGCGCTGCCCGTGTACGGACGGGAGTAGGTGAGGACGGCGGTGATGCGGTTGCGGGCCCCGCCGCGGCCGCGCGCCGAACCGGGCTGCGGGTCGCGGTTCCAGCCGGTGGCCGAGACGCGGAGCTCGCCGTTCGCCGGGTAGGTGATCGACACGCTGGTGGCGGGCTGATCGCCGAGGAGGCGTCCCCAGATCACGTTCCACTCGCCGGCGATCGCAGTGGCGGCGAAGTTCACGCCGCCCGGCGCGGTGACCATGTTGTGCGAGGTCCACGGCATGGCCTTGTGCAGCGCCGCGATGTGGTCGGGCGCCCACATGGCCTCGACCTGGTGGACCACGCCCATGGCCGCCTGGCCCAGGTTCAGCTGGTCCTCGGTGATGTTCGCCATGCCCACCGCCTTGAACGCGGCCAGCAGGTCGCTGTGCGAGGGGAAGGGCACGAGGTCGGTGGTCGGCTGGCCGAAGTCGGCGATGGCCACGAGGTCGAGCTGCAGCTCGGCCCCGCCCTCGTTGGCCTGCCCGCCCAGGCTGTCGGGCGTGTAGTACTCGGAGAGGTCGGCGACGTAGGGCTCGAACAGCCAGTCCCACACCTCATCGCCCATCCCGTGGCCGATCATCCCCATGAGGAAGGCGACCATCTTGGCGCACGGCCCGGTCGGTGCCGCCAGGTTGGTGCACTCGGTGTGCTTCAGGATCTGCGCCGCGTAGGCGTCGTGGAACCGCTGCCAGTGGGCCTCCTCGCCGTACTGGTTGCTCAGGGCGTAGCCCGAGTCGGGGAAGTGCGCACCGGCGCGCACGTAG
>DATMGQ010000361.1:0-2838 GCA_035555395.1 Acidimicrobiales bacterium
CTCCCGGGGCGGGCGCCGCAAGAACGATCGCATCGACGCCGCCGCGGCGGCCTGCGCCGCCGCGCTGGCCGGCGACGCCAACGTTCTGCAGCCCGACGGGCTGACCGAGGCGCTGGCCCTGCTCGACGAACGCCGCACCAACCTCTCCCAAGCCCGAGTGCGCACCGCGAACCAGCTCCACGCTCTGTTCCGAGCGCTGCTGCCCGGTGGCGCGCCGCGTGACCTGTCCGCGGCCCGCGCCGAGGCGCTGCTCGACTCGATCGCACCAGCCGGACCGGCCGAATACATGCGAGTTCAGCTCGCCACCGACATGATCGCCGACCTTCACGCAGTCGATGCACGACTCAAGGCCAACGCAGCCGAGATGGCCAAGCTCGTCGCCCAATCCGGCAGCACACTGACCAGCACGCCCGGGATCGGGGCCGTGACCGCTGCCCGTTTGCTCGGCCGAACGCGTCGGGCGAGTCGGTTCCCCAGCTCCGCGGCCTTCGCCAGCTACACCGGCACCGCGCCGGTCGAGATCGCCAGCGCGGACCGCCAGCGACACCGACTGTCCCGGTTCGGCGACAGGCAGCTCAACTCGGCCCTGCATACCGTTGCCATCACTCAGATCCGGATGACCGGCAGCCGCGGACGCGCCTACTACGACACCAAGATCGCCGCCGGGAAGACCGCCCGGGAAGCTCAGCGCTGCCTTAAGCGTCGTCTCGCCGACCACCTCTGGCGCACCATGATCGCCGACGAACGTCGATCGTCATCAAGGACGGACCCGGGAGGACACTCGGGGGCGACTCTCGCATCCAGCGCGGCTAGCCCGACCCCGATGGCCAGCTCTTCGGATCAGTCACAACCCGGGTCCGCGGCTCCGAAGTCTACGACCACCCTAGAGCCGAGGCCTTGACAAACACAGAGGCACCGAAACGGACCGACCTGTCCGTCCACGGCCCCGAGCACCTGCGAGCGGTCGAAGACGAGATCAACGCGCGGCCGCGAAGGGTGCTGGCTGACCGCACCCCGGCCGACCTTTTCGCCGAGTTGCTAGCCTCGCCCGACCTGCCACCGTTGCGACGTTGACTAGAACCTGCCCCGTCGTTTCCCGCTCAGGTTTCCCTACCGTCTTGATCGTCCCGGGTCGTAGAGTCCGGGCAGCCAGGGGCGCCGGGCATGGCTTTCAGTTTTCTGCCGTCGTAATGGCTTCGTCTGATTGGCCACCCGGCGCCCCTCGACGTCTTGACCGCTAATTGAGATCTGCGACCCCGATCGCTGTGTAGGGAATGGACGGCGAGCACGTCGACGGCGAGCATGGCCCATCGACCCGACAGGAGCACTGAATGACGCAAGCCCAGCGAGCGTGGGCCGGGATCGACGCCGGCAAGCGTCATCATCACCTGGTGGTCGTCGACCGGGACGGCCGCAAGTTGCTGTCGCGTCAGGTCGCCAACGACGAAGCCGAGCTCGAGCAGGCCATCGCCGCGGGGCGGGCCTTGGCCGAGCAGGTGGTCTGGGCGATCGACCTTGCGGACGGCCCAGCGGCGCTGGTGATCGCGCTGTTGCTGGCGCAGCAGCAGCAGGTGGTGTATCTACCCGGCGTCGCGGTCAATCGTGTCGCTGCGGCGTACCGGGGCGAAGGCAAGACCGACGCGAAGGACGCGGCGATCATCGCCGACCAGGCCCGCATGCGCCGCGACCTTCGCGAGTTACGACTCGCTGACACCACGGTCGCTGAGCTGCGGATGCTGACTGCGCACCGCGCTGACGTGGCTGCTGACCGCACCCGGACGATCAACCGACTCCGGACCAACCTGTTGGGCATCTTCCCAGCTCTGGAGCGGGCGCTGGACTTCACCAACCGCGGCCCACTGCTGTTGATCAGCCATTTTCAGACCCCGACCGCGCTGAGAGACATCGAGGAACGCGACCTCCTCGAATGGCTGCGCGAGCACAAGGCACGACCTGCCGCCAAGCTCGCCGCCGCAGCCCGCGGCGCCGCCCTCTCGCAACACACCAAGATCGCCGGTGAGACGGCCGTGGCCCAGATCATCGCCCAACTCGCGTCCACCGTGCTCGGCCTCGACCAACAACTGGCGACACTCGACGCGATGATCGCTGAGCGCTTCCACAGCCACCAACTCGCCCCCGTGATCACCAGCATGGTCGGCATCGGGACGCTCCTGGGTGCCGAACTGGTGGCCGCCACCGGCGGAAGCCTCGAGGGCTTCGCCTCCGCCGACCATCTCGCCGGCTACGCCGGCCTCGCGCCGGCGCCACGCGACTCCGGCCGACGAACCGGCAATCTTCATCGCCCGAAACGCTATAACCGGCAGCTGCAACGTGTGTTCTACACATCTGCGTTGATCAGCATTCAGCGCAGCCCGTCTTCCCGCGCCTACTACGACCGCAAACGGACTGAAGGGAAAAGGCACACTCAAGCGGTCCTGGCGCTCGCGCGACGACGGGTAAACGTATTGTGGGCGATGGTCCGCGACGGCCGCCTCTATCAGGAACCTCCGCTGCCAGCCGCCCTCGCTGCTTGACAAACAGATTGAGAATCAGCCGCCGTTGACAGGGCGGATTATCGGTATTCCGACTGGAGCCGTCCGTCCCATCTTGAGGGCGCGCTAAGGCCGCAGGGCTTTGCCCGGCAGCCCGCTTGCCCCGGCTAACCTACCGGTGGCCAGCAGGTCCACGTCACCTCCACTCCGCACACACCCCCCGCCCGGACCCAGGGCCAGGTGGTCAACCGCGCACCTCGCCGCGGGACCTCGCAGCACTAGGAAAGCCGCCGCCGGAGCTCCGCGGCGGTGATCCGCGCGGTCATAAGCCAGGCCGGCGCCGGGG
>DATMGQ010000362.1:0-23497 GCA_035555395.1 Acidimicrobiales bacterium
GCCGTGTCCACCGGGACCGACGGGACCTCGACGGTGGAGGTGAAGACCGACGGCGGCACCGAGACCCGCACCGTCACCACCGGCCTGACGTCCGGGAGCATGGTCCAGATCACCGAGGGCCTCGACGCCGGCGAGACGGTCGTCATCGACCTCCCCGGACGCGACGCCGGGGCGGGCAACGAGGACGACGGCGGCTCCGAGGGCACCGGCGGAGGCGGCGGCTTCCCCGGCGGGGGCTTCCCCGGCGGTGGCACCGGCGGCCCGGTGGTGGTCGAGGGCGGTGGCTCGTGAGCGCCGTCCTCCAGCTCCACGACATCACCAAGACCTACGCCACGGGTGCGGTCGAGGTGCAGGCCCTGCGGGGCGTGTCCATCGAGATCGACCAGGGCGAGTTCGTCGCCATCGTCGGGCCGTCGGGTTCGGGCAAGTCGACCCTGATGCACATCCTCGGCTGCCTCGACACGCCGACGGCGGGCACGTTCCACCTGGCCGGCGATGACGTCGCCTCGCTCGACGAGGACCGCCTCGCCGAGGTGCGCAACCGCCACATCGGCTTCGTGTTCCAGCAGTTCAACCTGCTCCCGTACCTGTCGGCCTGGCGCAACGTCGAGCTGCCGCTCGTCTACACCGGCACCGACCGCCACGAGCGCAAGGAGCGGGCCCTCGCTGCGCTGGCCCAGGTCGGGCTGGCCGACCGGGCCGACCACAAGCCCGGCGAGCTGTCGGGCGGCCAGCAGCAGCGGGTCGCCATCGCCCGGGCCCTCGTGACCGAGCCGGCGATGATCCTGGCCGACGAGCCCACCGGCAACCTCGACTCGGTGTCCACGGCCGACGTCCTCGGGCTGCTCGACGACCTGCACCGCCAGGGGCGCACGATCGTCCTCATCACCCACGAGCAGGACGTCGCCGAGCACGCCGAGCGCACGGTGCAGATCTACGACGGCCAGGTCCGGACGGAGGTGGCCGGTGCAGTGGCGTGACACCGTGCGGACGGCCACCGAGGCCGTGCGCACCCACCGGCTCCGCTCCGCGCTCACGATGCTCGGCATCCTGATCGGGATCACCGCGGTGATCCTCACGGTCGGGCTGGGCAACGGCGCCAAGGCCGAGGTCCGGGACCAGATCAACGAGCTCGGGACCAACCTCCTCGTGGTCTCCCCGGGCAGCTCGACCGACAGCTCCGGCGTGCGCGGCGGCTTCGGGTCGTCGTCGACCCTGACCGTGGAGGACGCCGAGGCGATCGCCGATCCGAAGGCGGCGCCCGACGTCCAGGCGGTGGCGGCGACCGCGACGACCTCGGTCTCGCTGACGAACGGCGACACCAACTGGACGACCACCCTGACCGGCACCACGCCCTCGTGGGCGGAGGTCCGGTCCCGCGAGGTGACCTCGGGCCGCTTCATCGACGAGGACGACGAGGCCGAGGCGGCCAACGTCGTGGTCCTCGGCCCGGACACCGCGTCGGAGCTCTTCACCACCGGCAACCCGGTGGGCCAGTACGTGACCTACAACGGCTCGAAGCTGAAGGTGATCGGCGTGCTCGAGGAGCTGTCCTCGTCGGAGGAGACGTCGAACAACGACCTGGCCGTCGTGCCCTTCTCCACCTACTCGGAGCGGCTGGTCGGCGGGTCGTCGCGCGACTCGGTGACCTCGATCTACGTGAAGGCGACCTCGGAGGACACCCTGTCCGCCGCCTACCAGGAGACGAACGCGCTCCTCCTCAACCTGCACGGGATCACGAGCGCCGACGACGCCGACTTCTCGATCGCCACGCAGGAGTCGATCCTCACGGCTGCCACCTCGGTCGACAAGACCATGACCGTGATGCTGGGCGGCATCGCCGTGATCTCGCTGCTCGTCGGCGGCATCGGCGTGATGAACATCATGCTCGTGTCGGTCACCGAGCGGATCCGGGAGATCGGCCTCCGCAAGGCCCTCGGCGCCCGGCCCCGCAGCATCCGCCGCCAGTTCCTGGTGGAGGCGTCCGTGCTGGGTCTCGCCGGTGGCGTGCTCGGCGTGCTGCTCGGCGTGGTGGGCGCCGTCGTCCTCCCGCACGTCACCGACACCCGGGTGATCCTCTCCCTGTCCGCCTCCCTGGCCGCCATCGCCATGGCGATCGGCATCGGCGTGGTCTTCGGGGTGTACCCCGCCTCCCGCGCCGCCCGCCTGGCCCCCATCGATGCCCTCCGGAGCGAATGACATGCCCAGCTTCCTCACCCGCAAACGCCTCGCCGGGACGGCCGTCGTGGTCGTCGTGCTCGTCGGCGCGGTCGCCGCGGCGAGCGCCCGATCCGACCGCAGCCCGACGTACCGGACGGCGAAGGCGAGCCTGGAGCAGGTCGACCAGGAGCTGCACTCGGTCGGGTCGATCGAGCCGGTGTCCCAGGCGAGCGTCGCCTTCCCGGTGGCCGGCACCGTGGCCGGCGTCGACGTGGCCGTCGGCCAGGAGGTCACGGTCGGCTCCCGCCTCGCCACGCTCGACGTGGCCGACCTGGAGGTCACGCTGAACGAGAAGCAGGCCGCGCTCGACCAGGCGAACCTGGTGCTGCAGCTGGCGCTCGACGGCGAGGACGTGAGCGGCCTGGGCGGCGGTGGCTCGCCCTCCAGCGGCGGGTTCGGCCGGCCGGCGGCGAACGGCAACGCCGAGCTCGCGGCGGCCCAGCAGGCGGTGCTCGACGCGCAGAAGGCGGTTGACGAGGCCACCGCGGCCGCCGACCTCGCCTACGACAACGCCGTCTCGGTGTGCAGCGCGGCCACGGTCCAGGGCACCGTCGAGGAGGGCTCGACCACGACCACCTCTGCCTCGACGGACGACAGCGCGGCGTGCCTCGCCGCCCTCCAGGCGGTGCTCGACGCCCAGGCCGAGGTGTCCGCGGCGCAGGCCCAGCTCACCGAGGCGGTCGACGCCCTGAACGCGCTGCTCGACGAGATGGCGACCGACCCGGGGACGACCACGACGACCTCCCCGTCGTCGCCGTCGATCCCGAACGGCGGCACGTCCGACGGCCAGAGCGGTGGCGGCTCGCTCCCGAGCGGCGGCTCCGGCTCGGACGGAGCCAGCGGGTCACCGTCGGGCGGCACCGGGGGCGCGACGTCGTCGAGCCCGTCGGCCGAGGACCTGATCTCGTACCAGAAGGCGGTCGATGCGGCTGAGGACGAGGTGGCGGTGGCCCAGCAGGCCATCGACCAGGCGACGATCGTCAGCCCCATCGACGGCCGCATCGCCTCGGTGGACCTGGCCGCGGGCGACGAGGTCGAGGCGGCATCGTCGACGGCCAACATCGTCGTCGTCGGCGAAGGCGGCTTCGAGGTGACCACCACGATCAGCGTGAAGGACCTGCCCGACGTCGAGGTCGGCCAGACCGCCCGAGTCACGCCCGACGGCGCCGACGCCGCCGTCGAGGGCGAGGTGGTCCGCATCGGGGTCACCGCCGACTCCACCGGCTCCAGCTACCCCGTCACCATCGGGCTCACCGGCGACACCAGCGAGATGGGCAACGGCTCCTCGGCGTCCGTCGTCATCGTGACGTCGGCGGCCGAGGAGGCCCTCGCGGTGCCGACCTCGGCGGTCACCGTCGACGGCGACCGGTCGACCGTCCAGGTCGTCACCGACGGCGCGGCGACGCAGACCACGGTCGAGACGGGTGCCATCGGCGCCACCTGGACCGAGATCACCGACGGGCTCGAGCAGGGCGACCGGGTCGTCCTCGCCGACCTCGACGAGCCGCTCCCCGGATCGGCCACCGACACGTCGTCCAACAGCGGCCAGGGCCAAGGCCCCACGACCTTCACGTTCCCCGGTGGCGGGGGCGGGTTCCGGCCACCCGGCAACTGATCGTGGCACGCTGGCGGGCATGAGCGAACCGACCACTGCTCTCGTGCCCGCCGGCTTCCTCGGTCACGGCAACCCGATGAACACGCTGGCCGACAACGACTTCACCCGGTCGTGGGCCGCGTTCGGCGGCTCGGTCCGTGCCGCTCGCCCGCGGGCGGTGCTCGTCGTCTCGGCCCACTGGTTCATCAACGCGTCGGCGGTGACGGCGATGGACCAGCCCCGCACGATCCACGACTTCTTCGGCTTCCCCGACGAGCTGTTCGCGGTGGAGTACCCGGCTCCCGGGTCGCCCGACATCGCCGAGGAGGTCGCCGAGGCGGTGAAGCCGATGTGGGTGGGCCTCGACCACGACAGCTGGGGCCTCGACCACGGCACCTGGTCCGTCCTCGTCCACGCCCTGCCCGACGCCGACATCCCGGTGATCCAGCTGTCGGTCGACGCCGGCAAGCCGCTCGACCACCACCTCCAGCTCGGCGCCGCCCTCGCGCCGCTGCGCCGCCAGGGCATCGCCGTGGTCGGCAGCGGGAACATCGTGCACAACCTGCGCATGGTCGACTTCCGCCAGGCCGGGCAGGGCTTCGACTGGGCGCACCGCTACGACGAGGCCGCCCGCGAGCTGCTCACGACCGATCCCGCGTCGATCGCCAAGCTGCTCGAGCACCCCGACCACCAGCGGGCGGTGCCGACGCCGGATCACTTCCTGCCGATGATCTACCTGGCCGGCCTGGCCGCGGCCGAGGGCGAGTCGCTCGACGTGCTCATCGAGGGCTACGACGCCGGCTCCCTGTCGATGACCTCGTACGCCCTCGGCTGCGGCGTGCCTGCGGCCGATGCGATCGGCTCGACCGAAGCGTCGTTGCCGACGGACGTCCCGCCGGAGTCCACCAACCTCTGACCCGATGGGTCAGGTGCCGTGGCGGAGCATGCGCCCCATCCGCCGCCAGTTCGGCCACTCCCGGTAGATGGGGATGAAGATGAGGAGGTTGACGATGGCTCCGATGAGGGTGCCCCAGCCCGGGTCGAGCACGAGTCGGACGGAGTTCACCGCTGCGCATGACGTGATGGTGACAACCAACACCCACCAGACCGTGGCGAAGAAGCGGGTCATGACGTGGCCGCGGAACCAGGCCTCGCGCTCGCTCACCCCACCGGTCTGCACCTCCGCCATGGCGCGACGCTAGCGCTGGGCCGGGCAGGCGCCGCCTAGGTTCGGCGGGGTGGACGTCGCCGACCTCGCTGCCCAGCTGGCGGCGGCAGGTGTGGAGCGGGGTGGGGTGCTCGCTCTGGTCGTGGCTCCCGACCTGGGGCTCGGGCTCGCGGTGCCCGGCCACGACGAGGCCTGGTCGATCGACGTCCCCGAACCGGCAGCCCTGGTGCAGCAGCTCGAGGAGGCGCTCGCCCCGCGGTGGGCGATGTGGTCGTCGGGGACGGCCGTCAAGCTGGCCCGAGAAGGCGTGCGGGTCGCGCGGAGCTGGGACGCCGCCGCCGTGCACCGGCTCCTCTTCGGCGGGTGGCGGGCCGAGCCGGCACGGGTGTGGGCCTGGGTGCACGGCCTCTCGACCGTGGACCTGCCGACCGCCGGGCCCGTCGACCTGTTCAACCAAGCCGACGACGGCGACGAAGACCAGCCCGTCCGGGCGGACGGCCACCTGAACCCGGCGTGGGCGGCGGGGGAGTGGACCGACGACCTCGACCGCTTCGGTCCCTGGGCCCACACCCTGGCGGAGGTCGCCCGCCTCCAGCACGCCGCGATCGAAGCGGTCGCCCGCGACGCGGATCGTCCCCTGGCGATGCGCACCGCGATCGCCGAGTCCACCGCCGAGCTGCTGTGCGCGGAGCTGGCCGTCGACGGCCTCCCGATGGACCGAGCGGCGATGGAAGCCCTGGTCAGCGGGTACGTCGGTCCCCGCCCTCGAACACCGCAGGAGGCGAACGAGCTGCGGGACGCACGCGACGAGGAGGTCCTCCGGCACGTACCCGAGGGGGTCCGGTTCGACCTGCGCAGGCCGTCGCAGGTGAAGTCGATGCTGCGGATGGTGGGCGTCGAGGTGCCCGACACCCGGGCCTGGCGCCTCGAGGGGCTGCGGGAGGTCCACCCCCTCGTCGACGCGCTCCTCACCTGGCGCAAGGCCGAGCGGGTGCAGACCACGTTCGGCTACGGCTGGCTCGACGAGAACCTGGGTGCCGACGGCCGGTTCCGCGGTGAGTGGTCGGCGTCGGACGGTGCTGCCGGGCGCATGACCGCGTCGGCGGGACTCCACAACATGCCCGCCGATCTGCGGGGCGGGGTGGTGGCCGAGCCCGGTCACGTGTTCGTGCGGGCCGACCTCGGCCAGATCGAGCCGCGCGTCCTCGCCGCCGTCTCCGGGGATCGGACCCTGGCCGCCGCCACCCAGGCCGACGACCTCTACGCCCCGGTCGCTGCCGAGCTGGGCGTCGATCGGGCGACGGCCAAGGTCGCCGTCCTCGGCGCCATGTACGGGCAGACCACCGGCGAGGGCGCCCGGGCGCTGGTCGGCCTGCGCCGGTCGTACCCGGTGGCGATGGCGTACCTCGACGCCGCCGACCGCGCCGCGCAGGTCGGCACCGACCTCCGCACGTACGGTGGCCGGCTCGTGCGGATGGGCTCGGCAGCGCTGGGCGAGCCGGGGGAACCGGGGTCGATCGGCGAGCGCGAGGCCCGCTCGCGTGCCGCGGCCCGGGGTCGCTACGGCCGCAACGCCATGGTGCAGGGGGCGGCGGCCGAGCTGTTCAAGGTGTGGGCCGTCACGGTGCGCGCCCACGGGCGGGCGATCGACGCCCGGGTGGTGCTGTGCCTCCACGACGAGCTGCTCGTCCACGTGCCCGCCGAGCACGCCGACGCCGCGGCTGCCCTCGTCGACGATGCCCTCCAGGAGGCCGCCGCCCGTTGGGCGCCGGACCGCAGCGTCCGCTTCCTCGCCGACACCTCGGTCATCCCCACCTGGGCCGACGCCAAGCCCTGAACCACCCCGAACGCGACCGAAGTTGGTGTGGAAGTGCGCGCATATCGCGCACTTCCACACCAACTTCGGTGAGGGAGGAGGGTGGAGGCCGCCGGGGGTGCCCGTGCGGGTCAGGGCCAGGGCTTGGCGGCGTACTCCTCGCGGAGCTTGAACTTCAGGATCTTGCGGAGGGTCTCGTTGCGGGGGAGGGCGTCGACCACCTCGAGCTGCTCGGGGGTCTTGAACCGGGCGAGCTGGTGCTCGCCGAGGTAGGCCACCATCTCGTCGAAGGTGAGGTCGTCGTCGGGCGAGGCGTCGGCGACGCGCTCGATGACGGCGCACACCCGCTCGCCGCGCTCGCGGTCGACGAGGCCGATGACCGCGACGTCGCCGACCTTGGGGTGGGCGTAGAGGAGGTTCTCGATCTCGGCGGCCGAGATGTTCTCGCCCTTGCGGATGATGACGTCCTTGAGCCGGCCCGTGAGCACCACGTGGCCGTCGGGGCGGATGTGGCCGAGGTCGCCGGTGCGGAACCAGCCGTCCTCGTCGAACGCCTCGGCGGTGGCGGCGGCGTCGGTGTAGCCCTGGAACACCATCGGGCCCTTGAGGCGGACCTCGCCGTCCTCGTCGGGACCGGCGACGGTGCCGTCGTCCTTGACGATGCGCATGTCGAGGCCGACGACGGGCTTGCCGACGGTGTTGGCGAGCTGCTCGTCGGTGTCGTGCGGGGAGCCCTCGCAGATCATCGGGCACTCGGTCATGCCGTAGCCGTGGCAGGTCTTGACGCCGAACTCCCGCTTGATCTCCTCGTAGATCTCGGGCGGCATCGGGGCGCCGCCGCCGGACATCTTGCGCAGCGTCGGGATGATCGGCGTGGCCGGATCCTTGCGCTGCTCGCCGAGGTACATCTGGTAGAACGCGGTGCCGCCGCCCACCATCGTCACGCCGTTCGAGGCGAGGACCGGGATGGCGGTGGCGGGCACGAACGCCTCGAACAGCACCGCCGGGAAGCCGGCGATGAGCATGGTGCCGAAGTAGTCCGGGCCGGCGATGTGGCTGAACGGGAAGGCGATGGAGCCGACGTCGTCGCCGCTCATGTCGAGGGCCACGGCGAGGCCGTTGGCGCCGGTGATGAGCGTGCGGTCGGTGTGGCGGACGCCCTTCGGGTCCGACGTCGTGCCGGAGGTGAAGTAGATCCAGCGGACCTCGTTGCCGTCGGTGGGCGCCGGGATGTCGGCGAGGCCGGCCGGGTCGGCGTCGGGGAGGTCGGCGAACACGTCGATGACGACCGGCTTGTCCGGGAGGTCGGCGGTGAGCTCATCGACCATGCCGGCGAAGTCGAAGCCGTTCCAGGTGCCGGGCACCAGCACGAACTCGGCGCTGGTCGCCCGGATCGCGTACCCGACCTCCTTGTGCCGGTAGAAGTGCAGGATCGGGTTCTGCACGGCGCCGAGGCGGGCCAGGGCGAAGCTGGCGATGACCGTCTCGAAGCGGTTCGGCAGCTCCCACGTGACCCGGGTGCCGGCACGGACGCCGAGGGCGGCGAACCCGGCGGCGGCGCGCTCGGCCCGGTCGCGGAACGCCTGGCACGTGAGCGTGCGGCCCGACTCGTCGATCAGGAGGAGGGCGTCGGGCGTGGCGGCGGCCCGCATCTCCACCAGCTCCCAGAGCGTCGCGGCGTCGTCGAAGTTGTCGGTCACGTTCGTCCCCTGCACGTCGATTCCATGGATGCGTGTCCCGCCCACCCGTTTCTGATGGACCGTCAGGGAATCTAGACGGCGGGGTCAGCCCCAGCTGGCGAGGTTGGCGATGCGGTAGAGCGCGAAGCCCCGGTCGAGGGTGGCGGGGTCATCGGGACTGGTCTCGTCGAAGTTCCAGATGGCGTGGCGCCGCTCCCAGTCGCCGGCTCGCAGGACCACCTCGGTCACCGGGTACTCGCCCTCGAGGCCGATCTCGACGCCGGCCGCCCCCGACTCCAGCAGCGACGTCTGAGCCGCGGCGAGCAGCGCCACCTCGATCTCGTCGGCCCGCTCCGCGGCATCGGGCCGGCAGCGGCCGACGGCCCGGTCGACCTGCTCCCAGTAGCCGCCCTCGCCGAGGCCGCCGATGCGGGTGGCCTGCAGCTGGACGAGCGCCGGGTGCAGGCCGGGGTCGGCCATCCAGCCCGCCGCCCGGACCATGAGCTCGTCGGCCCGACGGGACGCGATGAGGTCGATCAGCGGTGCGATCACCCGGCGGTCGTGGTGCTCGGCGAGCGTGAGGACGATCTCCGCCAGCTCGTCGGTGCCCAGCTGCGGCGCCGCGCTCAGGCGGTCCGCGAGCTGGTCGAGGTCGACGGCGTCATCCACGCCGGCACGGTAGACGGATCAGGTCGTGGGGGCGGCGAGCGGTGTCAGCGATCACCCGAGATCTTGGCCTGGAGGGCCGCGAGCTTCTCGGCGAAGGCGGGCTGGCCGATCGACCAGACCTGGTCGCCGAGCTCGCGCTCGACGGCCTCGGCGTGGCTGGTGATCGACCCCATGTCGCCGATGCTCGCCTTGATCCGCTCGACCAGCTCGCGCGGCGCACCGGCCGCCCGTCCCGCGAGCTGGAGCGCGGTGGGGAGCAGGTCCTCGTCGGGCACGCAGCGCCAGGCCAGGCCGGCCCGCTCGGCCTCGGCGCCCGAGAGCACCTCGCCGAAGAGCACTGTGGCCGCGATGACCTGGGGTCCGACGATGTTGCGCATCATCCAGGTGTGCCCGCCACCGGGGTGGATGCCGAGCTGGAGGAAGCGGGTGTCGAACCGGGCGGACGCGCCGGCGAGGCGCACGTCGCAGGCGAGGGCCAGGTTCATCCCCGCCCCGACCGCCGCGCCGTTGACCGCGGCGATGGTGGGGAGGGGCGACCGGGCGAAGCGGAGGAAGCCCTCGTACACGGCGAGCAGGCCCTCGCGGGCGGAGCCGCCGGAGGCCGCGCCCAGGTGGGACAGGTCGGCGCCGGCGCAGAACGCCGAGCCCTCGCCGGTGACGACCAGGGCGCCGACCGACTCGTCGGCTTCGAGCGCGTCGACGGCGGCGACGACCTCGTCGCACATCGCCAGGTCGAACGCGTTGCGGCGTGAGGGCGCATCGAGCGTGATGACGCCCACCCCGTCGACGACCTCGGACCGGATGGTGGGATCGGGCATGGGCCGAGTCTGCCAGGCACGGGCGCGCCCCTCGCCCGGCGCGGCCCCTCGACCAGGGTCAGGTGGTGGTCTGGTCGCGCTGCACGGCAGGGGAGTGGCGGAAGAACTTCTCCACGTCCTCCTCGTACCGGTAGTTGATCTCGTTGCTGCCCACGGTGTCGCGCAGGCGCATGGCCTGGACGAACGCCTCGACCGCGCCGGCCGACGTGTACTCGTACGCGAAGCCGGCGTCCTTGAAGGCCCGGTTGTCGATGCCGCGGCCGTACTTGAGCAGCTCGATGATCTCCGGGGCGAAGTCGACCAGGCCGAACTGCTGCAGCGGCTCGGTGGCGAGGGCGATGCCGAACGGCGGCATCGGGATGCCCCGCTTGCCGGCGATGGCCATGGTCTCGCTCCACGGGATCTGCCCGTCGCCGGCCACGTTGTAGATGCCGGGCACCTCGTTGTCGATGGCGAAGAGGAGGGCGGCGACGACGTCGTCCTCGTGCACCAGCTGGAAGCGGGGGTCGTACCCGGCGACCTTGGGCACGAGCGGCAGGCGCAGCGACTTGGTGAGCGGCGTGGTGATGTCGGGGCCGACCACGTTGCAGAACCGCAGCAGGCTGAGCGTGACGTGCGGGTTGTCGCGGGCGAAGTCGCGCACGTAGCTCTCGACCTCGAGCAGGCTGCGCTCGACCCGCGTCTTGGCCGGGACGGCCCGCTTGTCGGTCTCCCGGAACCAGTACGGGTCCTTGGGCGACGAGCCGTACACGAGGGCGGCGGACTTCACGACCACCTTGCGCACGGTGCTGCCGGCCGCCGACGCCGCGGCGAACAGGTTCATCGTGCCGATGACGTTGATCTCGTGCATGGCCCGCGACGACATCGTGGTGGAGTCGACCACGAGGAAGGTGTGGGCGATGGTGTCGACGCCGGTGGCCTTCACGATCCGCGAGAGGATCGAGTAGTTCTCGTCGGACCGCACGTACTCGGTGCGCTCGAGCTTCACGGTGGGCTCGCGGGTGTCGAGGCCGATGATCACGTCGACGTCCGGGTCGGCCTCGAGCGCCTGGGCGACGCGGCCGCCCCAGAACGTGGAGAGGCCGGTGATGAGGACGCGCTTACCCACGGTGGACCCCGCTCACCCGAACCAGACCGAGCGGCGCTGGCGCAGCATGTCGAACAGGGCCTCCTGGATCTGCTGGCGGATGGCCTCGGACTCGTCCATGATCCGGCTGCGCGAGTAGCGGGGCTGGTCCGGTTCGACGTCCGGGAAGGTCACCGGGTCGAGCACCCGCAGCTTGAACTTGGCCGGGAAGTGCACGAGCGCCCCGAGCGGCCCGAACGCCATGTTGGCGGTGACCGGGAAGTACGGCGCACCGAGGGCCCGGGCGACCGACGGCACCTTGAACAGGATCGGCATCGACTCCTCGGCGCCGACGACGGCGATGGGGATGATGGGCACGCCGGCCCGCATGGCGATCTCGACGAACCCGCCACGGCCGAAGCGGCGCAGGCGGTAGCGCTCGTTGTAGGTCTTGCCCGGTCCCTTCGAGCCCTCGGGGAACACGAGCACGAGCTGCTGCTGGTCGTGGAGGAGCCGGTAGGCGTTGTCGGGGTGGGCGACGACGCCGCCGGTGCGGGACCACAGCGTGCCGACGACGGGCGTGCCCTTGAAGAACTGGTCGGCCAGGCCGTACACCGGGCGCTCGAGCTCGGTCTCGACCCCGTGCATGATCGTGGGGGCGTCGGACGGGATGGCGCCGGCGTGGTTGGCCACGAGGAGGGCGCCGCCCTCGGTGGGGATCTTGTCGAGCCCCTCCCACTCGGCCCGGAACCAGTTCCGGTACATGGGGTCGTAGGCCTTGCGGACCCAGCCGCGCACCCGCTCGGACCGGCCCCACTCGTCGACGTCGCCGGGGCGGGGGTCGTGGACCGGCTCGGCCTCGTGCTCGTCGGCGACGGGCGGGAGGTGGAGCGGCACGATCTCGGCCGTGGTGGTCCGAGGCTGGTGCGGTTCGTCGCGCGCGTCCTCGTCGGCCATAGGGACGCCAGGCTACCGCGCCCCCGCGAGGGGCCTTCCAAGCGCCGTGCCGCCGGTGGCCCGTGGCCGGTCAGGCCGCGGAATCGTCGTCGAAGTCGGTCTCGTCGACGAGCCACCGCTTGCCGGTCTCGCAGCCGCCGAGCGCACCGCACCAGCGGCAGCCGAAGCTCGGCCGGTACACCGGGGCGACCGCGCCGGTCTGGAGCGCGGCCATCCGCTTGGCCCCGTCGACGACCCGGGCGGCGGTCGCATCGAGGATCCCCTCGGTGACCGGCTCGGTCTGGGCCTCGCCGAGGTCCAGGTAGAACGATGCGATCAGGCGGGGCGGGACGCCGAGGCGCAGCGCGTCGAGCAGGGCGTAGAACCGCAGGTCGTCGCGGTGGCGGGCGTTCGGCGCGCCGGTCTTGAGGTCGATGACGACCTTGCCGGCGTGGTTGCCCTCCTCGCTGGCCGTGGCGACGCCGAGGGTGAGGTCGACCTTGCCGCGCAGCACGACCCGGGCGTCGAGCAGCTCGACGTACTGGCTGCTCTCGGTGACGGGCCGCCAGGCGGGCTTGAGCCGGGGGAAGCACTCGAAGAACTTCGACACCCGGTCGCCCGACGTCGCCCGCAGCTCGGCCATCTCCGCCTCGGTGCACTGCTGGAGGAAGTCGGCCATCCAGAGGTCGGACTCGGTGAGCCGGGCGATGGCCTCGTCGACGAGCTCGAGCGGGATCGGCTCGCCCCGCCAGTGGATGCCCAGCTCGATCGCCTTGTGGGCCACGCTGCCCCGCACGATCGGGATGGATGCCGCGAACGGCTCGTCCAGCTCGGCCAGGTACCGAGCCTCGCACCCGTGCACCTGCGACAGGAGGTGCTTCGACAGCACGATCTGCTCGTCGGCCCCGAGGTCCTGCAGGACCGGGGCCAGCCCCGCCTCGAGGTCGGCGCGGAGCCGCTCGCGGAGCCCCGAGGGGAACACCGGCTTGGGCGCACCCGCGGCCCCCAGGTCGGCGAGGGTCCGCTGCTGCGCCGGCGTCAGCTCGGGCGGCGTGGCGGTCGGCATGGCCGGTGAGCGTACGCCCGATGGTCCTCGCGGCGGTGCGTGACAGCCGGACGGTTCTGTGCGAACGTATGTTCGATGCCCGCCACCGACGCCGCCGCGATCATCCACGCCGACCTGGACTCCTTCTACGCCTCGGTCGAGCAGCGCGACGACCCGCGGCTGCGCGGGAAGCCGGTCGCCGTCGGCGGCGGGGTGGTCCTGGCGGCCAGCTACGAGGCCAAGGCCTACGGCGTGCGCACCCCGATGGGGGGCCGGGCGGCTCGGGCGCTGTGCCCGAACCTGATCGAGGTCCCGCCCCGGTTCGACGCCTACGTCGAGGCCAGCAAGGCGGTGTTCGAGATCTTCCGGGACACCACGCCGCTGGTGGAGGGGCTCTCGATCGACGAGGCGTTCCTCGACGTGAGCGGGCTCCGACGGGTCTCGGGCGAGCCGCACGACATCGCCGTGAAGCTGCGCCAGCGGGTGCGCGACGAGGTCGGGCTGGCCATCTCGGTGGGCATCGCCCGCACCAAGTTCCTGGCCAAGGTCGCCAGTGCGGTCGGCAAGCCCGACGGGCTGCTCGAGGTGCCGCCCGGCACCGAGCTGGAGTTCCTCCACCCGCTCCCGGTCGAGCGGCTGTGGGGCGTCGGCCCGGTCACCTCCCGCAAGCTCCACGAGCGGGGCATCACCACCGTCGGCCAGGTGGCCGAGCTGCCCGAGCCGTCCCTCATCGGGATGCTGGGCGCCGGGTCCGGCCGCCACCTCTTCGCACTGGCCCACAACCGCGACCCGCGGCGGGTCGACACCGGGCGCCGCCGCCGGTCGATCGGCTCCCAGCAGGCCCTCGGGCGCGGCCCCCGCTCGGTCGACGACCTCGACGCCGTGCTCGTCGGCCTGGTCGACCGCGTGTCGCGCCGGATGCGCACCGCCGACCGGGTCGGGCGGACGGTCGTCCTCCGGCTGCGCTTCGGTGACTTCACCCGGGCCACCCGCTCGCACACCCTGGCCGAGGCCACCGACGAGACCCTCGTCCTGCTCCAGGCGGTCCGCGCCCTCCTGCGTGCCGAGATCCCGCGGCTGCGCACCGACGGGGTGACCCTCCTCGGCCTGTCGGTCACCAACCTCCAGGACGCCAAGGCCGTGCAGCTCGCCCTGCCCTTCGACGGCAAGGACCGCCGCCAGCTCGACGCAGCCGTGGACCAGGTCCGGTCGAAGTTCGGCACCAAGGCCATCGGCCGCACCACCCTGGTCAAGCGTCCGTTGCGTGAGGAAGCGCCCCGCCTCCCCGGCCACGACTGAGCCCGCGGCTCGTTCGCTGGAACCCAACCATCTTGAGTGTCAGACCCCCTGGGGATGATGTCGGGGTCATGGAAAGCACGTCCCTCCAGTTCGCCGCCACCGTCCGCACCCTCGGTGCTGCCGCTCGGGAGCGCGGCCTGGTGGTCCCCGGCTTCCGCTCGCCGCCCCGCCGCCCCGGGGCCGAGCGCACCCTCCGGTGGTCGCCCGACGGCTCGGCCACCATCGCCGTCGCCATGAAGGGCCGGCCGTACCAGGCGGTCGTCGCCGACCTGATCGAGGGCGTCGTCGTCGTCAACCAGCTCGACGGCATCGAGGCCACCCGCCTCCGCACCGCCCTGTGGGAGGCCATCGTCGCCGCCCACGCGGACGCGGCCTGGCGCGGCGCCGCCTAGCGTTCGCCCCGGTCCCGGCCCGGGTGGCGGAACTGGCAGACGCAGGGGGCTTAAACCCCCCGGGTCCGAGAGGACCGTGCGGGTTCGATCCCCGCCCCGGGCACCCGCCGAACCCGGAGCGATAGCGTTCGGCCATGGCGGCGACGACGGTGTTCGTGGACGATGCGGTGCGGGGCGACCTCCCGGGGGTGTGCGCCAAGACGGGGGTGCCGGCCAGGAAGCGGTTGACCATCCACCAGGACCTCACGGGTGGGTTGGGTGCGGCCTGGGTGCTGCTATTCTTCGGTCCGCTCGGGTGGCTCGTGCTCGTGGTCGTGGCCCTGAGCCGGCGGCGCAGCACCCTGACGGTCCGGATCCCGTACTCGGACGTCGAGCTCGGCGGCTACGTCCGCACCGCCCGCCGCACCGTCCACCTGGCGATGGGCACCGGTGCGGCCCTCGTGCTCGTGGCGGCCGCGCACTTCGGGCAGGTCCTCACCGATGCCCCCACGGCGATGCTCGTCGCCATCGCCGTGCTCCTCCTGGGCGGTACCGCGGTGCTGGTGAACGGGGCCCTCGCCCGACGCCGGCTCATCGGCATCGACCTCGACGCTTCGGGCCGCTGGGTCACCCTCCGCCGGGTGCACCCGGCGTTCGCCGCGGCCTGCGATGCACGGCCGGCGACGGCATCCCAGCCCGGACGCCAGCCGGTCTGAACCCGAGCCGCGGTTCAGCCGGCGGTGCGCAGGAGCTCGTCGAAGCGGCGGGCCAGCAGGTAGGCGTCGCCGGGCCAGCGGGCCGAGAGGTAGCGGCCGTCCTGGACCACGAACGCCGGCTCGTCGTCGGACGCGGTGCCCCGCTTGGTGTCGAAGGGACCCCGCTCGAACCGGCCGGTCGGACCGGCGGCCTCCGTCACCTCGTCCTGCACGTAGGCCTGGTACGTGCGGTAGTAGCGGCCGAGCTTCCACCAGGTCAGGCCGTACGCCAGGCCCTCCTGCCACTTCGTGAGGCTGGTCGTGCGGCGCCCGTGGAGGACGCTGCGCCCGGTGGCCGGATCGATCGAGCGGGCCAGCACCAGCACGCCGTGGCAGATGGCGGCCACCGGGCGGTCGAGCTGCCAGAAGCGAACGACCTGCTCCTGGAGGGCCGCATCGCCGAGGTACTGGCGCATGCCGGGGGCATGGCCGCCCGGCAGGAGCAGCCCGTCGAACCCGGTCACGTCGAGGTCGAGCCACGAGGCCGGCGCCCGGAACGCCGGCGCCTCGAGGAGCTGGCGGTAGAACCGCTTCGGCTCGGGGTCGGCGCCGAGCTGACCGAACACCACGCCGTCGACGAGCCGGGGGTCGCCGGCGGCCACGGCGCCGGTCCGGGTGGCGAAGGTGACGTCGTGGCCGGCATCGGTCAGGAGCCGCCAGGGGACGGCGACCTCGGTGATGTCGAAGTCGCGGTCGGGGATCGGGATCAGGACCCTCACCCGATCTCCTCCTGGGCCGCCGCGACCACCTCGGCGAAGCGCCGGACCTGGTCCGGGTCGCTGCTGCCCGGCACGAGCACGACCTCGTCGCCGCCCTCGGCCGCGACGCCCACGAGGAACGCCCGCACCGCGTCCGGCGTGGAGAGCGGCATGCGCTCGGTGAGCCAGGCGGCGACGCCCGTGCCGAACACGTCGAGGTAGCGGCGGGCGAAGCCGTGGAGCGCGTCCTCGGCACCCGGGCCGAGCACGGCGAACGAGCCGGTGACCCGCCGGGGCGCGGTGGTGCGGCCGGCCTCGGCCCAGGCCTGCTCGGCCAGGCGGAACGTGGCCCCGGCCTCCGCGGGGTCCGCGCCGAGCGTGAAGCCGGTCAGCCCGTCGGCCCAGCGGGCGGCCCGGGCGAGGGACTTGGGCCCGGTCCCGCTGCACAGCACCGGCGGCCCGCCGGCCTGCACCGGGACCGGCCCGACCGTGGCGCCCTCCACCACCTCGCCGCCGGACCAGAGCCGCCGCAGCTCGGCGACCGCGTCGTCGAGGCGGCCGAACCGCCCGGCGAACGGCGAGCCGAGCGCGTCGTAGTCCTGCTCTCGGCCGCCCACGCCGACGGCGACCTCGAGCCGACCGCCGGAGAGGACGTCGACGGATGCGAGCTCCTTGGCGAGGAGCGCCGGCGCGTGCCACGGGGCGACGACGACGTTGAAGCCGATGCGCACCCGGTCGGTGAGCGCGGCGGCGGCCGTGCAGAGCGTGAAGCCGTCGAGGTTGTCGAACGCGATGCGCTCGCCGGCGGAGATCGACGAGAACGGGCCGTCGTCCACCGCCCGGCACCAGGCGCGCACCCGGTCGCGATCGAGGTCCGGCGTCATCTGCGGGAAGGCCAGGCCGACGTCCATGGCGCCAGTATCCCGCGGCCGGTCGCAGCAGGGTGGAGACTGGCAGCGGTCCCAGCGCCGGGCGACGCGAGGAGGACCGGCAGTGCGCACCGACAACGTGATCATCGTGGCCCTCGGCCTGGCAGGCGTGGCGTTCGCCGTCGCCGCGACTGCGTGGTGGGGTGAGCTGGCGACGCGCCGCACGCCGCCCGAGCCGACGTCTGACGCCCACCCCCGCAACGCCGCGTTCGCCGCGGCGGGCTGGTCGCTCAGCGCGGTCCTGACGGCCGGCGCGGTGGCCGGGATCGTGGTGGGCGGGCTCGTCGGCCGGCTCATCATGCGCATCGCCGCTGCGGAGTCCGAGCCCGGTGTCCAGGGCCAGCTGACCGATGCCGACGAGGTCATCGGTGAGATCACCTTCGGGGGCACGATGGGCTTCCTGCTCTTCGTCGGGCTGGCGGGCGGGCTCGTGGCCGCGCTGCTCTTCCTCGTGGCCCGTCCGTGGCTGCCGGCCACCGCGCGGGCGAGCGGTGCGCTGATCGGGCTGCTGGTGATGGGCCTCCTCGGCCCGGGTGATCCGCTCGATCCCGACAACGTCGACTTCGCCCTGCTGTCCAACGACGCCCTCATCGTCGGGCTGATCGTCGGCGGGTCGCTGCTGTTCGGCCTGGCGTTCGCCTCGCTCGCAGCGCGGTTCGACGTGCTCGCCCGGTCCCGCAGCCGCTCGCGGTACTGGCTGCTCCCGAGCTACGTGGTCTCGCTCGCCGGCCCCGTCGGGGTGGCCGTCATCGCCTACCTCGCCGGCCGCACGTTCCTCCCGGGGCGGCTCCGCCCGCTGCTCGACCGCCGGCCGGTCCAGATCGCCGGCCAGGTGGTGCTCGCCCTCGCGGTCCTGGTGGCCGTCGTCCGCCTGGGCGCGGTGGCGGTCGACATCGTCCGCGCCTGATCGGCGTTCGCCCTACGGTCTGCGGCCATGGCCCGCCGTCACCTGTACCTGCACGAGACCATCGACATCGTCGGGCAGGGCCAGTACGACTACATGGCCCACTCCCTCAAGGAGCCCACGAACGTGATGCCCGACATGCTCACGCTCCAGGGCACGTTCTTCGTGTGCGCCATGGGCGGCGGCCGCTGGCCGCAGGTGGTCAACATCTGGGACGTCGGCGCCGCCGGGTGGGAGGGCTGGGCGGCCAACGTCGACCGGCTCAACCTCAAGCGGCGCAACGCGTTCTACGGCGACTGGTGGGACGAGGCGTCGCAGTGGCGCACCGGCGGCTTCGACCGGCTGTGCGGCGGCGTGCCCGGCAGCCCGACCACCGCCGAGATCGCCGAGCGGGGGGTCACGGGCACCCTCTTCGTCCACCAGCTCCTGCAGGTGCGTCCGGGCTCCGGGCTCGACTACCTGGCCGCGGTGGTCGACCAGCAGGTGCCGGTCTGGCGGGATCACGGCCACGAGCCCACCGGGATCTACGAGGTCCTCGGCAACCAGCACGAGGTGGTGGTGGTGTGGGCGACCTCGATCGCTGCGCAGACCCGTCTCCGTGCCGCCCGAGACGCGGCGCGCGGGCTCAGCGACGAGGTGCCGGGCGACGACCGCCTCGTGGCGTGGGAGCAGATCGCCGCCGGCTACGTGACCGGTGGGGACACCCACCTGATGACGCCCCAGCCGGGGACGGTCTACGGGCCCGGGTCGTGGGACGAGGCCAGCCTCGACGACTGGCTGCCGGCCGACTGAGGTCTGGGCGAGGACCGTCCTGACCTGGACGTTCGCGTTCGGCTCAGGACGGAACGGGAACGGCCGACGTGGATGCGTGAGATCCGGTTGCCGGCCCGTCGGGTTCGGGGGCATCGGACATCGGGGAGAAGATGACGATGGAGCGGACCTTGGTCCAGCGAGCGGCATGGGCCTTCGGCGCGGTCGCTCTGGCGGTCGGGGGCGTGCTGGTGCTGCCCCGCCTGGCGTCGGCGGACGGCGCCCCGCCGGCGACGGCCCACGCCGGCCACGACGCCACCGCGGCGACCCACCGGGCCCAGATGGAGGCGGTCGCCGTCGCCCACGGACTGGAGCGGGCGCCGGCCTCGAGCCGGTGCGCCGGGGCCTACCAGTTCGAGACCCGTCGCGGCCTGCACTGCACGGCCGGGCCGATGCTCGAGTCGATGTTCACGCCGGCCCAGCTGGCCGACGCCCAGACCGGTGCCGCCGCCGACGCTGCGGCCACTGCGGCCGCCACCCCGGTCAACTGCCTGGGCGACGGTACCGACGGCAAGCGCTTCGAGCTGGTCTACGCCCGCCGCCGGAACGTCGCGGACCGCTACGCCGCCACGAAGCGCAAGATGCAGTCGTGGGCGACCACGATCGACCAGACCCTCCAGCGGTCGGCCGCCAAGACCGGTGGCGACCGCCAGGCGCGCTGGGTCGTCGACCAGACCTGCACGCCGACGGTCCTGAACGTCGTGGTGGGCAACGACGTCACCACCTTCCCGCAGCTCGTCGACGCGCTCGAGGGCCAGGACCTCACGTCGCGGTCCCGGAAGTACCTCGTGGCGTGGGACGACTCGGACACCACCGATGCGTTCTGCGGGCTCGGCCAGTCGATCCCCGACTCGTCGCCGGGGCTCCGCAACGGCAACGAGACCCAGCCCCTGGGCGCCATGTTCGCCGCCGTGCAGCCCAGCTGCTGGACCGGATCGGTGGCGGCCCACGAGATCATGCACACGCTCGGGGCGGTCCAGGGCGATGCGCCGCACGCCAGCCGCTACGGGCACTGCACCGACGACGCCGACCTCCTCTGCTACCTCGACGGGCCGGGCACGGTGCTGCAGCAGGTGTGCCCCGCCACCCACGAGTCGCTGTACGACTGCAACGGCGACGACTACTTCAACACCGCCCCGCCCACGGGCAGCTACCTGGCGACCCACTGGAACACGGCGACGAGCGGCTGGTTGGACCCGAACCCGCCGCCCACCCCGGGCTACGCGCCGTTCACCTCCTGGGCGGCGCTGGTCGAACGCCAGCACCGCGACCTGATCGGGCGCCCGCCGACCACGGCCGAGTCCGCCAGCTGGATCGCCAAGCTGGAGGCCGGCACGGCGACGCGGGCGCAGCTCGTCGACGGCCTCCGCCGCAGCAGCGAGAACACCACCAACGTCGACCCGACCGCCCGGCTCTACCGCGCCTTCCTGGGCCGGGCGCCGGATGCGGGCGGGCTGAAGTACTGGATCAACCGCAAGCGCTCCGGCGCGTGGACGCTGACGAAGATGGCGGACTCGTTCGCCACCTCGAACGAGTTCAAGCGCAAGTACGGCACCCTCACCAACCGCCGGTTCGTCACCCGCATCTACACCGATGTCCTCGGCCGGACGGCCGACCCGTCCGGCGTGGACTACTGGACGGGCAAGCTCGACCGGCGCGAGCGCACCCGGGGCGGCGTCATGGTGGGCTTCTCCGAGTCCAACGAGTACAAGCGGAAGCAGGCCCAGAACACCGACGTGGCCGTGGCCTACATCCTCCTGCTCGACCGGGTGCCGACCGCGGACGAGACCACGGCGTGGGTCGACCGGCAGGTGGCGGGCATCCCGCACCCGACGCTGCTCGAGGACGTCCTGGCGTCGACGGCGTACGCCGCCCGCATCGCCCGCTGACATCCCGCGGACCGCCGCAGGGGTGACCACCGTTCACGTGACCCCTGACCTGGGGTGCTGCCTGTTCCCAGGTGTGCACGTTCTGCCAGACTTCCCCGATGCCCTCGCTGCGCCGACCCCTCGTTGCTGGAGTCCTGCTGCTCGCGCTCGTCGTGAGCGGCTGCTCGGGCTCCAAGGGCGACGACGTGAGCTCGGGCGGTTCGTCCACGGTCCCCACCACCGAGGCCGCCCCGACGACCGAGGCCCCGACCACGACCGCGGCGCCCACGACCACCACCGAGGCGACCACCACCACGACCACGAAGCCGGTCGATCCCACCGAGGTCGCCGAGCCGGCCGGTGAGCCGCTCAAGTCCGGCTCGGTCGGCACCCGGACCAAGGCCGTCCAGCAGGCGCTGAAGGACCAGCACTACGACCCGGGCGAGCCCGACGGGAAGTTCGGCCTCAAGACCACCATGTCGGTCTGGGCGTTCCAGAAGCTCCACGGCCTCAGCGCCGACGGCGTCGTCGGCCCCGAGACCGAGGCGCTGATCCTGGCCAAGCCGCCCCAGACGATGCTCCGCCCGAACCTGGGCCCGACCCACACCGAGGTCGACCTCACCCGCCAGGTGATGATCGTCTGGCGCGACGGCCAGCCCACCCTGATCACCCACGTGTCCACCGGCAGCGGGGTCGCCTACTGCGAGGACACCAAGGTCGGGAAGAACTGCGGCGACGCCCTCACGCCCGAGGGCGTGTACTCGTTCAACCGCCGCGTCGAGGGCTGGCGCGACGCCCCGCTCGGCCGCCTCTACAACCCGGTGTACTTCAACGGCGGCATCGCGGTGCACGGCGCCGCGTCGGTGCCGGACCACCCGGCGAGCCACGGCTGCGTCCGCATCCCGATGAGCATCGCCGAGTACTTCCCGACGCTCGTCAACACCGGCGACCCCATCGAGGTCTTCCGCTCGTAGCCCCTCGGAGGGTCAGACCTTCGAGATGATGCGCTCGCCGAAGGCGGCGTAGGCCTCGGGCGCCGAATCGGCGTCGAACGCCAGCGGCGGGGTGATGAGGCGGTGGATGCCGAGGGCGGCCATCTCCTCGACCACGCCGACCGGGTCATCGCCGCCGAGCGCCGGCGTGCCCGCGGTGACCTCGATGGCGTCGGGATCGCGCCCGTGCTCCTCGGCGGTCTGGCGCATGATCCCGATCAGGTGGGCGAGCGTCTCGTTGCTGCCCTTGCCGGGGAAGAAGCCGTCGCCCAGGCGACCGGCGCGGCGGGCCGCCGCCTCGGAGTGACCGCCGACGATGATCGGCACGGTGCCGTTGGCGGGCGTGGGGAGGCTGATCGCCCGATCCCAGGTCTGGTAGCCGTCGTCGAGGTCGACCTCTTCACCGGTCCAGAGGGCTCGCATCGCCGCCACGTAGGCGTCGGTGCGGGCGCCGCGCCCGGAGAAGGGCACGCCGAGGGCGTCGAACTCCTCTTCGAGCCAGCCCACGCCGATGCCGAGCAGCAGGCGGCCGCCGGACAGCCGGTCCAGGGTGGCGCACTCCTTGGCGGTGACCGCCGGGTTGCGCTGGGGGAGGATCAGGATGCCGGTGCCGAGCTTGAGCGTCTCGGTGGCCGCGGCCACGTAGGCGAGCCACACGAGCGGGTCCGGGATGGCCCACGTCTCGCCGCCGGGCATCTTGCCGCTGCGGGCGTACGGGTAGGTCGACTCGTACCCGGCCGGGACCAGCACGTGCTCGACGGTCCACACGGACTCGAAGCCGGCGGCCTCGATGGCGCGGGCGCAGGCGGCCGCGGTGGGCCCCTCGGCGAGTGGACCGGTGTTGGCGAAGGCGACCCCGAAGTGCATGGCGCCGACGGTACCCGGCCCAGGTCAGGGCCGCTTCGGGCGGGGCGACTGGAGTCGGGTGGCGGGGCAGGCCTAGCGTGACCTCCGTCACGACCGGTGCTTCCTGATCGCTGGTTGGACGCTCGGCCCGATCGCTGGCTGCCTCCAAGGGGGAAGGCGCCGCATCGGGCCGAGCCGCGCCCGGGGCCGGTCGCTGTGCGAAGGTGCGTCCCGTGGACCCCAACGACCCCTCTGGCGGACGGCCCCCTGGCTGGGTCCCGCCGCCCGGCCCCACCGACCCGACCACGGGCTGGACGCCGCCCGGCGCCGACCCGTGGCCGTCGCAGCAGGGGGTCTGGGGACCGCCGGGTGCGGCGTGGGGCGCACCGCCGGCCTGGTCGCCGGAGAAGAAGCGGAAGCGGTTCGGCTGGGTCGCGGTGATCGTCGCCTTCCTGCTGGGCGGGTTCATCAGCGCGATCGTCACCGTCGTCGGGATGGTCGTGCTGGCGCTCGCCATCGGCCCGCCCGATGCCATCGCCGCCACGCACCCCGGCGCCGACGAGGGCGTGGCGACGGTGAAGGTGGGCGACTGCCTCGAGGACCGGCCGAACATCGTGACCGTCGCCGAGCGCACCGACGTGGTCGAGTGCGACGAGGCCCACGACGCCGAGGTGGCCGGGGTGATCCAGGCGCCGGGCGGAGACCGCAAGCCGGGCGATGACGACCTCCAGGCCTTCGTCGACGATGCCTGCCGGCTCGCCTTCCGGGGCTACGTCGGTTCGAACCCGGACACCTCGCAGTACGGCTACGCCGGCGTCGTGCCCACCGACGACGCGTGGGAGTCGGGCGACCGGACGGTCTACTGCCTCGTCGACACGGTCAACACGCCATCGGGCTCGGGCACCGTCCGCGGTTCGGGCAACTGACCGAAAACAGCCCGCCGGCGCCCCTGGCGCCCTGGCAGCATCGTCGCCATGAGCGACCCGTTGGCCCAGACCGATCGCACCAGGGTGC
>DATMGQ010000363.1:0-3070 GCA_035555395.1 Acidimicrobiales bacterium
CGCCGCCTACGTACCAAAGTCCAGACGGCCCAAGACCTCACCGACCGCGACCCCACCCGCGACAGTCGAGCTGATCCTCAAACTGCGGCGCCAGCTGGCATCTGCGGGTCTGGACGACGGACCCGACACCATCGCCTGGCACCTGAAGCAACACCACCAGGTCACCATCTCGCCGGCCACGATCAGCCGCCACCTGACCAAGGCCGGCCTCGTGACACCCGAGCCGAAGAAGCGACCCAAGTCCTCCTACATCCGGTTCGAAGCATCGATGCCGAACGAGACCTGGCAATCAGACTTCACCCACTACCGGCTCATCGACGGCACCGACGTCGAGATCCTGACCTGGCTCGACGACTGCACCCGCTACGCCATCCGGATCACCGCGCACCCACGGGTCACCACCCCCATCGTCCTGGCCGAGTTCCGCACCGCCTACAAAAACACCGGAATGATTCGCCCTGAGTTTCGTTCCTATCGGGCGGCTTGGGAGACGGGTGTTCCCAAGGGTGTGTCGAGGCCAGCGTAGTAGTCGGCTTCGACCTCGGCGGGGGTGCGCATGTCGAGCTCGCCGTGGAGGCGCTGGTTGTTCCACCACCACACGTACTCGAGTGTCGCGAGTTCGACCTGCTCGACCGTGCGCCACGGGCCGCGGCGGCGGATCAACTCGGTCTTGTAGAGCCCGTTGACGGCCTCGGCCATCGCGTTGTCGAAACTGTCGCCAACGGTTCCCGTCGACGGAGTCGCGCCGAGCTCGTCGATGCGGTCTGTGTAGACCACGGCGAGGTAGTTCGATCCGTGGTCGGCGTGATGGACGAGTCCGTCGAGGTTCCCGTCCTCGGCCCACGCGGCCATGTTCAGCGCTTGGAGCGGCAGGATGTCGGCTTTGAGCGTTGAGGCGACGTTCCATCCGACGATGCGGCGGGAGAACACGTCGGTGACGAACGCGACGTAAGCGAACCCGGACCACGTCGCGACATACGTCACGTCCGCGACCCAGAGCCTGCGGGGAGCGTCCGCAGTGAACCGTCGCTGCACGAGATCCCTCGGCTTCTCGTTCGCCGGGTCGGACTTCGTGGTGAAGACCTTCTTCGACCGCTTCACGCCACGAACACCCGCCAGCCGCATCAGCCTGCCGGTCTGATCCCGGCCGATCACCCAGCCCTGCCGCCGCAGCAGCGCATGCATCTTCCGGACCCCGTAGACGCCGTAGTTCTCCGCATGCAGCCGCACGATCTCCGGGATCAGCAGCTCGTCCCGCAGCTGCCGCGCCGATGCGGGACGCGCTTTCGCGGCCCGGTATCCGCGGGCAGTGAGGAACCCCACCTCGGCCTGCCGCATCACACGGCAGACGAGCTCGACCCCGAAACGATCACGCATCTTGTCGACGAACGCGATCATCTCGACGAGGGGCGGCCGAGCTCGGTCGCGAAAAACACGCTCGCTGACCGGAGGATCTCATTAGCCTTCTCCAGCTCGGCGATCTGCTTCTTCAACCGCTTGATCTCCGCCTGCGCCTCGCTCGAGGTTCCCGGCCGCCGGCCCTCGTCGACGTCGAGACGCTTCTTCCACAATCGCAGCGTCTCGGGGTTGACGCCGAGCTTGGTGGCGACGTGCTTGATCGCGGCGTGATCGGTCTTGTGATCGGGGCGAGCCTCGCTCAACATCCGCAACGCACGCTGACGGAACTCGTCCGGATACGGTCCTGGCATGAATCCATCCTCCAAAAGGAAAGGACGGAACGAAACTCAGGGCGAATCAGCTCGCTACCGCACCGAGCAACACCCGCAGCCCTGTTCAACACCATGCCCAAAGCCCTGCCCGGCAACAGCCGCGACCCCGACAGCCACGTCCGGATCCGCCACGACCGCATCGACAAAACCGACGCCGTGACCCTGCGAGTCCACGGCAAGCTACGCCACATCGGCATCGGACGAACCCACGCCCGAACCCACGCCATCATGCTCATCGACGACCTCGACGTCCGAGTCGTCAACGCCATCACCGGCGAACTCCTGCGCGAACTCACCATCGACACCAGCCGCGACTACCAACCCCGCACATGAAAAAACACCCGAACCTGCTTTCACAGGTTCGGGTGTCTCCGATCTCTTGCGAGATCACATTGTGCGCGAGGGGGGATTTGAACCCCCACGCCCTTGCGGACACTGGCACCTGAAGCCAGCGCGTCTACCGTTCCGCCACTCGCGCGCGCCCTCCGGAAAGGGCAGCCCCGACGCATGCGCCGGAACCGAGGACCGAGTCTAACAGCACCATCAGCCACCCGATCACGCACCGGGCGCGCCGTGGAGCCGCCTTCGTCCCGTGCCGATACGATCGCAAGGAAGTTCTGTGCCCGGACGGAAGGAGGATGCCCATGGCAGGCGTGCTGCAGCGCTTCGAGCAACGTCTCGAAGCGGCGGTCACCGGAGCCTTCGCGCGCGCCTTCCGCAGTGCCGTCCAGCCGGTCGAGATCGCCGCGGCCCTGCAACGCGAGGTCGACAACTCCGCCCACATCCTCTCGCGCGAGCGGATGCTGGTTCCCAACGACTTCACCGTCGAGCTGTCGGCCCCCGACCACGAGCGCCTGACTCCCTTCGGCACGGCGCTGGCCGCCGAGCTAGCCACCCTCGTCACCGAGCACGTCACCGAGCAGCGCTACACCCTGGCCGGCCCGCTCGCGATCCACTTCCAGCTGGCGCCCGAGCTGAGCACCGGACGCTTCCGGGTGCGCAGCCGCACCACCGCGTCGGTGACGCCGGTCGCCGGTCAGCCCATGAACGACACCGCCGTGCGTGGCTCACGGGTCGTGCTGGAGGTCAACGGCATGCGTCACCCCCTGTCGCCACCAGGCGTCGTCATCGGTCGCGGCACCGAGGCCGAGCTGCGCATCGACGATCCGGGCATCTCACGCCGCCACGCCCAGGTCGCCGTGCACCAGGCCGGCGGCGACACGACCGTCACCATCGCCGACCTCGGCTCCACCAACGGCGTCATCCTCAACGGACACCGGGTCGAGGTAGGCGCCGTGGCCGACGGCTCAGAGATCCGGCTGGGCAACACCGTTCTAGTC
>DATMGQ010000364.1:0-23508 GCA_035555395.1 Acidimicrobiales bacterium
GGCCGATCCGGCCAACCCGTCCCGCATCGTCACGATCCGGGGCCTCGGGTACAAGTACGAGACCCCCAAGCTGTCACGGGTCTGATCGTTCTCCGGCGGGTACCAGGGCTGGTGGCCCGATCTCGTCGTCGTACCCGTTCCCTACCATGGGTGCCGTGACGGACCCCCTGGCGAACCGCATCGGCTCGCGCCCCAACACCGCCGAAGGCAGCCGCGCCTTCGTGGTCCGTCCGTTCCAGCGCCTGGCGCGCACCCACGTGGCCAACAACATGGCCGACGCCATGCTGGCGGCGGCCCTCGCGGACTCCATCTTCTTCTCGCTGCCAGCCGGCGAGGCCCGTGCCCCGGTGCTGCGGTACCTGATCATCACCATGGCGCCGTTCGCCGTCATCGCCCCGCTCATCGGGCCGCTGATCGACCGGCTCAAGGGCGGCCACCGCTGGGTGCTCGTGGGCACCATGGCGGCCCGGGCCCTGGTCGCCTGGTTGCTCATCGGCCAGATCTCCGACGACACCCCGGGGCCGCTGTTCTTCCTGCTGGCCCTGCTCGTCCTGGTCGGCCAGCGGGCCTACAACGTGGCCAGATCGGCGCTCGTGCCCACGGTCGTGACCTCTGACGACGAGCTGGTCGAGGCCAACTCGAAGCTGGCGATCCTCGGTGGCTTCGCCGGCTTCGTCGGCATCGTGCCGGCCGGGATCCTGCTCAAGCTGTTCGGTCCGGGGTGGGCGCTGGGCCTGGCGGTCATCACCTACACGGTCGGCGGCGGGCTCGGGATGCGCATCCCGAGCTCACGGGTCGCCGCCGAGAAGGCCGACCTCGCCGAGCGCCAGGAGCTGCGCGGCGCCGGGATCCAGCTGGCCCAGGCGGCCATGGCGCTGCTGCGCGGCTTCGTCGGCTTCATGACCATGCTCATCGCCTTCGACTTCCGCGGGGGAGACAAGGCGGCCTGGCAGTTCGGCATCGTGGCCGCGGTCTCCGTGCTCGCCGGCCTGGTCGGCGCTGCGGTCGCGCCCAAGCTGCGCGACCTCACCAGCGAGGAGACGATCCTCACCTCGTCGCTCGGCCTGGTCGTCGGCGGCGCGTTCGCGTCGCTGTTCATCGGCGAGGTGGCGGGCGCGTGCATCCTCGGCGCCTGCGTCGGCTTCGCCGCCGCGCTCGGGAAGCTGGCGTTCGACTCGATCCTCCAGCGCGACGCCCCGGACGCCAACCGAGGCCGCGCGTTCGCGCGCGCCGAGACGAAGTTCCAGTTGTTCTACGTCGGCGGCTCCCTGATCCCCGTGGCCTTCCACGTCGGGGCCCGCCTCGGGTTCGGCCTGCTGCTCGGCGCGTCGGTGTTCGCCATCGCGTCCTACGCGATCGGCCGGCTGGCCTGGGCCCACCGCACCGGTGAGCGCCAGACGGCGGCCACCGCCGCCGCCGTCGGGATCGAGGAGCGCTTCGGCGTGGTCACCGGCGAGGTCAAGGGCCGGCTGGCGGCGGCGCCGCGCACCGTGCTGCACCGGTTCCGGGGCGGCGAGGCCGCCCCGGGCGACCCGGACCAGACCGTGATCGTCGAGCGGGAGGGCGCCCTGGACCCGGCGCCGGGCGAGCCCGCCGACCGGGCACCGGGCTTCGAGCCCGACGGCTTCTTCGAGCCCGACCGCTCGGTCGTCCCGGACCGCCCCGTCGACGACACCGGTCCGCCCACCGTGTTCGTGGCGGCCCCGGCGGTCGACGACGCCACCCGGGCGCTCGACCCCGAGGACGCCGGCGACGAGATCGATGCCGCGCCGTCCTGGGGCGACGACCCCACCCCCGTCCCGACCGACGAAGGCCCGGTGCTGTTCGACCAGGACCTGGCCCCGACGTCGCCGGTGGCCTGGACGCCGCCGGACGCGCCGACGGTGCCGGTGGATGCCGCCTCGGCCCCCGTGCGCCGCGACGGGCCGCCGGAGCGGCCGACGTCAGGCGACGAGCCTCAGCCCTGACCGCCGAGGTCGTCGAGCCCGCCGAGGTCATCGGGGATCTCCGGCGCGGTGTCGTCGCCGGCGTCGACCGGGTCGAAGGGCAGGTCGATGCGGGCCAGCCACAGGCCCGGGGCATCGACCTCGTTGGGCGTGGGCAGCGACTCGGCCGAGGACCACAGCTGGTCGAGTGCCGGGCGGCCGGCCCGCTCGAGGATGCCGGCGATGAACGCCGAGCCCCGGTCGAAGTGGGCCTGTGTCAGCTCCAAGCCGAGCAGGCGCTCGACGAACCGGTCCTCGGCGGAGGCCTCGACCCGGCGCCGGCGCACGGCCTCGGTGATCTGGGCATAGGACCCGACCAGCCCGTGGCCGACCTCGTCCATGATGTGGTCGACGTAGGCGGCCAGCACGCTGACCAGCCCGTCGAGCCAGGGGAGGATCTCCTGCTGGCGAGTGGACCGCACCGCACCGAGGACGACCTCCGGGTCGCCCATCAGCTCCTGGAACCGGGCCATGGGGTCGCCGCCGGTGGGATCGACCTCGAGCTCGCCGAGCTTGGTGCCGAGCGCATCGGGGTCCGACTCGAACGACGATGCGTAGTCGCCGAGCAGTTCCTCGAGCCGGGCCCGAACGTGCGGCAGGCCGAGGACGGCGTGGTGGGTGATCTGGTGCAGGCAGACCCACAGCCGCAGGTCGTCGCCGTCCATCGACCAGTCGTTCGCGAACGCCTCGACGTTCGGCGCGATGACCAGGACGTCGTCGGACGCAGGGCGGGGGATCGGCAGGTCGAACAGGCCGAAGTTGCGGGTGGCCAGGTGGCCGACGAGCGAGCCCGTGGTCATGCCCAGCAGCATCGGGCTGAGCAGCCCCATGATCTGGCCGAGCCACGCCTCCGTGGGGTCGCCGTTCTCCGGATCCGCCGGCTCGATGGCGCCGAGGAGGCCGGTGGCCGGGTCGGCGGTGGGCGGGTGGAGGGCGGCGCCCATCTTCTCGATGAGCGGGCGGTAGGCGTCGAGCGTGGCGAGCGTCCACTGCGAGCGGGTGACCGGGGTGACGGTGACCGAGCGGCCCGTGGTGGAGGTGGACAGGCCGGTGGCCTGGGCGATCTGGAGGTCGGCCACCCGGGCGAGCTGCTCGTAGCGCACGCGCTCGAGCGGGTCGACGTTGGCCTCGCTCTCGCCGTTGGTGGCGATGGAGAGCGCCAGCTGGCGGGCTCCATCCCACTGGACCGGCCCCTGGGAGCCGAGCATCTTCAGCAGATCGCCGAAGAACGGCATCCCTTCGAAGGGGTTGGATCCGGAGCTCATGGGGGTCCATCGTACGGGCCGATGTGGTGTTCCGTCCCTGCGGGCGGCAAGCTCAGGTGATGGTTCGTGTGGTGGTCACCGGAGGGGCGAGCTCCCTCGGCCGACAGGTGGCTCGGCTCCTGGCGCAGCGAGACGACGTGGACGACGTGCTCGCGCTCGACCTGCGGTCGCAGCCGGGCATCGGCGCGATCGACCTCGTGACCGCCGACCTGGCCGCCGCGTTCGACGGCGCCGACGCCGTCATCCACCTGGCCTCGGCGTTCGGCCCCATGGTCGACGGCCCCGAGATCGAAGGTGCCGCCGACGTCGTCATGGCCCGCCGGGTGCTCGAGGCAGCCGACAAGGTCGGCATCGAGCGCATCGTCCTCCTGTCGAGCGCCACGGTCTACGGGCCCTGGGCCAACAACCCGGTGCCGCTGACCGAGGACGCCCCGCTCCGCCCGCACCCCGACCTGGCCTACGCGGTGCAGCTCGCCGAGGTGGAGCGGGTCGCCGCCGAGTGGTCGGCCGACCACCCGTCCGCCACCGTCGCCCGGCTCCGGCCCGTCCCGGTGGTCGAGGACGGCCGGCTCGGGTGGCTCGCTCGAGCGTTCGACGCCGCCGCCGACGTCCCCACGGCCGACGACACCCCGGGCCAGTACCTGCACCTCGACGACCTCGCCGCCGCCTTCGTCACCGCCTGGTCCGCCCAGCTCGACGGCCCGGTCAACGTCGCCCCCGCCGGTTGGCTCACGCCCACCCAGCGCCGGGCGCTCGACCCCGTGCCCCGCCTCCGGTTGCCGGAGCCCGCTGCGCTGAAGGTGGCGTCGTGGCGGTGGCGCCTCGGGCTGGCCCCGACGCCGCCCGGCGTGCTCCCGTACGTCCGCCACCCGTGGGTGGTGGCCAACGACCGCCTCGTGGCGGCCGGGTGGCAGGAGACGTCGAGCAACGAAGAGGCCTACGTCATGGGCCACGAGGCCAGCGCGATCGAGTCGATCTCACCTCGCCGCCGCCAGGAGCTGGCGCTCGGCATCGCCGGTGCCGTCGGCGCCGGCGTCGTGGTCGTCGCGGTGGCCGCCCTGCGTCGCCGCCGTCGCCGCCGCCGCACCTGACGATTTCGGGTCACGCGTGCCGCTGTGGGGTGCACAGGTGACCTGAAACGGGGTGGTGGCCGGGGTCTGATCGGGTTTCGGGTCACGTGTGCCGCTGTGGGGTGCACAGGTGACCCGAATCGGGGTAGTCACCCGCCGGGGTCTGATCGGGTTTTCGGGTCACGTGTGCCGCTGTGGGGCGCACAGGTGACCCGAAACGGGGGTGGTCAGCCGCCGAGGGTGACGGGGGTGCGGCCGTCGTCGGTGCCGCGGTGCCAGGTCACGACGACGCGCTCGCCGGGCTTCCAGCGGCGGAGCGCGAGCACGAGGTCGCTGGCATCGCCGATGGCGTGGTCGTCGACGGCGGTGATGACGTCGCCCTTGCGCAGCCCGGCGGAGGCGGCGGGGGAGCCGTCCTGCACCATCGTGAGCTGGGCCCCGCCCTTCACGTCCATCAGCTCGGCGGCGGCCGGGCTCAGGTCGACGGCGCGCACGCCCAGCCAGGCTCGGCGGACGGCACCGTCCGCTCGGAGGCCGCGGGCGGCGGCGAGGGCATCGTCGGCCGGGACGACGACCGCGAGGTCCTCGGGGCCCGAACCGTCGAGGACGATCCCGACCAGGGCGCCGTCGGCATCGACCACGACGCCGCCGGTGGCGTCGCCGGGGACCGATCGGTCCAGCTGCACGGCGTCGTGCAGGACGATGGGGTCGACGGTGGTGCGGACGCCGATGGCGCTCACCGAAGCGGTGACCACCCGTTGCCCGGTGGCGCCGTCCGGTGAGGCCGAGGCGGCGCCGATGACCGCGACCGGTTGGCCGGCCCGGGCGGGCACCGCGTCGGCGCTGACCGGGGTGCCGCCGGCGCTGTCGACCACGAGGACGGTGATGCCGGTGGCGGCGTCGGCGCCTGCGGTCTTGGCCCGGACGCGGTCGCCGTCGTGGTCGGTGACCATGACGGACGACGCGCCGTCGACGAGGGGGGTGGCGACGGCGATGGTGCCGTCGTCGTCGAGGCGGATGCCGGTGCCCGCGGTCCAGGTGTCGCCGTGGGCGGCCTCGACCTGGACGAGGGACGGGGCGATGCGGCGGGCCAGCGTCTCCGACGGGACGGCCGGGGCGAACGCCGCCACGGCGGACGACTGGGCTGCGACGGGTTCGCCCTGCTCGACCACCACCCGGGTGGGGCGGGTGAACCACATCACCCCCACGGCCACCAGCGCACCGGCCAGGCCGGCGCTCGCCAGGGCGACCAGCGCCCGGGAGCCGCGGTGGGGAGCGGGCGGGGTGGCCGCTGGCCAGGCCGCGGGCGCGGGGATGCCGCCGGCCAGCTCGGACGGGTGGCGCCAGAGCCGGTCCTCGGGTGGGAGCGGCGGGGTGGTCTCGGGGCGTTCCTCGTCGCCTGGCTCGTCGAACGCCATGGCTCGCCACGCTACCGATCGGCGCTTGCGGGTGGGCCGCGCCCCGCCCCGCCTACCATGAGGCGATGACCGCGGACGCCGACGCCAGCTGGTCGCCGCCCGTCGGCGGCGATTGGCTCGCCTGCGCGTCCGGCCCGCTGCCCACGGATCGAGCGTCCGCTTGGGTCGTCACGCCCGCCACGGGCGCCTCGGTCACGTTCGTGGGCACCGCCCGCGACCACGCCGGCGACCGCACCGGCGTGCACCGCTTGGAGTACGAGGCGTACGACGAGCAGGTCGTCCCGGTCCTGGCCAAGGTGGCGGCCGCCACCCGCGCCCGGTTCCCCGAGGTCGCCCGGCTCGTGCTGTGGCACCGCACCGGCTCGCTCGAGCTGACCGAGGCCGCCGTGGTCGTCGCCGCCTCGTCCGCGCACCGCGACGCTGCGTTCGACGCGGCCCGTTGGGCCATCGACGAGGTGAAGGCCACCGCACCCATCTGGAAGCGGGAGCACTGGGACGGCGGCCACGACGATTGGGGCCGGTGCGACCACCGCGCCGGTCACGACGTCGACGGCCTCCACGCCACCCCGGCGGTGGCCTCGTGAAGATCCTCCTGTTCGTGCTGCTGCCGATCCTCGTGGTCTCGGCGTACGCCCTCTTCGTGTGGGCCCGCAACCGCGAGCCGTCCTCGGTGGAGTCCGGCGTCGACGCGTTCCGCCGCGAGATGACCGCGCTCTCGCCCGATGCCGCGCCGGTCCAGCGCCGGCCGGAACGGGGTGAGCCGGGCGCCGCGCCCCGCCAGGCCCCGCGCCGACCGTCGCCCGGTGACGGCCGCCCGCCGTCGGGTCCGCGCTGATGGCGCGCGACCTCGCCATCGACCTCGGCACGGCCAACACGCTGGTGTACGCCAAGGGCCAGGGGATCGTGCTCAACGAGCCGTCGGTGATCGCCCTCAACCAGCAGACCGGCGACGTCTTGGCCATGGGCCAGGAGGCGTGGCAGATGATCGGGCGCACGCCCGGGTACATCGTCGCCGTCCGCCCCCTCCGCCAGGGCGCCATCACCGACTTCGACGTCACCCAGCGGATGATCCGCCTGCTGCTCCAGCGGGCCGGCGTCTCGAAGTTCAACCGTCCGCGCGTCGTGATCTGCGTTCCGTCGGCCATCACCGAGGTGGAGCGCCGGGCCGTCACCGAGGCCGCCCGCCGCGCCGGTGCGGCCGACGCCCAGCTCATCGAGCAGCCCATGGCCGCGGCGCTCGGCGCCTACCTGCCGGTCAACGAGCCCGCCGCCAACATGGTGGTCGACGTCGGCGGCGGTACGTCGGAGACCGCGCTCATCAGCCTCGGCGGCGTCGTCGCCCTCCAGGCCGTGCGCGTCGGGTCGTTCGACATCGATGCCGCCATCCAGACCTTCATCCGCCGCGAGTACGGCATCGCCATCGGCGAGCGCACCGCAGAGGAGATCAAGGTCGCCATCGGGTCGGCCTGGCCGGTCCAGGACGACGTCAAGGCCGAGGTCCGCGGCCGCGACCTCATGAGCGGCTTGCCGAAGACGGTGATCCTCTCGCCGCAGGAGGTCCGCGAGGCCATCTCCGAGCCGGTGTCGTCGATCGTCGACTCGGTCATCGCCTGCCTGGGCGAAGCCCCGCCGGAGCTGGCCCACGACCTCATCGTCCGGGGCATGCACCTCGTCGGCGGCGGCGGGATGCTGAAGGGCCTGGCCCACCGCCTGGCCGAGGAGACCGAGATCCCCGTCACGCTCGTGGACCAGCCCCTCGAGGCCGTCGTCCTCGGCGCCGGCCGCTGCATCGAGGCCTACGACCAACTGAGGGTCATGTTCATGGGAGCGCGCTAGCCGTCTCGGTCACTCGTTCGGCTGCGCCTCACTCCGTTCCCTCGAACTGGAGGACGGGCTGACGCCCGACGTCTTCGCAGTTCGGCACGGCTGCGCCGCACCTCACTGATCTTGGGGGGCTCCGCAAGCTCTGCCCCCCAAACCCCCCCCGGGCTCGCTTCGCTCGGTACCGATGACCCATTCCTCGTGCTGGCCGCTTGCGCCGAAGCGAAGCGGTAGAACGTGTTCCGGTCCGGGGAGGTGCTGGTCGTGGCTAGTGTGACCCGCACCACAACGGGAGAGGACCGTCGTGGCGATCCAGGGGACGAACAAGGGGTAGCCGGGTCTTGGCCCTGCTCGACGTACGCGACATCGAGGTGCGATTCGGCGGGGTGGTGGCCCTCGACGGCCTCAGCTTCGACGTGGCCGCAGGCGAGATCTGCGCCCTCATCGGCCCGAACGGCGCCGGCAAGACGACCATGTTCAACGTCGTCAGCCGCCTCTACGAGGCGCAGAGCGGCCACGTGACCTTCGACGGCCACGACCTGCTGGCCCTGCCGCCGCACAAGATCTCCCGCATCGGCGTCGCCCGCACGTTCCAGAACCTGGCGCTGTTCCCGGCGCTGACCGTGCTCGAGAACGTGATGGTGGGCGCCCACACCGAGGGCAAGGTCGGGTTCATCCCGTCGATGCTGCGCATCGGGTCGGCCAAGGAGGAGAAGCGCCTCCGCACCGACTGCCGGGAGATCCTCGAGCGCATGTCGCTCGGGCACCTCGCCGACCGTCCGGCGTTCGGCCTGCCCTTCGGCACGCTCAAGCGCCTCGAGTTCGCCCGGGCCCTCGCCTCGCGGCCGAAGCTGCTGCTGCTCGACGAGCCCGCCAACGGCCTCACGCACGGCGAGGTCGACGAGCTGGGCGACACCATCAAGCACATCCGCGACGAGTTCGACCTCACGATCCTGCTGGTCGAGCACCACATGTCGATGGTGATGGCGATCTCCCACATGGTCGTGGTCATGGACTTCGGCCGCAAGATCGCCGAGGGCACCCCCGACCAGGTGCGGGACGACCCGGTCGTGATCGAGGCCTACCTGGGGACGCCGGCCTGATGCTGCTTGAGCTGCGATCCGTCTCCGGGGGCTACGGCCCCGTCAACGTCTTGTCCGGGCTGTCGCTCGGGGTGGCCGAGGGCGAGGTCGGCGTCATCCTCGGCGCCAACGGCGCCGGCAAGACCACCACCCTCCGGGCCATCTGCGGGATGCTCGACGGCATCGCCGGCGAGGTGTTCTTCGACGACAGCGACATCACGAAGGACAGCCCGCAGGCCACGGCCCGCAAGGGCATCGCCCACGTGCCCCAGGGCCGCGGGACCTTCGGCGACCTCACCGTCGACGAGAACCTCCGGCTCGGCGCCATCACCCGCAAGGACGGCGGCGTCCGCTCCGACCTGGACCGCTGGTACGAGGCCTTCCCCCGGCTGGCCGAGCGCCGCACCCAGGCCGCCGGCTCGATGTCGGGCGGCGAGCAGCAGATGCTCGCCATCGCCCGGGCGCTGATGAGCCGGCCCCGCCTGCTGCTGCTCGACGAGCCGTCGCTGGGCCTGGCGCCGCTGATCACCCGTGACCTGTTCGAACGCCTCGGCGAGATCAACCGCACCGAAGGGCTGACCATGCTGATCGTGGAGCAGAACGCCGGGCTGGCGCTGGAGATCGCCCAGCGCGGGTACGTGCTCGAGACCGGCTCGATCGTGGCCGAGGGAACGGCCGAGGAGCTCGGCGCCGACGAAGACGTCCGCAAGGCGTACCTGGGGTTCTGATGCAGCTCTTCTTCGACCAGGTCCTCAACGGCATCGGCACCGGAGCGGTGTACTCGTCGGTCGCCCTCGCCCTCGTCATCATCTACCGCACCACGGGCCTGCTGAACTTCGCGCAGGGCGAGATGGCGCTGTTCTCCACGTTCGTCACCTGGTGGCTCACCGATCAGGGTCTCGGCATCTGGCCGGCGCTGCTCGGGTCGATGGTGTTCTCGTTCTTCGCCGGAGCGCTCATCGAGCGGGTGATCATCCGCCCGGTCGAGGCGGCCAAGAACCCGCTCAACGTGGTCATCGTCACGCTGGGCCTGTTCCTCGCCCTCAACGCCCTGTGCCAGCTGATCTTCATCAAGCCCGGCCAGGAGGCGCTGCAGATGCCGCTGATGTTCCCGAAGGGCGACATCAGCGTGCTCGGCCTGGACATCCCGAAGGCGATCCTCGGGCGGGCCATCGTGCTCGCCATCGAGTGCGCCGTGCTCTACGTGCTGCTCCAGAAGACGAAGATCGGCCTGGCGCTGCGGGCCGTGGCCTCCAACCCCGAGTCGTCCCGGCTCGTCGGCATCAACCCCGGCAACATGCTCATGCTTGGCTGGGGCATCGCCGCCGTGCTCGGCGCCATCGCCGGCACCATGGCCGCCAGCCGCGGCACCGGCGGCTTCGACACCTCGCTGATGCAGCAGGTGCTCGTGTACGCGTTCGCCGCAGCCGCGCTCGGCGGGTTCGACAGCCCGGTCGGCGCCGTGATCAGCGGCCTCATCGTCGGCATCGCCCGGGCGCTCACGATCCAGTACGTCGACTTCCTCCAGGGCATCGAGCTGGTCGTGCCCCTCGGGCTGATCTTCATCGTCTTGCTGTTCAAGCCCAACGGCCTGTTCGGTCGCAACATCGTGGAGCGGGTGTGATGAGCGATCCGACCAACCTCCCCGACACGCCGCCGGCGTTCGCCACCCCAGCCGTCCCGGCCGCCGGTGCAGGCCGGAAGGTGCCCTGGCTGCGCATCGCCCTCGGGCTCATCGTCGCCGTGGTGGCGCTGATGCTGCCCTACTACAACGATCCCGAGACCAACCAGATCTTCTGCCAGGTCATGTACCTCGCCCTCGCGGCGATGGGCCTCAACCTGCTCACCGGCTACAACGGCCAGGTCTCGCTGGGCCACGGCGCCTTCTTCGGCATCGGTGCCTTCACCGCCGCCATCCTCACGGTGGACCACGGTTGGATGATCGAGGCCACCTTCCCGGTCGCCGCGGTCCTCGCGGCCGTGGTCGGCGTCGCCATCGGCTTCCCGGCCCTGCGCCTCAAGGGCCTGTACCTCGCGCTGATCACGCTCGGGCTCGCCGTGCTGTTCCCGCTGGTGGTGAAGAAGTTCGTCGAAGGCCCCGGCGGCGTGCCGCTGCTGAAGCCCAAGCGCTCCCAGGTCGGCTCGATGGTCGACTTCTGGGCCGACGACATCTACCGGTACTACGTCTGCCTGGCCATCCTCGCCGTGCTGTTCCTCCTGGCCTGGAACCTGGTCCGGGGCCGCATGGGCCGGGCGATGGTCGCCGTGCGCGACCAGGAGGTCGCGGCCTCCACCGTCGGCATCGGCGTGGCCAACGTGAAGGTCTGGTCGTTCGCCCTCTCCGCCGCCTACGCCGGCGTGGCCGGGGCGATGTCGACCTACGTCGACCGCACCGCCGACGCCTCCAACCCGATCATCTACTTCCAGCGCTCGATCGAGTTCCTGATCGCCGTGGTCATCGGCGGCGCCGCCACCATCGGCGGTCCGCTGCTCGGCGCCATGCTGCTGGTCGCGCTGCGCCGCCGCACCGAGGGCACCGAGGCCATGGCGCCCGCGCTGCTCGGCGGGGCGCTGATCATCGTCGTCTACGTCCTGCCCGACGGCATCGTCGGCGGCCTCCGCCGCCTCGGCGCCTGGATCCGAGGTCGCACCTCGGGGTCCGCACCGCCCGGTGCCGCTGCGGAACCGACACCGTCGTCGCCCGCACCCTCACCCACCTGAATCCCAACTAGGAGACACTCCCCATGGACACCAAGCGAACCCCGAGGCTCCGCCGGACCCTCGTGCTGCTCCTCGCCCTCGTGGCGCTGGTGGCAGCCTCGTGCAGCGGCCGGAGCGAGGACACCGGAGGCGGCGGCGGTGGCTCTGAAGGCGGCGGTGGCGGCGGCGACGGCGAGTCCGGCGCGGTCGTCGACACGGCCGACTGCCCCGACACCGGCACCGCCGGCATCGAGGACGGCACCATCAAGCTGGCGTCGTCGTTCCCCCAGTCCGGCCTGACGTCGGCCTTCGCCCAGATCTCGAAGGGCTACCTCGCCTACTTCGACAAGGTGAACGCCGATGGCGGCGTCGAGGTCGCCGGCAAGAAGTACAAGATCGAGGTCGTCGCCAAGGACGACGAGTACAAGCCGGCCACCACCGCCCAGAACATCGAGTCCGAGGTGGGCTCCGACGGCACCGACGCCTTCGCCGTGTTCAACGTGGTGGGCACCGCCAACAACGTCGCCATCCGCGACGACCTCAACGAGCTGTGCGTGCCGAACATCTTCGCCGCCACCGGCTCGCCGGTCTGGGGCAACACCAGCTACCCGTGGACCATCGGCTCCACGCTGGCCCCCTACACGGTCGAGGCCAAGGCGTTCGCCGACTACCTCAAGGAGAACAAGCCCGACGCCAAGGTCGCGATGCTCGTCCAGAACGACGACTTCGGGAAGGCCTACGAGGAGGGCTTCAAGCAGCAGATCGAGGGCTCGGACATCACCGTGACCCAGGTCAAGACCTACGAGGCCGGCACCGACGAGGTCACCTCGGAGGTCACCAGCCTCAAGGCCTCCGGCGCCGACACCTTCTTCAACGGTGCGACCCTGCTGGCCTGCCCGAACGCCCTCAACGCGGCGAGCGACCAGGGCTGGGACGCCGTGACCTTCGTGTCGGGCACCTGCATCTCCAAGACCCTCATGGGCATCGCCGGCGAGGCCGCCGACGGCGTGTTCGCCACCACGAACATCAAGGACCCGCTGAACCCCGCCTTCGCCGACGACCCGGCGATGAAGGAGTACAACGAGACCCTCGCCGAGTACGGCGCCTCCGACGTCGACCCCGAGAACGGCATCGTGGCCTACGGCTACACGCAGGGCGCCCTGCTCGTCGAGATCCTCCAGAGCCTCGACACCCTGGACCGCGGCACCCTGATGAACAAGATGTACGACCTGAAGGACCTCACCGGTGGCCTGCTGCTCGACGGCGTCGAGGTGAACACCTCGCCCGACGACCGCTTCCTCGCCGAGGACGTCCAGATGATCCAGTACAACGCCGCGAACAAGTACTTCGAGAACGTCGGCGACGTCCTCGACTTCGAGGGCACCACCCCCGACATCACCCCCGAGGACCTGATCGAGAGCTGATCAGCCCGGGAAGGGTTCCGGCGGCGGGCTCAGCCTGCCACCAGGTTCGAGAGCGCCTCGAGGTCAACGACGACCTCGAGGCGCTCCCGCGTCTGGAGCCAGTCGAGGTTGCGCCGGTGGAGGTCGTCGCCGGCGTCGTAGCGGTTGAGGAAGACGACGACCCGGCGGGGAGCGAACACGTCGACGCCGAGGCGGACGGAGTTCACCGTGCCGAGGCCGGCATCCGCGACGAGCAGGACCAGGTCCGGGTCGATGGCGGCGGCCAGGTCGACGGCGTCGCCGTCGGCGCCGATGGGGGAGCGGGGGCCGCCGACGGTCTCCACCCAGCCGACCTGGACGGGGTCGCCGTCGGGCCAGGTCAGCTCCGCGACCAGGTCGGCGAGCGTCGGGACCGCGAGGCCGAGGGCATCGGCGGCCATCGGCGGGGCCATGGCGACCGTGTACCAGCGGTGCGGCGGGCAGACGGCCTCGACCGCTTCGCCGGTGGCCGCAGCGAGGACGGCGGCGTCGGACGGGCCCGGGTCGTCGGCGTCGGCGGACTGGGCTGGCTTGCGGGCGGCGACGGTGGTCCCGGCTTGGTGCAGCAGGCTGAGCACCTGGCCGCCGACCCAGGTCTTGCCGATGTCGGTGGCGGTGCCGGCCACGAGGACGAGGCGCTCCGGACGGGTCATGCGAGGGCTCCGATCTCGGCGAGGGCGTCGAGCAGCAGGGCGACGTCGTCGTCGGTGTGGGCCGCCGAGAACGTGATGCGCAGGCGGCTGGTGCCCGGGGCGACGGTCGGCGGGCGGATGGCGGGCACGAGCAGGCCCCGGTCGAGCAGCGCGCCGGCGGCAGCGACCGCGTCCTCCTCGCGCCCGAGCACGAGCGGGACGATGGGCGAGGGGTGGCCGGGACGGAGGCGGTCGACGTGGCGGCGGAGGGTGGCGCGGAGCTCGTCGCCCTCGGCGCTGCGCACGACCCGGACGGCGGCGAGCGCGGCACCGGCGTCGGCGGGGCTCAGGCCGGTGGTGAAGATCGCCGAGCGAGCGGCGTTCACGAGCAGGTCGGCGACCCGCTCCGAGCAGGCGGCGAACCCGCCGAGCGCGCCGAGCGTCTTGGACAGGGTGCCCACCCGGATGACCTCGATGCCGTCGAAGCAGCCGGGGGCGGGGTCGGGGCCGAGGACGGCGTGGGCCTCGTCGAGCACGAGCAGCGCCTGGTGCCGGCGGCAGGTGTCGGCCACGGCCTCGAGGTCGGCGACGTCGCCGTCCATGGAGAACACCGAGTCGATGACGACCATGGTGGGCTGATCGGCGGACGTGGCGACCAGCTCGTCGAGGGCGGCGTGGTCGTCGTGGGGGGCGATGCGGACGTCGGCCTTGGCGAGCCGGGACCCGTCGATCAGCGAGGCGTGGTTCAGCTCGTCGGAGACGATGGCCACGCCGGCGGTGCCGAGGGTGGTGAGGACGCCGAGGTTGGCGGCGAAGCCGGTGGGGAACAGCACGGCCCGCTCGGTGCCCTTCCACTCGGCCAGCTCGCGCTCGAGGTCCTCGTGGACCGGGCGGTCGCCGGTGACCAGGCGGGATGCGCCGGCGCCGGTGCCCCAGCGGTCGATCGCCTCGTGCGCGCCGGCGAGCACGGCCGGGTGGATGCTGAGGCCGAGGTAGTCGTTCGACGCGAACGAGAGGACGTCGCGCTGCACCGGGCTGCCGTCGGCGTCGACGGTGCGCAGCGAGCCGCGCGGGCCCCAGGCGTCGAACTCGCGGTGCGCCCGCCAGCGACCCTGGTCGCGGATGGCCCCGAGTCGGTGCGCCAGCCAGCGGTCCCAGTCGCCCCCGGCGCGGTTCACCCCGCCGCGACCTCGCGGATGGCCGCCTCCAGCGCGTCGATGATCCGCACCACCTCGTCGTCGGTGGTGGTGAGCGGCGGCATGAGCACGACGACGTCGCCGAGCGGGCGGATGAGCACGCCCCGGTCCACGCACCCGGCCGACACCCGGCGGCCCCAGCGGAGGCCGTCGGCGGGCGGGGCCAGCTCGACGCCGACCATCAGGCCGCAGCGGCGGACCTCGGCCACTGCGTCGAGCGGTTCGATGCGCTCGGCGAGCAGGGCGCCGAGCTGGTCGGCCCGGGCGGTGACGTTGGCGAGCACGTCCCACTCGTCGAGCAGCTCGAGGTGGCGGAGGGCGACGGCGCAGCCGAGGGCGTTCCCGCTGTAGGAGTGCCCGTGGTAGAAGGTCTTCTCCGACAGGTCGGGGCCGAGGAACGCCGCCCACACCTGCTCGCTCGCCACGGTGGCGGCCAGCGGCAGGTACCCGCCGGTGATGCCCTTGCCGATGACCATGAGGTCGGGGCGGACGCCGCACTGCTCGGAGGCGAACAGCGTGCCGGTGCGCCCGAAGCCGGTGGCGACCTCGTCGTGGATGACGAGCACGCCGTGGGCCCGCGCCGCCTCGGCCACGGCGGCCACCGCGTCGGCGGGGATGAGCGCCATGCCGGCAGCACCCTGGACGAGCGGTTCGAGGACGACCGCGGCCAGCTCGTCGGCGTGCGCTGCGATCACCGCCACCGCCTGCTCGACCGCACCGGGCTCACCGAGGCTGGGGGTGCGCAGCACGGGGAACCGCAGCGGGTCGAACACGTCGGTGCCGAACCCGCCGTCGCCGATGGCCAGGGAGCCCGTGGTGTCGCCGTGGTACGCCCCGCCGAACGCGAGGTAGGTGGTCTTGGAGGTGGTGCCCTGGTTGGTCCAGTACTGGAAGGCGATCTTGATGGCCTGCTCCACGGCGGCAGCGCCGTCGGAGGCGAAGAGGAACCGGGGCCGGTCGACCGGGACCTTCGGGGCCAGCGCCTCGGCCAGCTCGATCACGATCCGGTTGCCGTTGCCGAGCATCGTCGAGTGGGCGACGCGGCCCAGCTGCTGGCGGACGGCCTCGTCGAGCTCGGGCACGGCGTGGCCGAGGGTGGTGACCCACAGCGAGGAGATGGCGTCGAGGTAGCGGTTGCCCTCGACGTCGATCAGCTCCCGGCCCTCGCCCCGCTCGACGATGACCGGACGGTTGCCGGCGTACGCCTCCATCTGGGTGAAGCCGTGCCACACCGAGGCGACGTCGCGCTCGATCCATCCGTTCAGGTCTGCCACCGGGGCGACGCTAGTGCCGCGCCCCCGGAGCCACCCGGTCCGGGGCGGCGGCGGATGCGGGTCGGCGGCGGCTCGCTTCCTACCATCGAACCTTTCGCCTGTCTGACAACGAGGTGCCCCCGTGATCGATGAGAAGCTGACCTCGGTCTACGCCGACGTCGAGAGCCGCAACCCCGGCGAGGTCGAGTTCCTCCAGGCGGTGCGCGAGGTCCTGTCCTCGATCGGCCCGGTCCTCGCCAAGCACCCCGAGCTGGCCGAGCACAAGACGATCGAGCGCATCTGCGAGCCCGAGCGCCAGATCATCTTCCGGGTGCCGTGGGCCGACGACCGCGGCGAGATCCACATCAACCGGGGGTTCCGGGTCGAGTTCAACAGCGCCCTCGGCCCCTACAAGGGCGGGCTGCGCTTCCACGAGACGGTCAACTCGGGCATCGTCAAGTTCCTCGGGTTCGAGCAGACGTTCAAGAACGCCCTCACCGGCATGCCGATCGGCGGCGGCAAGGGCGGCGCCGACTTCGACCCGAAGGGCCGCAGCGACGACGAGATCATGCGGTTCTGCCAGAGCTTCATGACCGAGCTGTACCGCCACATCGGCGAGTACACCGACGTCCCCGCCGGCGACATCGGCGTGGGCACGCGGGAGATCGGCTACCTGTTCGGGCAGTACAAGCGGATCACCAACCGCTACGAGTCCGGCGTCCTCACGGGCAAGGGCACCAGCTGGGGCGGCGCCCTCGTCCGCACCGAGGCCACGGGCTACGGCGCCGTCTACTTCCTGGAGCGGATGCTCGACGCCCGCGGCCTGGACCTCGACGGGCGGACGTGCGTCGTCTCCGGGTCGGGGAACGTGGCGATCTTCGCCATGGAGAAGATCCAGCAGCTCGGCGGCACGGTGGTCGCGTGCTCCGACTCGTCGGGGTACGTGGTCGACCCCAAGGGCATCGACCTGGATGCGCTGAAGGAGATCAAGCTGCAGGACCGCGGCCGCATCAGCGACTACGCCGAACGCCGGGGCGATGCCACCTTCACCGCGGGCGGGTCGATCTGGGACGTGCCGTGCGACGTGGCGCTGCCGTGCGCGACGCAGAACGAGCTCACCGGTCGAGACGCCCGGACGCTCATCGCCAACGGCGTGGTCGCGGTGGTCGAGGGCGCCAACATGCCGTCGACGCCCGAGGCCGTCGACCTGTTCCTCGGAGCCGGGATCGCCTTCGGGCCCGGGAAGGCCGCCAACGCCGGCGGCGTGGCCACCTCCGCGCTCGAGATGCAGCAGAACGCGAGCCGGGACTCGTGGTCCTTCGCCCACACCGAGGAGCGCCTCGCCCAGATCATGGCGAGCATCCACACCACCTGCCAGGAGACCGCCGACGCCTACGCGTCGCCCGGCAACTACGTCGTGGGGGCCAACGTGGCCGGGTTCCTGAAGGTCAGCCAGGCGATGGTCGCCCTCGGCCTGATCTGAGCCTGCGGGCTCCGAGCCGCGGCTGGGGCCTCGGGGACCCGGCGGGGCGCTACGGGTCGGTGAGGTCCTCGGCGGACTGGCGGACCTGCCAGTCGCGGTCCGTGCGGGCGGCCTCGAGGGCGGCGTCGACCTCGGGGCCCTCGAACGGGGCCAGGGCGATGACGGCCCGCCGGCGGACCGTGGCCTTGTCGCGGGTGCCCGCGAGGATGGCCGCGAGCCCGGCCGGATCGCCGAGGGATCCGAGGGCGGCGACCGCCGACTCCCGGACCAGGGCATCGGCCGCCTCCTGGGCCAGGACCGACAGCCGAGCCACCGCGCCGGGCTCGGCCGGGTCCCGCTCGCCCGACGCCCACGCCGCCACCTCGACGACGGTGTCGTCGGGGTCGTCGAGCAGCGGCACGATGGCCACCGTCGCCGCCGGTCCCTGGCCACGGAGCGTGGCCACCAGCTCGAGGGCGCGGCGCCGCACGCCCGGGTCGGGATCGGCGAGGGCCGCGGCCAGTTCGGGGGCCTCGAGGGCGTCGAGCCGTTGCAGCGCACCGATGGCGGCGCTCCGGACGGACGGGTCCGGATCGGCCAGGAGGCCGCGGGGGACCGCAGGGTCACCCACATGGCCTGCGATCGCCGCCTGGCGACGGCGACGCTGGGCGTCGAGTAGCCTCCGCTCCGTCACGGAAGGGGAGCCAGATGCCGGGTGCCAAGCGACAAGAGCGGGCCGCGGCCACGCAGAGCCAGCTGCTCGAGGCGGCTCGCACGGTCTTCGCCGAGCGCGGCTACCAGGCCACGTCCGTCGCCGCCATCACCGACGCTGCATCCACCGCTCATGGCACCTTCTACCTGTACTTCCGCAACAAGGAGGATGTGTTCGCCCAGCTGATGGCCACGGCCATGGACGAACTCTACGCCCAGACCCTCACGGAGCTGGATCCCGAGACGCACCTCTACGACCCGAACGTCGCCCGTGATCGCGTCGCCGGGTTCCTCCAGGTCGCGGTGAGCCAGGGGAAGATCTGGCGGGCCCTCCTCGAGGCCATCCTCGTCAGCCCGACCATCGCCGCCAGCTGGCTGGAGCTGCGGGCCGTCTTCCACCAGGGCCTCGCCGACCGCCTGCGGATCTACCAGGAGCGCGGCGAGTTCCGCGACCTGGACCCGAGCCTGGTGGCCCAGTCGCTCGCCGGGATGCTCGAGTGGCACGTGTTCACCTCGGCGTCGTTCGGCGTGCCCGGCCCGCTCGAGGCCAGCCCCCAGGTGATCGACACCATCGCCGACCTGTGGGCCTCGGCCATCGACGTCGGCGGCCGCAAGGGCCAGCCCGCCGCCGACTGACCTGCCGCCTGCCCGTCTGGCAGGCTGACCGGCCGTGAACCCCCTGCCCCGTCCGTCGCGCCTCTGGTGGTTCACCGGACCGGTCCTCGCCCTGTTCGTGGGCGCCATCGTGATCGTCAGCTCGATGCGCGTGCCCTACGTGGTGGTGCAGCCGGGCAGCGCCCGCTCGGTGGAACCGCTCGTGACCGTCGAGCGCAAGCCGGGCGGCCCGCCGGTCACCGAGGATGCGGCGACCGACGACCTGCTGTACGTGACCGTCTCGTCGAAGGTCGAGCCCAGCGGCATCGTGGCCCTCTGGGGCTGGTGGGACGACAAGGCGGAGGTCGTCCCCTCCAAGCCGTACCTCGGCCGGCAGAGCCAGGACGAGAACCGGGCCCTGAACCTGGCGCTCATGACGGACTCCCAGGCCAAGGCCAAGGTCGTGGCGCTCGAGCGCCTGGGATACGAGGTCGAGAAGACGCCCATCGGCGCGTTCCTGGAGGACGTCGACCCGTCGTACCCGGCGGCCGACGTCTTGAAGCCGGGGATGACGGTGGTGGAGGCCGGCGGCGAGCCGGTCCGCACCGCCGACGAGCTGGTGGCGGCCATCACCGCCAACAAGCCCGGTGACGAGCTGGCGCTGTCGGTGGTCCCGCTCAGCGGCGGGAAGGCCCAAGATGTCGTCGCCACCCTCGGCGAGCGGCGCGGCGAGCCCGGCGTGCCCGCCCTCGGCGTGTCCACCGTCGACCGGGTGGACTACGGCTTCCCGTTCGACATCCGCATCGACACCGGCAAGGTCGGCGGCCCGTCCGCCGGTCTCGCCTTCACCCTGGCGATCCTCGACCGGATGACCCCCGGCAGCCTCACCGGCGGCGACCGCATGGCGGTCACCGGCACGATCGAGCTCGACGGCACGGTCGGCCCCGTGGGCGGCGTCGACCACAAGACCGAGGCGGCCATCCGCGAGGGCGCCCAGGTGTTCCTGGTGCCGCCGGAGGAGTTCGAGCTGGCCAAGGAGACGAGCCGCGGCCGCATCCAGATCGAGCAGGTGCGCACCCTCGACGAAGCCCTCGCTGTGCTCGAGGCCCACGGGGGCGACCCCCTGCCGAGCGGGCAGAAGTGAGCCCGAGGCTCCCCGAATCGGCGGAGCCGCGGTCGTACCATCGGGTCGATGCCCGCTGAACCGACCGACCGTCCCGTCCCCGACCCCGACGAGATCGCGGGCCAGTCGTTCACCCGCACCCGCAAGGGTTTCGAGGTCGACGAGGTCCGGGCGTACCTTGTGTCGCTCGCCTCGCAGGTGCGCGACGCCCAGCTGAAGCAGGCCGAGGACGCCCGCCGGATCGCCGAGCTCGAGCGGCGCGCCACCGACCCCCGGGACCTCGACGAGGCCCAGGTGACCCAGCTCCTCGGCGAGGAGACCGGTCGGGTCCTCGAGACGGCCCGCCAGGCCGCCGCCGACATCCGCACCAAGGCCGAGGAGACCGCGTCGGCCACGACGTCGACGGCATCCGAGGAGGCCCGCGCCACCCGCGAGGCGGCCGACCAGTACGCCCAGGGCGTGCGCTCCACGGCCGACGAGTACGCCAGCACCACCCGCTCCGCTGCCGAGGCCGAGGTCGCCGAGCAGCGGGCCGCCGCCGCCACCGAGAGCGAGGCCATGCGGGCCGCCGCCGAGACGGTGCTCGCCGAGCGCACCGCCGAGGCCGAGGAGGCCGCCTCCGAGATCCGCACCGAGGTCGACGCCTACGCCGCGTCCACCCGGGAGGCCGCCGACACCTACGCCGCCGACACGCGTGCCGCCACCGATGCCGCCGCCGCCGAGGTGCGCGCCGACGTCGACGCCTACGCCGCCCGCGAGCGCGAGGCCGCCGACGCCTACGCCGCCGCCACCCGCTCCGAGGCCGACAACGCCGCCGTCGCCACCCGAGACGACGCCGCCCGGGTGCGGGCCGAGGCCGACGAAGCCGCAGCAGCCCGCGTCGCGTCGTCCGCCGACGAGGTCGAGGCCATCCTCGACGCCGCCCGGGACCAGGGCCGAGCGATGGTCGACGAGGCCCGCGCCTACCGCGAGCGCGTGATCGCGGACCTGGCCGACCGTCGCCGCGTCGCCCGGGCCCAGCTCGACCAGCTCCCCGCCAGCCGGGATGCGCTGTCGGTGACCCTCACCGACGTCGCCGCCCGCATCGAGGCCTCGCACCGGGCGCTCGACGAGACGGTCGTCGACCCGCGCAGCCTCGGCGACGTCACCGCCGACCGGGCCGCCCTCGCCGAGTCCGACCCGGACCCGGACCCGGAGCCCGAGGAGGAGGAGGCGGAGGCGGAGGAGACGGAGGCGACGGCCGACGACGACGTCGCGGAGGACGCACCCGCCGAGGACGAGGCGGCGGACCAGTCCGCCATCGAGGAGCCTGAGCCTGAGCCGGAGCCTGAGCCGGAGCCGGAGCCGGAGCCTGAGCCGGACCCGGAGCCGGACCCGGAGCCGGAGCGGGCGAGCGACCCGGTGGAGGCGATGTTCGCCCAGCTGAAGGCGCAGCGCGACGACGAGCGCCCGCCGGCGCCCGAGGTGGTCGAGGCCCCGCCCGGTGAGGGATCCGAGGTGGCCGACGCTGCTGACAACGACGTCCTCGACCGGCGTGACGCCGCCACCGACGAGCTCGAGCGGCAGCTGGCCCGACGACTGAAGCGGGTGCTGTCCGACGAGCAGAACGAGGCGCTGGACCGGCTCCGCCGGATCCGCGGCCAGGCCACCGCCGACGAGGTGTTGCTCAGCCAGGGCGAGCACCTCGGTCGCTACCACGCCGCTGCGCTCGAGGACCTCGTGGTCGCCGAGCGCACCGGGGCCGCCTTCTTCGGCGAGGCGCCGAAGCGGTCCGCCGACGTGGGAGACGTTGCCGGCGAGTTCGCCGCCGACCTCGTGCGCCAGCTGCGGGGCCGGCTGGAGGCCGCCTTCGACGACGGCGGTGACGAGGCCGAGATCAGCGACCGGATCCGCTCCTGCTACCGGGAGTGGAAGACCCAGCGCATCGCCGATGCGGCCGCCCACTACGTGCTGGTCGCGTTCAACCGCGGCGTGGCCGAGGCGGCGGCGGCCGACAGCGGCTCGCGGTGGGTGGTCGACGACGGGGGCACGCCGTGCCCGGACTGCGACGACAACGCCCTGGCCGGCGCCGTGCCCAAGGGCGAGGCGTTCCCCACGGGCGACCTGCACCCGCCGGCGCACCCGGGCTGCCGGTGCCTCGCGGTGCCCGTCTGACCCGGTCGCAGACCCGCCTCGCCGGCCGTCGGAGGCGAGGCCAAGTCGGACAAGGGGACCGGTAGGCTCGCCGCCCATGCCCCCCGAGCAGGACCTCCCCGAACCGCCGCGGCGCGACCAGACGGCGTCGCCGCGGGAGGGTCGGGGCTCGGTGTTCGCCGGGCGGGGCCGGATCTTCCTCGGGGCGTTCCTCGCGATCCTCTTCCTGCTGCTGATCTCGCTCCGCGGGATCGCCGGCTTCTACACCGACTACCTGTGGTTCGACTCGCTGGAGCTGAGCCCGGTGTGGCGCCGGGTGCTCACCACCAAGGCGACGCTGTCGCTGATCGGCGGGCTGGTGTTCTTCGCCCTGTGCTGGGGGAACCTGCTGATCGCCGAGCGGCTGGCGCCGGTGTTCCGGCCGTCGTCGGGCGACGACGACATGATCGAGCGGTACCACGAGATGATCGGCCGGCGGGCGTGGCTGGTCCGCCTGGGCGTGGCCCTGTTCATGGCGCTGATCATCGGTGTGAGCCTGGGTGCGTCGTGGAACGAGTGGATCCTGTTCACGAACCGGGTGGACTTCGGCCAGACCGATGCCACCTTCCACACCGACATCGGCTTCTACGTCTTCCAGCTGCCCTTCCTGCTCTCGGCGGCGAGCTGGCTGTTCTCGTCGATGGTGGTGGTGTTCATCATCACGGTGCTCGCCCACGTCGTGAACGGCGGCATCCGGTTCCACACCCAGCTCGACCGGGTCACGCCGCAGGTCAAGGCCCACCTCTCGGTGCTGATGGGCATGCTGGCCCTGATCCAGGTCGGCCGCTACTGGCTCAGCCGCTACGAGCTCACGTTCTCCACGCGGGGCACCGTCGACGGCGCCACCTACACCGACGTGAACGTGGAGCTGCGGGCGATCTACCTGCTGATGCTGATCGCGCTGTTCGCGTTCGGCCTGTTCATCGCCAACATCTGGCGGCGGGGCTGGGTCCTGCCCGGCATGGCCGTCGGCCTGTGGGTGCTCGTGGCCGTCATCGCCGGCGGCATGGTGCCGGCGTTCGTGCAGCGGTTCCGGGTCGAGCCCACCGAGTCGTCGATGGAGCAGCCGTACATCACCAACAACATCCAGGCCACGCAGACGGCCTACGGGTTGGCGAACGTCACGTCACGGGAGTGGGACTGGCGAGACCAGGACATCTCCGCGGACACCATGGCGGCCAACGCCGGCACGCTCGACAACGTCCGCCTCTGGGATCCGAAGAGCATGCAGGACCGCCTGCAGGAGGATCAGGAGATCCAGCGCTTCTACGCGATCAACGACGTCGACGTCGACCGCTACACCATCGACGGCAAGACCACGCAGGTGATGATCGCCGCCCGTGACCTGGCGCTCGACGGGCTCAAGCAGAACTCGTGGGAGGCCACCCACCTCACCTACACGCACGGCTACGGCGTGGTGGCGGCGCCCACCAACGACCAGACCGCCAACGGCACGCCGGTGCTCGAGGCCAAGGACATCCCGATGAAGTCCGACGGCACCCTCGCCGTCGACCAGCCCGCCATCTACTTCGGTGAGAACAAGGCCGGCTACGTCATCGTCAACACGGACCGCCGGGAGATC
>DATMGQ010000365.1:0-25583 GCA_035555395.1 Acidimicrobiales bacterium
GAGGACGGAGCCGACCGCGACGAGCGCGCCGATCCCTGGCCGGCGCCGGTCGACCACGGTGCTGATCGCGCCCACGACGGCCGCCGCGCCCAGAACCACGAGGGCGTACCCGAGCGCGCTCGTCCGGGTGGCGGGGACGAGGGCGGCGAGGAACGTCCCCGGCACGAGGCCCAGCGCGGCGAACGACACCGGCCGGATGCCGCGGCGCACCCGGGCCGGGACGCGGTCCCCCGCCGCCACGACGAGGACCAGGACCAGGAGGGCCAGGATCACGAGGGTCACCACCACCGGGAGCCGGTCGGCCCGCACCTGCGCGGCCTCCGCCTGGCGCTCGAGCCGGGCGATCCGGTCGCCCCGGGCCGGCACCGCGTCCATCGGCGTGCCCTCGATGCCGTCGGGGGTGGGCTGGCCCAGCAGCTCGAGCACGGTGGGCGCCACGTCGGCGAGGTACACGTAGCCCTTGCGACGGGTGCTGGCCGAACGCAGCATGCCGCCGTCGATGTCGGGCGCCTGGAGGGACGCCACGCCCAGTCCACCCGGCGCGGTGGGTGCCAGCACCAGGACGGCGTCGGTGACGGGATCGACCTCGTCGAGCAGGCGGCCGATCAGCGCGTCGCTGTCCGCCAGCGCCCGCTGCTCCAGCCGCGCCTGCTGCGCGGCGTCGGCTCTCGAGTCGTACGCCGCAGCCCGGGACAGGTCCGACGCCTCGACGAGCACCACCGACCGGCCCGGCTGCGACCAGGCGTCCTCGAAGGTCCGCACCACGGCGGCCTCGGACAGCCGGCGACCGAACGGCGCGGCGGGGTCGTCGACCAGCAGGTCCCGTCCCACGTTGCCCTCGGGCACGACCCCGTGGCGATCCATCAGCGCGGTGGCCGCGCTGCGCTTGTAGGCGCCCTCGGGTGGCGGGGCGTCGCTGGGGAAGCCCTCGGCGGCGTCGGCGTTGGCGATGACGGCGCGGCGGATGTCGGCGTCGGCCAGGGCCTGGCCGAGCGTGCCGGGCTCCGAGGCGAAGGGCGAATCCGCGTTGGCCTCCATCGTGGCGCCGACCGGGATGTACGCGATCCCTTCGACCGCCCCACCGGTGCGGCGGCGCACCAGCTCGGACGCCGCGACGCCCCCGTGCACCTCGCCGGGGTTGAGGGCCACACCGGTGTCCAGGTCGGGGACCACGGACCGGGTGCCCGCGCCGAGGGTGAGGTACGCGGCGGTGGTGGACTGGCGGAACGTGCCGATGCGGGTCGACACGTCGCCGATGGCGGAGCGGTCCACGAGGGACTGGAGGTTCGGGGTGGTCTCGGGCGAGACGTCGCTCCAGGTCAGCCCGGGGACGGTGACGATCAGCACGCGCCGGACCGGACCGGGCTCGGTCACCCGGTCGTCGGAGCAGCCGGTGGCGAGGCCGGCGAGGAGCAGGGCCCCGAGGACCAGCGCGAGCGCCCGCCTCACGCGAAGCCTCCGGCGGGGACGGCGTCGTCGTCGACCGGCTCGCTCGGGACCACCAGTCGCTCGGTCAGGCGCCGGCGGACACCCGTCACCGCCATCAGGCCCACCACGACGACACCGCCCACGAGGCCCATGGCGACGACGGCCGCCAGGTCGCCCGTGCGACCGTCGAGACGGTCGAGGACCGCCTGCGATCCGAGCCACATGACCACGCCGGCCACCGCGCTGATCACCGCCAGCAGGCCCACGACCGGGGTGACGACGCTGCGACCGGTGCGGCGGACCAGGAGGACCACCAGGAACACCGAGCCGAGGACCTGGGCGACGGTGTGGGCCGAGCCGATGACGGCCAGGCGGGCGGTGCCGTGGGTGAGCAGGGCGCCGACGGCCATGATCGCCGCGCCCGCCGCCGCGACCACCAGGGCCACCTTGCCTGGGGTCTTGCTGTCGTTGAGCGCGTAGAACGCCCGGGCCAGCAGCAGGAAGGCGGCGTAGGGCAGGAGCCCGATGGCGAGGGTGGCGAGGGCGACGGCGAAGAGCTCGGGACCGTTGCCGTCCGCGGCGTTGGCGACCGACACCAGCCGCATCGCCGGTCCGGCCAGCGCGACCATCGCCGCGGTGAGCGGGAGGACCGGCACGGCGATGCGCTCGATCGCCCACCGGACCGAGGTGGCGTACCGGTCCAGCGTGGGGTCACGGGCCTCGACGACCCACTCCGGGAGGATCGCGGTCTGGATCGGCTGGGCGAAGATGGCGTACGGCGCCAGGAAGAAGACCCAGGCCGCCTGGTAGGCCACCACGCCGCCCTCGACCGCGGCACCGGCGAGGATCGCGCCGCCGAGCAGCACGCCCGCCGAGGAGTGGAGGACGACGCCCCACCCGGCCTGGCGGAGCACCCGCACCACCCGGGGGTCTCGGCCGTTCATCCGGGGCCGGAGCCGGAAGCCGGTCGCCCGGCACGCCACCATCAGCACGCCGGTGAAGGCGATGACGCCACCGGTGCCGGCGCCGGCGAGCAGGAGCCGCTCCCCCAGCGTCAGGTCGAACGACGAGGAGCCGTCGGTGGCGGCCCGGAACGCCAGCAGGCACCCGACCATCACGACCGTGTTGGCCATCGGCGCCGCGGCGACGGCCAGGAACCGCCGCTTGGCGTGCAGCACGCCGGTGGCCACGGTGCCTCCGGCGTAGAGGACGACCTGGGGCAGGAAGAACACGAGCAGGAAGGCGACGAGGTCGCGCTGGTCGGCGGCGATGTCGCTGGGCACGCCCAGCGTGAGCAGCCGGGCCAGGAGCGGCGCAGCCAGGACGCCGATGAGCGCGAGGCCACCCAGCAGCCCGACGGCGACCCCGAGCACCCCGCCGGCCACGTCCTCGGCGTCGCGCTGCTGGCCGTGCTCGAGCAGCTCGACGAACGCGGGGACGAGCACGGCGGACAGCGCGCCCGCCGCGACCAGCTCGAACACGACGTTGGAGATGGAGTTGGCCGACTGGAAGGCGTTGCCGAGGTAGTTGGTGCCGAGGACGGCCGCGACGACCAGGACCCGAGCGAAGCCGACCAGGCGCGAGAGCGCGGTGACGACCGCGATGCCCACCGCCGCACGGACGGTGCGGGGCGCCTCGGTCATGGCGCGGGCGGGAGCACCGAGCTCGCCCCGTCGGCCTGGCCGTACTGGCCCGGGTTGACCGCACCCATGTCCCGGAGCGTGAACACGGTGGCGACGAGGCCGGCGAACGTCTGGGCGTTGTCGACGGTGTTGTAGCGGGCGAGCAGGTCGTCGCTGTCACGGACGCGGGCCACCACCGTGGGGATGAGCTCCTCGTCGGCGGTGGGCGCCGCCTGGCTGGCGGAGATGACCGTGGCGGGCATGGCCGGACCGCTGGCGGGGAGGATGCTCATCAGCACCTGGTTCTGGACCTCGTCGAGGTCCGGCCCGCCGAGGTACACGTAGCGGTACCCGGTGGTCTCGAGGATCGGATCGTCCTCGGTGTAGCCGGGGCCGGGGCTGATCTTCAGGTAGCCGCGGTCGCGCAGCGCGGTGATGCCGCGGGGCTCGTCGCCGTCGGGCGGCTGGGCGGTGCAGCAGGTGGGCTCCGCGCCGTCGGCCACGGTGGTCGTGGTGGTGGCCAGCTCGGCGTCGCTGGGCTCGGTGCCGTTGTCGGTGAGCGGGGTCCCGGCGGCGAGCATGGCGCCGGTGATCGTGGAGGTGGCCCCGGTGCGCAGGGCGCCGATGTCGGCCCCGCTGATCCCCAGGTCGGCCGCCAGGTCGGCATCCACGTCGCCGGTGAACGCCAGGTCGTCGGACAGCTGGACCGTGCCGCGGAAGTCCGCGGTGCTGCGCTGGAGGATCGTGCTGAGGATGTCGATCGAGTCGGCGTCGACCCCCGGCGCGGCGATGACGAGCACCGGCACCTCGGACAGCTGGTCGGTCAGCAGGGACTCGCTGCCGTTCAAGATGAGCGCCGCGTCCCGCTCGCGCGACTGGGAGACCTGCTGGTTGAGCCGGTCGTTCTCCTCGTTGGTGGCCTTGATGCGGTTCTCGGCGCTGCTGATCTGGCCGTCGAGCACGTTGACCGTGGCGCGGTCGAGGAACGTGCTGCCCAGGGCGACCCCGATCCCGAGGGCCAGGAAGACGGCCGTGATCGACACGATGTGGTAGCGGATGTTGATCATCGCGGGAGGGGGACCTCTCTGCCCGGAGGGGCGGTCATCGCAGCGGCAGGGACAGGCCGCGGACCACGGTGCGGATGGGCTCGCTCACCGCCCCGATGATGAGCAGGGTGACGACGGCCGCGAGGATCATCCAGACCAGGTCGCGACCGCGCACGCGCGTGTCGTAGAGCCGGTTCACGCCCTTGGCGTCGACGAGGATCGCCCCCACCTTGATGCGGACCAGGAACGTGGAGGCCATGCCGGGGCGGCCCTTGTCGAGGAAGTCGACCATCGACGAGTGGGTGCCCACCGCCACGATCAGGGCTGCACCCCGCTCGAAGGCCAGGAGCATGGCGATGTCCTCGGAAGTGCCCGCCGACGCGAACACCGAGTACTCGACGCCGAGCTGCTCGAGGAGGTCGGCGCCGGGGGCCCGGCCGTCGGTGTAGCCGTGGACCACCAGGGCGGCGCCGCAGCGCAGGGCCCGCTCGCTGACCGAGTCCATGTCGCCGATGATCACGTCGGGCGTGAGGCCCAGCTCCATGATCGCGTCGGCCCCGCCGTCGACGCCGATGAGCAGCGGCTTCTGCTCCTTCAGGTAGCCGCTCCGGCGCAGCAGCTGGAGGTCCTGCTTGTAGTCGACCCCCCGGACCACGACGAGGACGTGGCGACCGCGGAAGTCGACCGGGACCTCGGGGATGTCGGGGTCGTCGATGAGCAGGTGGCCCTCGCGCTGGATGTAGCTGAGGGTGTTCTCGGCGAACCGCTGGAGCTCGTCGCCCATGTTGCTGCGGGCCTGGTCGAGGACGGCGCCGAAGCTGGCCGTGTCCTGCCGGTGGCCCGACGCCACCACCTGGCCCTGCACGAACACGTCGTCGCCAGCGATGGTGATCAGGTCACCGTCGGCGATGTCCTCCATCACGGCGCGCCCGACGCCGTCGAGCACGCTGATGCCCGCCGCCGGCAGGAGCAGCGGCCCCGGGTTCGGGTACCGACCGGAGATGCAGTCGGCCGCGTTCACCACGGCGGCGACGCCGGCGGTGAGCAGGCTCTCGGTGGCGACCGTGTCCAGGTCCTCGTGGTCGATGACCGCGATCTCGCCGGGGAGCAGGCGCTTGGCCAGGTCCTTCGTGCGGCGGTCGACCCGGGCGATGCCGGTGACGGCGGGCGCCGGCGGCTCGTCCGGGGCGGCCGGCGGGCGAGCCGGCGGCGGCTCGATGCCCGGGAGGTGGGGGTCCACGACGATGGTCTCCGCCGCCACCTGTTCGTGCTCGTCGTCAGCCATCACCAGCTCCAAGGAGCAGGCACCGAGCGGTCCCTGCCAGGACCGGGACCGGTCCGAACGGGCACCGAAGTGCCCGGACGAGCATACGCGACCCCTCCGCCGACGGGCCGGGCGCGCTCACCAGCGGGCCCTCACCGACCCCGCTCCGACGCCGCCAGCTGCAGCAGCTCGTGGGCAGCCTCCTGGACCCGCTCGCTGTCGGGCGTGCCCGAGAGCATCCGGGAGAGCTCGATCACGCGGTCGTCCTCGGCCAGGGGCGACGCGCTGGCCACGGTGGTGCCGTCGGCCACCGCCTTGACCACGTGGACCTGGTGGTCGGCGAACGCGGCGACCTGGGGCAGGTGGGTCACGACGAGGACCTGGTGGTCGGCCCCGAGCGCCGCGAGCGAACGGCCGACGGCGAGGGCGGCGGCTCCGCCGATGCCGGCGTCGACCTCGTCGAAGACGAGGACCGGGGGCGCCACGCTGAGCACCAGCCGCAGGGCGAGCATCGCCCGGGCCAGCTCGCCGCCCGACGCCACCTTGGCCAGCGGGCCCGGGGCGGAGCCGGGGTTGGCGGCCAGGGTGAACGTCACGTCGTCGCCGGGATCGGCCTCCCCCACCTGCACCGCGAAGCGGGCGTTGGGCATGGCCAGCTCGGCCAGGTTGCCTTCGACCGCCGTGGCCAGGTCCGGGGCGGCCGTGCGCCGGGCGGCACCCACCACCGCCGCCGCTCGCTGCTCGTCGGCACGGGCGGCCGCACCCTCCCGGTCGAGCTGGGCGGCCCGGGCGTCGTGACCGTCGATCTCGGCCAGCCGGGCCGCGGCATCGGCGCCGTAGGCGATGACGTCGGCCAGGGTGCCGGCACCGCCTTCCGGGCTCCCGGCGTGGGGTGCGCTCCCGTACTTGCGCCGCAGCTCGACGAGCAGCTGCCGGCGTTCGCGGATCTCGGCCAGCCGGGCGGGGTCGTCCTCGATCGACTCCCCCGTGGTCCGCAGCTCGGCCGCGGCGTCGGTGAGCTCGGCCTGGATCGCCCGCAGGCGGTCGAGCACCTCGGCGAACGGCGCCCGCCCGTCGAGGTCGGCCACCGCTGCCCCGACCTGGTCGACCGCCGCGCCGTCGGCGCCGATGGCCTCCACGGCCCGGGACGCGGCCTCGCGGTGGGCCACGGCGTCCGCCAGGCGGTCCTCGAGCTCGTCGAGCGCCGCGTCCTCGTCGGGATCGGTGAGGTCGGCGGCGTCGATCTCGCTGATCTGGAACCGCAGCAGGTCGGCCTCACGGGCGCGGGCCCCTGCATCGCCGCCGAGCTCCTCGAGCGCGGCCGCGACCCGCCGCCGCTCGGCTCGAGCGGCCCGCAGCGGGTCGAGGTCGACCGCGGCGAACTGGTCGAGCGCGGCCCGCTGGACGCCCGGCGCGAGCAGCGACTGGTGGGCGTGCTGGCCGTGCAGGTCGATGAGCGTGCGGGCCTGCTCGCCGAGCACGGTGGCGGTGGCCATCCGGCCGTTCACGTACGCCCGGGACCGCCCGTCGGTGGGCACCACCCGGGTGAGCACGACCTCGTCGCCGTCGACCACGAACCGCCCCTCGATCACGGCCTCGTCCCGGCCGGTCCGCACCATGGCGGGATCGGCCCGGCCGCCGAGCAGGAGGTCGATGGCGCCGATCAGGAGCGTCTTGCCCGCGCCGGTCTCGCCCGTGAGCGCGGTCATGCCGGGACCGAGGAGCAAGCGGACGTGGTCGATGATCCCGAAGTCGGTCACCGCCAGCTCGACCAGCTGGTCGCGAGGGGCGATGGGACCGGTCATCGGTCGCTGAGCCCGAACTTGGCCTTCAGGATCTGGTGGAAGTTGCGGCCCCCGAAGGTGGCGAACCGCGCCGGATCCGGGGCCCCGGTGATGCTGATGGTCTCGCCCACCGCCAGGCGGCCGTGCTCCTGCCCGTCGATGGACACGGCGGCGTCGCGGTCGCCCAGGACGGTGACCTCGACCACGCTGGTGGGCTCGAGGATCAGCGACCGGTCGAAGAGGGTGTGCGGCGAGACCGGCGTCATGACCAGCGCCCGGTGCGACGGCGCCACGATGGGGCCGCGGGCCGACAGCGAGTAGGCGGTGGACCCGGTGGGCGTGGCCAGGATCAGGCCGTCGGCGACGTAGCTGGTGAAGTAGCCGCCGTCGATGCTCACCCCCAGCCGGATCGTGCGGCCGAGCGCCTGCTTCTCGATGACGACCTCGTTCAGGCCGGCCGGGAGCTCGCCCGCCGGGGTGCGGGACGCGACCAGCATCCGCTCCTCGAGCCGGTGGGCGCCGGAGAAGTAGGCGCCGAGGCCCGCCTCCCAGGCGTCGGGCTCGACCTCGGCCAGGTAGCCGAGCTCGCCGAGGTTGATGCCGAGCACGTCGGCGTCGGCGGGCACCGCGCGCCGGGTCGCCCGCAGGACGGTGCCGTCGCCGCCGATGGCGACGACCAGGTCGAGGTCGGTGTGGTCGTCGGCCAGGGCGTGCCCGCCCCCGACCAGGTCCGACTCCGACGGGTCGAGCACCACCAGGTGGCCCCGCTCGGTGAGCCAGGCGGCGACGGTGCGGCCGAGGGCGATGGCGTCGTCGCGGCCGCCGTGGACGAAGAGGCCGACCGCGCTCACGCGCCCGCCTCGGCGACGACCGCCTCGATCAGCGCCTCGACGTGGACGCCGTCGGGCTGCTGCGTGGCCGTGCGGCCGTGCAGCAGGAACTCGACGTTGCCATCGGCACCACGGAGCGGGGAGGTCATCAGCCCCATGATGGCGGCTCCGTGGTCCCGAAGCGTGCCAGCGACCTCGCCGAGCACGCGGTGCCACACCTCGGGATCGGCGATCACGCCCCGGTTCCGGGACGCCTCCTGGCGCCCGGCCTCGAACTGCGGCTTCACCAGCCAGATCAGGTCCCCGCCGTCGCGCACGAGGCCGAGCAGCGCCGGCGTGACCGTGCGCAGGGAGATGAAGCTGAGGTCGGCGACGACGGCGTCGGCGAGCGGGCCGAGGTCGCCCGGCGCGAGGTGCCGCACGTTCGTCCGCTCGTGGACGTCCACGCGCGGGTCGACGCGCAGCCGCTGGTGGAGCTGGCCGCGCCCGACGTCGACCGCGACCACCCGGCGGGCGCCGGCCTGGAGCGCACAGTCGGTGAACCCGCCCGTGGAGGCCCCGGCGTCGAGCACCAGGGCGTCGGTGAGGTCGATGCCGAACCGGTCGAGAGCGCCGGCGAGCTTCTCGCCACCCCGGCCCACGAAGCGCGCCGGCGGGCCCGACACGACGATGGGCTCGTCGGGCGCGACGAGGCGCGAGGCCTTGGTGGCCGGTGCCCCGGCCACCACGACCTCGCCTCGTTCGATGGCCTCGCGGGCCCGTTCTCTGCTGGGGATCAGGCCTCGACGGACCAGTTCGGCGTCGAGCCTGCGGCGCGTGGCCGTGGGAGCCTCAGCTGGCCGACTTCTTGGCGGCGGCCTTCTTGGCCGGCGCCTTCTTCGCCGCCGCCTTCTTGGCGGGCGCCTTCTTGGCGGCAGCCTTCTTGGCGGGAGCCTTCTTCTTGGCCGGGGCCTTCTTCACGGCCGGAGCCGGGGCGGCCGGCGCCTCGGGGGCAGCCGAGCCGGCGCCCGGGATCTTGATGGAGGCGATCAGCTTCTCGAGCCGGGTGATGTCGGCGATGGTGGCGAGCCCGAGGCTCTCGGCCGACTCCGAGATCTCCTTGCGGATCTGCTCGATGAGCGCCTCGGTGTTCTTCTTGCTGCGCTCGAGGAGATCGAGGACGGCCGCCTGGGCCTGCTCGGTCTGCACCTCGCCGACCTTGACGAGCTCCTTGACGAGGGCCTCGGCCTTCGCCTGGGTCAGGTTGGTGAACGACACCCCGGCGTCGAGGTACTTCTTGAGGACGTTGGTCTCAGCCATGAGGGGAAAGGATAGTCCCGCGAGCGTTTGCTTGCAAGAGTTAGCACTCTGGTCACCGGAACGCCGCCTGCGCCTCACGACCCCGTCCGACGCGCCTGCTAGCAAAGGGCGGTGCCCGACTTCTCCCCGTTCCGATCCCTCCGCTACGACCCGGCCCGGTTCGCCCCGGAGGACGTGACCGCCCCGCCCTACGACGTCCTGTCCCCCGAGGACCGGGCCGAGCTGGTGGCCAAGAACCCCCACAACGCCGTGCTCATCGACCTTCCCACCGAGGACGACGGCGACGACCGCTACGCCGCGGCCGGCCGCCGGCTCCAGGCCTGGACCGACGAGGGCGCCCTCGTCCTCGACGCCGCGCCCGAGCTCACCGCCTACCGCATGACCACCACCGACGACCTGGGCAACCCGGTCGCGACGCTGGGCGTCCTCGGTGCGCTCACCCTCAGCCGCCCCGACGAGGGCGAGATCCTCCCCCACGAGCACACCACTCCCAAGGCCAAGAGCGACCGCCTCGACCTGCTGCGCGGCACCCGGGCGAACCTCTCCGCCATCTGGGGCCTCTCGCTCGCGCACGGCCTGTCGGGCCTGCTCGACGTCGACCGCCCGCCGTTCCAGTCCTGGACCGACGAGGACGGCACCCTCCACGAGACCTGGCGGATCAGCGACCCGGCCCAGATCGACGCCATCATCAGCGCCGTGGGGTCGCACCCCCTCGTGATCGCCGACGGCCACCACCGCTACGAGACGAGCCTGGCCTATCGCGACGAGCGGCGCGAGGCCGACGGCTCGGGCCGCGAGGCCGACGCCACCCTCTGCTACGTGGTCGAGCTGTCGGACGAGCAGCTCACCGTCCGCCCGATCCACCGCCTGGTGCAGGGCTTCGCCGACCAGGACCTGGCCGAGGTCCTCGCCGCGCTCCCCGGTTCGGCCCGGGTGGGCACCGCCACCGCCGAGGAGGTCGCCGACGGCCGGGTCCTGCTCGCCATGCGCGACCAGGGCGCCATCGCCGTCGTGGGCGCCGACGGGTCCGCCGTGCTGGTCACGCTCGACCCCGCCGCCTACCCCGAGGCCGACGACCTCGACAGCGCCCGGCTGGCCGAGGCGCTCAAGGCCGCCGGCCCGCACGAGCTCACCTACCAGCACGGCACCGACCGGGCGCAGGCCGCCGTCACCTCCGGGGCGTCGGACTGGGCCGTGCTCATCAACCCGGTCACGGTCGGCGCCATCGAGGACAACGCCCACTCGGGCAAGCGGATGCCGCCCAAGAGCACGTTCTTCTATCCGAAGCCCCGCACGGGCATCGTGTTCCGCACGCTCGGCTGACGCCGGCCCGGAGCGGTCAGAGGCCGCCGGCGTGGCCCGGCGGCCACATGAGGAAGAAGGCGCGGCCCACGATCAGGTCCTCGTCGATCGCGCCGAAGCAGCGCCCGTCGTGCGAGTTGGTCCGGTTGTCGCCGAGGACGAGCACGTGGCCCTCGGGCACCTCGAACCCCTCCTCGGTGTCGATCCCGGGCACGTAGGTGATCGGGCACGAGTCGAGGACGGTCTGGGCGCCGTGGGTGTACGGCTCGTCGAGGACGCGGCCGTCGATGCGGACCTTCCCGTCCATGATCGAGACGTGCTCGCCCGGCAGGGCGACCACCCGCTTGATCAGGTCCTTGATCTCGCTCGGCGGCTCGTTCTCGGGCCGTTCGAAGACGACCACGTCGCCCCGGTTCACGTCGTGGAACCGGTAGGCGAGCTTGTTGACCAGCACCCGGTCGTTCTCGACGAGCGTCGGCGACATCGAGGGCGACGGGATCCAGAACGTCTGCAGGATGAACGTGCGGACGATGACGGCGATGATGATCGCCCCGCCGATGACCGCCACCCACTCGAGCATGTTGCGGGTCTGGGACTTGGCCGCCTTGCGCTTGGCCCGTCGGCTCTGGGTGGGTTCGTCGGTGGCCTCGTGGGCCGCCGCCACCTCGGTGGCCGCGGCCTCCTCCCGCTGCTGGCGCCGGGCGACGCCGTCGTCGGGGGCCGGATCGCCGGCGGTGGGCGGTCCGGCGGGGGGCTCATCGGTCACGAGGAGCGAACCTAGCGCGCCGCTCCCGGAGCACCGTCCGCGGGCTGGTACCGGGCGAGCACCCGCTGGGCCGCACGAGCAGCGAGGTCGGGGCCGCCGAGCTCGTCGTCGATCTCGACGACGGTGGCGTCCGGGCCCAGGCGCAGCAGCAACCGCTCCAGCCACGACGATCCGGCCACCGCGAGCGTGACCCGGAGCCGCTGGTCGTCGACCTGCTCGGCCGAGAGCACCGGGTGGGCTTCGGCCACCCACCACGCCCGGGGCGCGAGGTCGAGGACCACCTGCGGCGCCTCGTCGACCGTGCGTGCGCTCCGGTCGAGCGACGCCGGAGCCGGCTCGGTGCGGCTGCCGTCCTCGACGACGAGGTCCTGCATGCGGTCCAGGCGGAAGTTGCGGGTGGCCCCGGGGTCGTGCGCCCAACCGGCGAGGTACCAGGTGGACCCCTCGCTGAACAGCTCCCACGGGTCGACCACGCGGCGGGCCACGGCATCACGTCCGTAGGTCCAGTACACGAACGACACCTGGCGGTCTTCGGCGATCGCCTGGCGGAGGCGCCGGCCGGTCTCGCCGCCGTCGGGGTCCAGGTCGACGTCGACGGCCTGCCCCGGCTCGATGCCGAGCAGCGCCGCGAGCTTGGCCAGCGCCCGGGCCAGCGGGCTGGCCTCGCCGGCCTCGTCGTCGACGAGGGAGTCGGCCGCCGCGACCAGGGCCAGGCCCTCGGCCGGCGTGAGCCGCATCGGGCGCCGGAACGAGAACAGCCGCACGAACACGCGGTCCTCCTCGAGGAACACCTCGAAGGGCATCTCGTCGTAGAACGGCGAGTCGGCGTTGATCATGTTGGCGAGGTCGAGCTCCTTGACCAGCTCGGCCGGGCTGAGGTGGAACCGCTCGCACAGCTCCTCGACCAGCGCGCCGTCGGGCTGCTGGGCCGACCACTGGAGGATCGCGAGCAGGCGCTGGAGCCGCCCGGTGGCGGTGATCCGGGCCTTCACGGTGCCGCCTCGGCGATGACGTCGGTGAGCCAGGCCACCAGGTCGGCGCGCAGCTCGTCGGGCCCGAGGACCTCGGCCCGGTCCAGGTACGTGAGCAGCCAGGACCGGAAGCCGTCCCGGTTCGTGACCGTGAGCTCGACCACCAGGCCGTCGGGGTCGTCGGAGCGGATCGCCGCCGGCGGCACCTCGGCGCGGACCGAGTGGGCCACGTCCGGGTCGAACCACACCTCGGCCGTGACCGGATCCGACTGGCCGCCGAGCGCCCAGGGATCGAGCTGGAGGCCCGGCACCGCCTCGGCGGGCCGCTCGAACGCGCCGGCCGGCTCGGTGACCTCGATGCTGCCCTGGATGCGGCCCATGCGGAACCAGCGGTCATCGCCGCGGACCCGGTCGAACCCGTTGAGGTACCACCGGCCCCGCACGAACTCGAGGCGGTACGGGTGCACCTCCCGATCGGTGTCGTGGTAGCGGAACGCGATCACCCGCCGCTCGGCCACGCCCGTGAAGGCGGCGACCAGGTCCGGGTCGACCGGCAGCTCGGCGTGCGGCGCAGCGGTGGGTGCGGCGCCCCCCAGCTTGAACAGCGCCCGCTGCCCCGCTCCCCCGGCCAGCCCGGTGGCCGCCGCGGCCAGGTTGAGCGCCTCGAGCTCGTCGGGCTCCAGGCCCGGGTCGCGCAGCTCGTAGTCCTGCGTGCGGATCCGGTAGCCGAGCAGCGGCGGATCCGATCCGGCGATGGTCTCGACCAGCAGGGGCACGCCCATCTCACGGAGCTCGTCCTTGTCCCGCTCGAAGGCCCGCTTGAACGACGCATCCTCGTCGGGGTAGCCCGGCACCCGGCTCCGCAGCTCGTCCGCGCTGATGGCGCGCGGCGCGCCCAGCAGGGCGTTCATCAGGCTGAGCAGCCGCTCGATCTTCTCCACGGGCGCCATGCCTAGCTGGTGGTGGAGCCGACGGCGAGCATCGGATCACCGCCGCCCGACAGCAGTCGCACCGCGAGGTGCCCCGCTGCAGCCGCCGCTGCGAAGTAGAGCGGGTCCTCCTCGGGACCGCGGCCCATCGTCGTGACCTCGAGGCCGTTGTCGGCGAGCAGCCGGCCCACGTCGCCGGGATGGATCGGGTGCCAGCGGTGGCGGTCGTCGGCGGCGTCGATGCCCGGTGGCAGCGCCACGTCGACCTCGGACCGGACGGCGTCGAGCACCGTGGTGCTGTGGTGGCTGATCCCGCGGTGCCGGGCACGGGGATCGGCGTCAGAGCACCGGAGGCAGTAGATCGGCCGGCCCTCGAGCCAGGCCACCGCGTCGAGCGCCGGTGCGGCCTCGAGCCCGGTGAACCCCAGTTCGCTCGCGGTGCCGGCGATCCCGGGGCCCATCCCCACGATGATCACCTCGGCGTCGAGGCGGTGCCGGGCGAGGGCGAGCCCCGAGGGCACGTTGAGCGCCTCGAGGTCGCCGCCGAACGCATGGCCCGCCGACACCGTGCCGCTGAGCAGCCCGAGGGCGGTGAGCGCGACGACCTGGTCGCTCATCGCCATCGGCAGCGCGGCGCCGTCGGTCATCACGTAGGCCGTGCGCGTCCCCGGGCGCAGGGCGCCGATGGCCGCGGCGGCGATGGGCAGCTGGCTGTGCACCCCGGTGACGATCACCGGCGTGCCGTGCAGCGACCGGGCGACGGGGACCCCGTCCTCCTCTGCCGCGCCGGTGTCGACCTGGAGGCTCGTGTAGCGGAGCTTCATCAGGTGGCCCGGACCCGGCTCGGACCACGGCCCGCGCGTCAGGTTCCAGTGGACGACGTGCCACCCGCCGCTCCCCAGCTCCAGCTCGACGGCGGTGGTGTTGACCACGACCTCGTCGCCCGGGCCGACCGGACCGGTGAGCTGGGTGAGGGCGAAGGCGCGGCTGCCGTCGTCGAGGCGGACGCGCACGAAGCCGTCGCGCTCAGCGAGGACCTCGGTGGCCGTTGCGTGTCGGAAGGAGGGCACCGGCGCCGGCCTAAAGGGAGGCGATCAGCTTCTCGACCCGCTCGTCGTGGGCCTTGAACGGGTCCTTGCACAGCACCGTGCGCTGGGCCTGGTCGTTGAGCTTCAGGTGCACCCAGTCGACCGTGTAGTCCCGCTTGCGCTCCTTCGCCTTGCGGATGAACTCGCCGCGGAGGCGGGCCCGGGTGGTCTGGGGCGGCTCGTCGGTGGCGACGTCGATCTCCTCGTCGTCGCAGACCCGCTCGGCGATCCCACGGTCCTGGAGGCGGTAGAAGAGGCCGCGGTCCCGGTTGATGTCGTGGTACTGGAGGTCGATCAGCGCCACCTTGGGGTCCGACAGCGGCAGGTCGTGGCGCTGCCGGTAGCCCTCGATGAGGTGGTACTTCATGACCCAGTCGGCTTCCCGGTCGAGCGAGAGCGGGTCCCGTTCGATGGAGGTGATGGCGTGCTCCCAGGCATCGAGCGCCATCTTCTCCTCGGGGCTGAGGCCCCGCGTCTCGGCGTAGCGGATGGCCCGCTGGAGGTACTCGCTCTGGATGTCGAGCGCCGACACCTCCCGGCCGTTGGCGAGCCGCACCCGCCGGGTGCAGGTGATGTCGTGGCTGATCTCGCGGATGGCCCGGATCGGGTTCTCGAGGGTCATGTCCCGCAGGACGACGTTGGGCTCCTCGAGCATGCGCAGCAGCAGCGACGTGGCGCCCACCTTCAAGAAGGTGGCGTGCTCGCTCATGTTCGAGTCGCCGACGATCACGTGCAGCCGCCGGTACTTCTCGGCATCGGCGTGCGGTTCGTCGCGGGTGTTGATGATCGGGCGGCTGCGGGTGGTGGCGCTGGAGACGCCCTCCCAGATGTGCTCGGCCCGTTGGCTGAGCGAGAACATCGCGCCCCGGGCCGTCTGCAGGACCTTGCCGGCGCCGGCGTAGATCTGGCGGCTCACCAGGAACGGGATGAGCACCTCGGCGTAGTGGCCGAAGTCGTCACGGCGGCTGGTGAGGTAGTTCTCGTGGCAGCCGTAGGAGTTGCCGGCCGAGTCCGTGTTGTTCTTGAACAGGTAGATCGTGCCGCGGATGCCCTCCTCCTGGAGGCGCTCCTCGGCGCTCACGAGCAGCTGCTCGAGGATCCGCTCCCCCGCCTTGTCGTGGATCACGAGCTGGCGGACCGAGTCGCACTCCGGCGTGGCGTACTCGGGGTGGCTGCCGACGTCGAGGTAGAGCCGGGCGCCGTTGGCGAGGAAGACGTTGCTGCTCCGGCCCCACGACACGACTCGCCGGAACAGGTACCGGGCGACCTCGTCGGGGCTCAGGCGGCGTTGGCCGCGGGACGTACAGGTGACCCCGTACTCGTTCTCGATCCCGAAGATGCGGCGCTCCACGGGGCAACCGTACCGGCGGGAGCGGTGGCTGCGGCGCCACCACCCCCGCCGGTCACGGCGCAGGTGCTCAGAAGTTGCAGGCGGAGCTGAGCTCGTCGTTCAGCTCGGGCGAGGGGTACTTGGCGTCGATCTCGCTGAACGAGTCGGCGACCTTCTCGACCTCGGCCTGGAACCGGTCGGTGAGCTCGGTGGCGTCGCTCTGGAACGCGGCGACGTCGTCGGTGGTGAGCGCCTCGGCGTCGGCCTTGGCGTCCTGGGCGGCGTCGTCGAAGCCCTGGAACTTCTCGATCAGGTCGTCGACCAGCTGGTCGCCGTCCTCGATGTCGGGGTCGCCGGCATCCTCGATCTCGCTCATGAGGGTCTGGGTGGCGTCGGAGGCCGAGCCGAACAGGTTGGCGATGGCGGTCTTGGCGCCGTCCATGTCGCCGGGGGTGATGTCGCTGCCGACGTCGCTGCTGGCGGTCTGGATCTCATCGAGCCAGGTGCTGAAGCTGCCGCAGAACGAGTCGGCCCACTCGGCGACCTCGACCGTGTCGCCGCTGTCGGCTTCGGTCGTGGTGGTCTCCTCGGCCTCGGTGGTGGTGGACTTCTCCGCCTCGGTGGTGGTGGTGGTGTCCTTGTCGGCGTCGCTGCCGCCGGACGCGCCACAGGCGCCGAGGAAGCTCAGGGCCGCGACGGCCACGAGGATGGACAGGGGCTTGCGCATGGAAGTGCTCCTGGTCGAAGGGGGAAAGGTCGGGCAGACGCTAGTGCTGGAAGGACGTCCGCAGCGACACCGCGGTGCAGGTCAGGCCGGGGCGCCGAGGAGCGACGCCACCTCGTCGTCGGGCAGCCGGCGGAAGCACCGCCGCGGCGCCGCCCGCTCGAGCAGCGCAACCTCCAGGTCGGCGGAGCCGAGGGTGCGGTCGGGACCGGCGAGGGCGCCCACGGCCGCCTGGAGCGCGGCACCGAGGCCCGGCGACTCGGGCAGGGCCGCAGCGAGGCGCTCGGCGACGGCCTCGGCATCGCCGCCGAGCACGGCCGAGCCGGTCTCGTCGATGACCGTGCCGTCGTACAGCAGGTGGAAGAGCTGGTCGTCGTCGGGGCCGGCGCCGACCTCGGCCACCAGGATCTCCACCTCCAGCGGCTTCATCTCGTGGGTGAAGACCTGGCCCAGGATCTGGGCGTACTGGTTGGCCAGGCTGCGGGCGTCGACGTCCTCGCGGCTGAACGAGTAGCCCTTGAGGTCGGCGGCGCGCACACCGGAGATGCGGAGCTGGTCGAACTCGTTGTACTTGCCGACCCCGGCGAAGCCGATGCGGTCGTAGATCTCCGAGACCTTCCGCAGCGTGCTGGACGGGTTCTCGGCGGCGATCACGATGCCCTCGGTGCAGACCGTGGCGACCAGGCTGCGGCCGCGGGCGATGCCCTTGCGCGCGTAGTCGGCGCGGTCCTTCATCACCTGCTCAGGTGCGACGTAGAACGGCATGCTCATCGGCTCTGGCCTTCCGTGAGGGCCGCGTAGCGTTCGGCTAGTTCGTCGTCGGTGAGCCGGGTGAAGCCCTGGGCGTCGATCGTGGCGATGACCGGCCAGATGCCGCGCACCGGGTCCGGGCCGCCGGTGGCGGAGTCCTCGTCGGCGGCGGTCATGAGCGCCTTCATGGCCAGGTCCACGGTCTGCGCTCGGTCGAGGCCCTCCGCGAACTCGAGCTTCACGACGGTGGCGGCGTGCAGGCCGCCGGAGCCGCTCGTGGCGTAGTCGTTCTCCTCGTAGCGGCCGCCGGTGACGTCGTACTGGAACAGCCGGCCGACGCCGCGCCGGGTGTCGTAGCCCGCGAACAGCGGCACGACGGCGAGCCCCTGCATGGCGGCGGGCAGGTGGTTGCGGACCATCTGCGACAGCTGGTTGGCCTTGCCCTCCAGCGACAGCGCCTGGCCCTCGACCTTCTCGTAGTGCTCGAGCTGGAGCTGGAACAGCTTCACCATCTCCATGGCCGGCCCGGCGGCACCGGCGATGGCCACTCCGGACCAGCGGTCCGCTGGGAACACCTTCTCGATGGACCGGTGCGAGATGAAGTTCCCCGAGGTCGCCCGCCGGTCACCGGCCATCACGACGCCATCGGCGAACCGGATCGCCACGACCGTGGTCCCGTGCGGGATCGCCCCCGCTGCGGCGACGTCGCCGAGGACCGCGTCCGGGGCGAGTCCCGATCGCTTCAGCAGCGAGGCGAAGTCCGGACCCGGATCATCGAACGGGGAGAACGAGGGGATCTGCACGTGGGGGACCCTAACGGCCCAGACCATGGGTCCGTTCTCGTCTTCTCCGCTCGCTGCCTCGCCGGTCGCACCTTGCAGGGGTGGGGCGGCTCCTCGCTCGCTCGTGGGTCCCTGGTGGAAACCACGCGCCCAGAGCGGACCGGGTTGCGCTCCTTGCTGCACCGCGTGGCCCTGGTCGTGGGTCTCGGTTGTCTCACTTCGCAGCGACAATCCGGGCGCTGGGCCTGGTCGTGGCGCTCCGTTGTCTCACTTCGGAGCGACAATCCGGGGCGCTGGGCCTGGTCGTGGTGCTGCGTTGTCTCACTTCGCAGCGACAATCCGCAGACTCGGCATCACCGAATGCGGCCAGTTGTCGCTCCGAAGGGAAACAGCGAACGCCCCAGACCCCGGGCCCTGGGAGCCCGGTGCGGCTACTCGCCGCCCTTCTGGACGTAGGAGCGGACGAAGTCCTCGGCGTTGGTCTCCAGGACCTCGTCGATCTCGTCCAACAGGTCGTCGATGTCGGCCTTGAGCTTCTCGCCGGTCTCCGACGTCGCCGGGGTGTCGACCACCTCTTCGGTCTCGCGAGCCGGAGCGGCCTTGCGCTTCTGTTCCCGTTCAGCCATCAGGTGTCCTCCTCAGCCGTTCAACCGAGCCAGGAGCTCGGCAGGGTCGGCGCTCTCGTCCAACACGGTACCCACGCCGGCACGCGTCCCACGCAACGGTTCCATCATCGGGACCCGGCGGAGCGTGGATTGCCCGATGTCGAAGACGATCGAGTCCCAGTTGGCCGCCACCACCTGCGACGCCCACCGCTTGAGGCAGGTGCCGCGGAAGTACGCCCGGGTGTCCTCGGGCGGGTCGGTCATGGCTCGGCGGACCTCGTCGTCGCTGGTCAGGCGACGTAGGCCGACCCGATCGGCGAGCGAGCGCTCGGGCCGCATGTCGTGGTACTGCAGGGCGAGGGCGGCGAGCCGGGAGTCGTCCCAGCCGATGCCGTGGCGCTCCTGGTAGCCCTCGAGCAGCCGCTTCTTCGCGACCCAGTCGAGTCGGTCGGCGAGGTCCATGGGGTCCCGTTCGAGCCCGGTGAGGACGGCTTCCCACTCGTCGAGCACGTCGCCGCCGACGTCGCCGCCGACGGCCTCGAGGCCGTGGCTCTCGGCCCACTTCTTGGACCGGTCGAGCAGCTCCCACTGCACCTCGAGGGCGGTGATGGTGGTGCCGTCGGTGAGCTCCAGGGGCTGCTGGAGGGTGAGGTCGTAGGACACCTGGCGCATGGCGGCGACCGGGCTGCGGAACGAGAACGTGCGGGGCAGGGCCGCGTCCTCCACCAGGGCCAGGACGAACGCCGTGGTGCCGACCTTCAAGAAGGTGGCCGTCTCCGAGCAGTTGGCGTCGCCGGTGATGACGTGGAGCCGGCGGTACTTCTGGGCGTCGGCGTGGGGCTCGTCGCGGGTGTTGACGATCGGCCGCTTGAGCGTGGTCTCCAGCCCGACCTCGGCCTCGAAGAAGTCGGCCCGCTGGGTGAGCTGGTACGGGACCTCCTTGGCCGACAGGCCCGGGGCCTCGGTGCCGACCTTGCCGCTCCCGGTGAAGAGCTGGCGGGTGATGAAGTGGGCCGTGACGTGGGTGACGATGCGGGAGAACGGCGTGGACCGGGCCATCAGGTAGTTCTCGTGGCACCCGTACGAGTTGCCCTTGCCGTCGGAGTTGTTCTTGTGGACGACCAGCTCCTGGCCCTCCGGCAGCAGCCGGTTGGCCGAGATGATCGACTGGCGGATGATCTCCTCGGCCGCCCGGTCGAACACGACGACCGCACGGGCGTCGGCGCACTCGGGCGTGGAGATCTCGGGGTGGGCGTGGTCGACGTAGTAGCGGGCCCCGTTGGTGAGCACGGCGTTGACCAGGTGGGTCTCGACGTCCGGCGGCGACGACGGACCCGAGGAGCCGCGGGCGTCGTTGCCGGGGTGCTCGTCCTCGAAGTCCCAGCCGACCTTGGGGCCGGCGAGGCGGCGCCGCTCCAGCTCCTGCACGTAGGCGTTGATGAGGAGCGACGAGGCGCTGACCGGATTGGATTCGCCTGCGCCGCGGACCACGATCCCGTACTCGGTCTCGATCCCCAGCACCTTCTGCAACGCCATGCTGGCGACCCTACCGCCGCCCTCGGCGGGCGGCTGCCCTACAGGTACTGCCCGGTCCCGACCCGCTCGATGGCCCGGCCGCCGGCGGGCTCCTCCTCGTCACCGTGGCTGATGAGCGTGCGGATGTAGACGATCCGCTCGCCCTTCTTGCCCGAGATCTTCGCCCAGTCGTCCGGGTTGGTCGTGTTGGGGAGGTCCTCGTGCTCCTTGTACTCCTGGTGGATCGACTCGATGAGGTCCTGGGTCTTGATGCCCCTGGTCCCCTCGCTGATCAGGCGCTTGATGGCCAGCTTCTTGGCCCGCCGCACGATGTTCTCGATCATGGCGCCGGACGCGAAGTCCTTGAAGTACATGACCTCCTTGTCGCCGTTCTGGTACGTGACCTCGAGGAACTGGTTGTCCTCGTCGTCGCGGTACATCTCCTCGACGGTGCGCTCGATCATCGCCTGGACGCACTTGTCGGGGTCACCGCCGCCGAGGTCGCGGACCTCGTCCTGGTTCAGCGGCAGGTCGGCGGTCAGGTAGCGGCCGAAGATCTGCGCGGCAGCCTGCTCGTTCGGCCGCTCGATCTTGATCTTCACGTCGAGGCGACCCGGTCGGAGGATGGCCGGGTCGATGAGGTCCTCGCGGTTGGAGGCGCCGATGACGATCACGTTCTTGAGGGTCTCGACGCCGTCGATCTCGGCGAGCAGCTGCGGCACGATCGTGGACTCCATGTCGGAGCTGATGCCGGTGCCGCGGGTGCGGAACATCGAGTCCATCTCGTCGAAGAACACGATGACCGGCCAGCCCTCCTCGGACTTCTCCCGGGCCCGCTGGAACACGAGGCGGATCTGGCGCTCGGTCTCGCCGACGTACTTGTTGAGGAGCTCAGGGCCCTTGATGTTGAGGAAGTAGCTCTTGGCCGCGCCGTCACCCGAGACCTCGGCCACCTTCTTGGCGAGCGAGTTGGCCACCGCCTTGGCGATGAGCGTCTTGCCGCAGCCGGGAGGGCCGTAGAGCAAGATGCCCTTGGGGGCCGGCAGCTTGTGCTCGGCGAACAGCTCGTGGTGCACGAACGGCAGCTCGACGGCATCGGCGATGGCCTCGATCTGGGAGTCCAGGCCGCCGACGTCGTCGTAAGAGATGTCGGGGACCTCCTCGAGCACGAGCTCCTCGACCTCGGGGCGCTCGAGCTTCTCGACGACGAGCCCGGAGCGGCCGTCCATCAGGACCGTGTCGCCGACGCGCAGCCCCTCCTCGACGACCTCGTCGAGGACCTCGCACACCCGCTCCTCGTCGGCCCGGCCGACGACCAGCACCCGCCCTTCGGACATGAGGGTCTTGATGGTGACGACCTCGCCGGTGCGGTCGCTGGCCCGGGACAGGATCACCGAGAACGACTCGTTGAGGGCGACCTCGTCGCCGCGGCGGAGCTTGCCCAGCTCGTCGGGCATCGCCGCGACCCGCATCTTGCGGCCGCCGGAGAACACGTCGACGGTGTCGTCGTCCTCGTTGACCCCGAGGACGGTGCCGTACGCGGCGGGCGGCTGGGTCAGCTTGTCGACCTCCTCGCGCAGCGCCGCGATGTGCTCGCGCGCCTCGCGCAGCGTGTAGGTCAGCTTCTCGTTCTGGGTGACCGCCTGGGACAGCTGGCCCTTGGTCTCGAGGAGGCGCTCCTCCAGCGTCCGCACCCGCTTCGGGGCGTCCTGGAGGCGCCGGCGCAGGCCGACGACCTCGTCTTCGAGCGACGCGGCCTGCTCCCGCAGCTCGTCCAGCTCGGCGGCCTGCTCGGCCAGCCGTCGTTCGGTGTCGTCGCTCATGGGACCACCTCGTTCGCGAGTCGGGGTGCCCCCTCGAACTGCTGCAACCGAGCGGTTCTGGGGGCTCCGCGGGGACGCTACACGGTGCATTCGCGCGTTCAACGGACGCTCCCCAGGCTTCACACCGGCGAAACACCCGGGGCACGTTCAGGCCCGCTCCGCTCCTGCCGATGGAGACGTGACCGACGCACGCGGCCAGGGTTCACGGGTTTCGAGAGCCTTCCGCTACGCTCCCAACCAGCCAGGGCGCCGCCGACGTGGCGGCTCCATCTGACGAGAGAGGCAAACCCACATGAAGGTCTGGATCGACCAGGATCTCTGCACCGGCGACGGACTCTGCGAAGAGATCGCGCCCGACGTGTTCACGCTCCTCGACGACGGCCTCGCCTACGTCAAGGAAGGCGCCAAGATCTTCTCCGACCCGGGTGGCCCCGAGGGCCTGGCCAACGTGCCGGCCGGTCAGGAAGAGGCCACGATCGAGTCCGCCGAGGAGTGCCCCGGCGAGTGCATCTTCATCGAGCTCTGATCTGCTGCCCCGAGCGGGGCGCTCGAGTTCTGCAGGCGAAGGGACCCCGAGCGGGTCCCTTCGTCGCGTCTGGCCTCAGTCGCCGCACTCGGTCGCCAGGACGAAGCTCGACCCAGGCTCGTCTCCGTCGACAGCGGTGATCTGGAGCTTGTAGCCGCCGGCCGAGTCGAAGAACCGGGTTGCCCACGACCGCGACCCGAGCTCGCCGCTCTCGATGTCGGACGCCTCGTCGTCGGCGGCGAAGGCGGCCACGGCGTCGGCCGGCTCCTCGGGCATCGAGACGACGGCGACCAGGCCGCTGTTGCAGTCGATCAGCATCGCCGGGGCGACGGCGCTCTCGGCCCCGTCGGGGAGGATCGCCGCCTCCGCCACCCACTCCTCGTCCGATGTGCCGAGGTAGGGGTCGATCCCGTCGTCGATGCGCTCCCCTGCGCCGGGGAGGTTGGACGGTCCGGTGCCCTGCAGGTCGGGTGGGACGATCTCCCCGTCCGGGATGGCCCGGTCGACCCGGAGGTCATCGGTGCCGAGGGCATCGCCCTCGAGCGACTCGCCGCCCTCGTCACGGGCACGCTGGATGAACATCGACGAGCCGCTGCGCAGCTCGCACGGGTCGTCGCTCACGTTCGGGCGCACGCACCCGACGACGCCGCTCGCCATGGACACCTCGGTGCTGCCGATGCGGGCATGGCACCACAGGCGGAGCTCGTCGTCGAGCGCCGGCTCGGTGAGGAAGCGCTGGGTCTCGGAGGCGTCGTACGGCTCGTCGCCATCACCCTTCCGGTCGGCCTGGACGATGCAGGCGTCCTTCGCTCCCGCCACATCATCGATCCCGAGCTCGGCGGCGTAGGCGTCCCAGACCTCGATCGGGTCGCCTTGGACCGCGACGACCGCGTCCCAGCCCTTCGGGTCGGTCAGGCCCGCGTCGATGGGGAGGGACGGGAACGCGACGCCGACCAAGGCCGATCCGTCCTGGACGTGGACGCCGTCCGCGATCTCGGTCCCAGGCTCCTGGAGCGCACCCGGCGCGGACGCGGCGGCGACGCTGCGCTCCGAGGTGGTGGTCGTCCCGCCGTCGGAGCCGCTGTTGCTGCACGCGCCCAGTGCGATCGCGGCGACCATCGCCGATGCCCCTGCCCACTGCCCCCTCCCCGCCATCGGGGCAGGATACGGCAATCGGATGATCAGGCGCTGGGCAGCAGGCGGGCGTTGGTGAGGAAGCCGGTGTGGGCCACCATGCGGTGGTCCGGGCGGACCGACATGCCGTCGATGTTCCAGCCGCGGTGGAGGACCTCCATCGTCTCCGCCAGCTCGAAGCCGCTGTCGACGAGCCGCTCGCGCAGCTGCACGGCCTGGGTGATGGCCGGCGTGTAGGCCACGAGGATGCCGCCGGGCCGCAGCGCCTTCTCGGCGTGGGGCACGACCTGCCAGGGCTCGGGGAGGTCGAGGATGATGCGGTCGAACGCCAGCTCGTCGATGCCCTCGTAGCAGTCCCGCACCTCGACGGAGTAGTGCTCCATCATCTCGGGCGTGCAGTAGGCCTCGACGTTCTTCACGGCGCGGGCGGCGAAGTCCTCGCGGATCTCGTAGCCGGTGACCACCGCACCGGCGCGCAGCAGCGTCATCGATAGCGCACCCGACCCGACGCCGGACTCCAGGACCCGCGCCCCGGGGAAGATGTCGGCCTGCATGAGGATCGCGCCGAGGTCCTTCGGGTAGATGACCTGCGCACCGCGCGGCATCTTGAGCACGAAGTCCGAGAGGGTGGGGCGGAAGACCGAGAACGTGGCCCCCCGGGTCGTGCGCAGGGCCGCGCCCTCGCCGGCCCCGATGATCTCGTTGTGCGGGATGAAGCCCGAGTGCGTGTGGAACTCGGCGTCGGTCTCGAGGGTCACCAGGTAGCGCCGCTTCTTGCGGTCGATGAGCAGCACCCGCTCGCCGGCGCGCAGCGATCGGTCGGGCAGGGCGGTGTCGGTCACGAAGACCCCTTCACGGTGAGGGCGACGGGTTGGGCGCCGGCGGTCCGCTGGACGAGGAAGCAGAAGGCGCAGATCTCGCCGCTGCTCGGGGCGCCGCACGAGCTGCAGGTGCGGAGCTCCTCGGCATCGGTGCGCTCGGGCGTGGGCGCGGCGTCGGCGAAGTGGGACTGGGCGCGGTCGAGGAAGCCGAAGTAGAAGGCCTGCTTGCTGCCGGGCGACTGCGCCTCGATGTCGTTGAGCGCCTCCTTGTACCCGAGGTGCTTGTTGCCGGCCGCCATCGGGCACTCCTCGACGATGTAGTCGATGCCGCGCAGGACGCAGTACGCCGCCATCTCCCGCTCGCCCAGCCGCACGAGCGGCTTGACCTTGCGGGGGAAGCCGTTGCGGGCGGGCAGGACGGGCAGCTGCCGGGCCAGGTAGTCGGTCTGCCAGCGCAGCGTGTTGCCGAACAGCACCGCGGCCTCGTCATCGAGGTTGTGGCCGGTCACGACGGCGTCATACCCGCCTTCCACCGCAGCCTGGTCGAAGAGGTGGCGCTTCGAGAGGCCGCAGGCCGAGCACGGCACCCGCTTGGTGACCTTGGCGGCGGTGGGCACGTCGTAGTCGAAGTCCTCGCGCAGGTCGATGACCTGGAGCGGCCAGCCCCGCTGCTCGGCGAACGCCCGGGTGATGCGCCCGGACTCGTCGCTGTACTCCCCGATCCCGAGCCCGATGTAGAGGCCGTCGGCCTCGTAGCCGAGCTCCCGGAGGATGTCCCACACCGCCAGGCTGTCCTTGCCGCCGGAGACGGCGACGAGGAGCCGGGCGCCGGGCTCGAACATGGCGAAGTCCTTGATGGCCCGGGCCACCTGGTCCCGGCAGAGGCGCAGGAAGTGGTCGGCGCAGAAGTTGGCGTTGTGGCGCCGGATGTCGATGACGGCCGGTTCGCGGCAGACGCGGCACTTCACGCCGCGCCTCCGGAGATGACGGGCCGGATCTCGATCTCGTCGGCGTCGTCGAGCATGGCGTCGCCGGGCACGAGGGTGCCGCCCCGGATGACGAGCACGGTCTCCCGGTTCAGTTCGAGCCGCTGCAGGAGCGCGACGATGCTGACGGGGCCGGGCACGTCGATCGTGCGCGTCGGGTTCCGGAGTTGGACCTTCACGGTTGCCATCCTGGCGCGCCCGGGGGCCGCCGCGGAAGTGGGGAGGTCAGTCGGATACGACCATCTCGGTGGGCTTCGC
>DATMGQ010000366.1:0-55498 GCA_035555395.1 Acidimicrobiales bacterium
TCGCGACATCCTCACCAAGGAGGCGTTCGAGAACGCCATCGCGGTCACCAACGCCCTCGGCGGCTCGACCAACGCCGTGCTGCACCTCCTCGCCATCGCCAACGAGGCGAACGTGGCCCTCGACCTCGACGACTTCAACCGCATCGCCGCCAAGGTCGCCCACATCGCCGACATGAAGCCGGGCGGCAAGTTCCACATGACCGACCTCGACCGCATCGGCGGCGTCCCGGTGGTGATGAAGGAGCTGCTCGACGCCGGACTCCTGCACGGCGACTGCCTCACGGTCACCGGCAAGACCATCGCCGAGAACCTGGCCGAGGTCGATCCGCCCCGCCCCGACGGCGTGGTCGTGCACCCGCTCGACGCCCCGATCCACTCGGAGGGCGCGCTCAACATCCTGAGCGGCACCCTGGCGCCGAAGGGCTCGGTCGTGAAGGTCGCCGGCCTCTCGGCCGACCAGCTCCTGTTCGACGGCCCGGCCCGCGTCTTCGACGGCGAGGACGGCGCCATGGACGCGATCCTCGCCGGCGAGATCCAGCCCGGGACCGTGATCGTCATCCGCTACGAAGGCCCCAAGGGCGGTCCCGGCATGCGCGAGATGCTCGCCATCACCGGTGCGCTCAAGGGTGCTGGTCGCGGGTCGGACTGCGCGCTGATCACCGACGGTCGCTTCTCGGGCGGCACGTGGGGCTTCTGCATCGGCCACGTCGCGCCCGAGGCGGTCGACGGCGGGCCCATCGCCTTCGTCCGCGACGGCGACCGCATCGTGATCGACGTCCACCAGTTCAAGCTGGACCTCATGGTCGACGAGGCCGAGCTCGCCAAGCGCCGCGAGGGCTGGACGCCCAACCCGCCGCGGTACACCGAGGGCGTCCTCGGCAAGTACGCCCGCCTCGTGCAGGGCGCCGAGACCGGCGCCATCACCAACACCAAGTAGCCCGGCCGAGGTGAGCGCGGTCGGCGGGCCAGACGAGCAGCGCTTCGAGTTCCGCAGCGGGACTCGGGGCGGGAAGAACCAAGCGGTGGTGGTCGAGCGCGCGTCGGCACGCATCGAGCACCCGCTCCTCAAGGAGGACCTGGTCGTCCCCCTTGCGGTGATCGGGCGGGCCGTCCACCTCACGGTGATCGAGGACGACGCGACCGTGTACCGCGGTGCCCCGCGCGGCCTCCGGCTGGTCGCCGCCGCGGTGGATGCCAACGTGGTGCTCGTCTTGGACCGCCCCGTCCGGATCGCGCGCTTCAAGCTGGGCGCACCGGAGCAACTGGGGATCACGGCGAAGGAGCGCCGCAAGGGGGCGTCGGTCGACGTCCTCTTCCTCCGCGTCGATGACCCGGCGGGGTTGGTCTCCGCCCTGGGCGAGCACGGCGTTGCCAGCGACGCATCGCTCGCCGCCGCGATGGGGGCCGTCTACGGAGCGGCGCCCGAGGCCGAGGCCGCGGCGATCCGATCGCACGGCGCGGCGCGGGCTCGTCGGGCTCGCATCAAGCTGGTGGTTGCCGCGCTGGCCCTCGTCGTCCTCGGGTCCGCCCGGATGCACGAGGAGGACGAGGGCGGCCAGATGCTCGATCACGTCATCAGGCAGACGCTCGTCGCCTACCTGGTCGTTGCGGTGATCGTGGTGGCGGCGTTCCGCGTGCCGTTGCGGCGCAAGGCTGGACCCGGGCCCCGTGCGGTGGGAGAGGTGCCGTCGACCACCCGATCGGTCGCGGCAGCCCTGGTCCCGCTGGCCGTCCTCGGCGGGCTGCTGGCCCTCGGCCTGCTGCTGAGACGGGTGATCGGGGTGTCGTCGTTCCTCGCGTACGCGCCGTTCCTCGGCATCCCCGCCGGCGCGCTCCTGTGGTTCCTCATCCGATCGTGGCGTCGGGAGCGCGAGGCGACCGATGGACCTCGGGACGGGGGCCCAGAACCCGATCCCCGGCTCCCATCGACGGGTGTCGGCGTGCCGCCCAGCCCGTACCGGCGCTGAGCCTTCCCGGCTCCGGGGGTTGGCGTCAGCTGACAGGTCGCCGTGTGCGCACCGGTCATCCACGAGGTGTGCTCCAGCGCTCGGAGCCACGTCCACCTCGAACAGATGCGACGCCAGCTCGAGGTGTTCCCACAGGTTCGCACCCACCAGGCGACCTTCGACCGAGCCATCGAGGTCCAGGGGGCGCTGGCGAGGCGGGGCCAGCACCGAGCGGTCTCGCTGGCCGACCTGCTCATCCCAGCCGCAGCGGAAGCCGCAGGCATCCCCGTCGTGCACGACGATGCCGACTTCGACCTCATCGCCGAGGTCACCGGCCAGCCTGTGCGCTGGGTCGTGCCCCGCGGCCTCATCGACTGACGGCAACCGGGTTGCCAGGTGCGGCGGGCTCCGTCATACTGCCCACGTGCTGAAGACCGCCCACCGCCTCGTAGTACTCACGTAGCGCACGCCGTCTCCACCCGCCGCGTGCGCTCCCTCGACCTCCCAGAACGGGAGGTCGTCGCAGTTTTCACCGGCTGATTCCGCTCCGGGCAGACTGCAGGGAGCGTGCGCATCCAGCCCACCCGCTCACCCGCACGACCACTGCACGAATCCCAGAGGGAACACGATGAAGCTCAACGGAGGCCAGGCGCTCATCAAGAGCTTGGAGATGGAAGGGGTCGAGGTCATCTTCGGCCTGCCCGGTGGGGCCATCCTCCCGGTGTACGACCCGATCATCGACTCGCCGATCCGCCACATCCTCGTGCGCCACGAGCAGGGTGCGGGCCACATGGCCGAGGGCTACGCCCACGCCACCGGCAAGCCCGGCGTGGCCATGGTGACCAGCGGTCCGGGCGCCACCAACATCGTCACGCCGCTCGCCGACGCCTACATGGACTCGGTCCCGATGGTCTGCATCACCGGCCAGGTGGCCACCGCTGCCATCGGCACCGATGCGTTCCAGGAGGCCGACATCACGGGCATCACCCAGTCGGTCACCAAGCACAACTTCCTCGTGACCGAGGCGCAGGACGTCCCGATGGCGATCCGCCAGGCGTTCCACATCGCCACCACCGGCCGCCCCGGCCCGGTCCTCGTCGACATCCCCAAGGACATCGTCGACCCGACCAACCCGCGCAGCGCCATGGAGTGGGTGTGGCCCACCGACGAGGAGGTCATCGCCAGCCTCCCCGGGTACAAGCCCACCACCACCGGCCACCCGAAGAAGATCAAGGAGGCCGTCGAGCTGATGCTGGCCTCCGAGCGGCCGGTCATCTACGCCGGCGGCGGCATCCTCAAGGGCCGCGCCGCCGAGGCGCTCCTCGAGCTGGCCGAGCTGCTGGAGTTCCCGGTCGTCACCACGCTGATGGCCCGGGGCGCGTTCCCCGACGACCACGAGCTGTGCCTCGGCATGCCGGGCATGCACGGCAACTACACGGCGATCATGTCGATGCAGGAGAGCGACCTGCTCATCGCCCTGGGCTCCCGCTTCGACGACCGCGTCACGGGCAAGGTCCCGAACTTCGCGCCGCACGCCAAGATCATCCACGCCGACATCGACCCCGCCGAGCTGGGCAAGGTCCGCCGGCCCGACGTGCCGATCGTGGGCGATGCCCGCCTGGTCATCGAGGCGCTCGTCGTCGAGGCCAAGGCCCAGCTGGCGAAGGGCGCGGCCAAGCCGGACATCACCCCGTGGCGCTCCACGCTCTCGGGCTGGCAGGAGACCTACCCGCTGGCCTACGAGGATCCGGTCGAGGGCGAGCTGCTCAAGCCGCAGATGGTCCTCGAGGCCCTGCGGGACTCCGCCCCTGAGGACACGATCGTCGCCAGCGGCGTCGGCCAGCACCAGATGTGGGCCAGCCAGTACTGGAAGTTCCGCCACCCGTACACCTGGGTGAACTCCGGCGGCCTCGGAACCATGGGCTTCTCCGTCCCGGCGGCCATCGGCGCCAAGGTCGGCCGCCCCGACCGCATGGTCTGGGCCATCGACGGCGACGGCTGCTTCCAGATGACCGCCCAGGAGCTGGTCACCGCGGCCGCCGAGCGCATCCCGGTCAAGATCGCCATCTTGAACAACGCCTACCTCGGCATGGTCCGCCAGTGGCAGGAGATGTTCTACGACGAGCGCTACTCCGAGGTGTACCTGTCCCCGGACCTGCCGGACTACGTGAAGTGGGCCGAGGCCATGGGCTGCGTCGCCTTCCGGGTCGAGCACCCCGACGACATCCAGCCGACGATCGACAAGGCCAACGCCATCGACGACCGTCCCGTCGTCGTCGAGTTCCGCACCGATGCCGCCGAGAAGGTCTTCCCGATGGTCCCGGCCGGGCAGTCGAACTCGAACGTCCAGGTCCCGCCGTTCCAGCGGGCCCGCGGCGAGGGGCAGGAGGCGCACTGATGGCGGCCGACATCGAGCACCACACCCTCTCCGTCCTGGTCGAGAACAAGGCGGGCGTGCTGGCCCGCATCGTCAACCTGTTCTCCCGCCGGGCGTACAACATCGTCTCGCTGGCCGTGGCACCCACCGAGGACGAGCGCTTCAGCCGCCTCACCGTCGTGGTCGACGTCGACTCGGCGCCGCTCGAGCAGATCGTGAAGCAGCTCCACAAGCTGATCAACGTCGTGAAGATCGTCGAGCTCGATCCGTCGCACTCCGTCGAGCGCGAGCTGATGATCGCCACCGTCCGGTGCCCCGGCGACCAGCGCCACCAGGTCGCCGAGCTGGTCCGCATCTTCGAGGGCAAGATCCTCGCCGTGAACCAGCAGGCCCTCACGGTGTCCCTGGAGGGCCACCCGTCGAAGGTGGACGACTTCGAGGACATGCTGCGGACGTTCGGCATCAGCGACATCCAGCGCACCGGTCGCATCGCGCTCCCCAAGCTGGACCGCGAGGCGGGCAAGCTCCGCGCCGTCAAGACCAAGACGGCCTGACGGCCCGGGGCGGGCCGCGGCCTGCCTTAGGGTCGCCCCGTGACCGACGAGGCGCGCCCGGCCGCTCCTGACCCCGCCCCGTCCTGGTGGCCGTGGGCGTGCGGCGCCGTCGCGGTCGTCGCCGTCGTCAACGCCTGCTGGGCGCTCAGCACCGCGGACTGGAAGACCGACGAGGCCTGGGACGGGCGCTTGGCGTGGCTCGCGGTCGACGGTGGCGACTGGGCGCAGGAGAACGGCCACCCGCTCTTCGTCCGCTGGTTCCTCGGCCTCGGGCAGCTGCTCCTCGGCCAGGACCGCGCGGGGATCCGGCTGCTCCCCGCGGTGGCCGCGGTGGCGGCGGTGGGCCTGCTCTACCTGGTGGGCGCTCGGCTGCACTCCCGCTGGGCCGGCCTGATCGCGGCCGCGCTGTGGGCGGTGCTGCCACGGGCGCTGGTCGTCGGGTCGACGGTGGTGGCGCCGCTGCGCGGCGATCGGTTCGGCTACCTGGAGCCGTTCATGGTCGTGGCCCTCCTGGGCGCCACGCTGACCGGGTGGAACTGGGTGCGGGAGAACCGCTGGCCCGACGCGCTCGCCACCGGGTTGCTGGTCGGGCTCGCAGGTGCGTTCAAGCCGACCGCGCTCGTGGCGGTGGTGCCGATCGTGGCGATGGGGTGGTGGATGCAGCGCTCGTTCCGGTCGGTGGTCGCGCCGGCGCTCGCCATGGGCGCGCTCGCAGCGGTGGTCCTGCCGCTGACCTACGTGCTCGTCCTCGGCTCGGACGGGCTCCCGCACCTGCGGACGCTGCTGGACTTCCAGCTCGACCACGCCCGTACGGGCCACCCGCTCGTCGTCGACGGGGAGCTGACCCGCCACCAGCCGCGCTGGGCGCACCTGCTCTACCAGTGGCGCGGGATGGGGGCCGCTGCCTGCATCGGGCTCGCCATCGGGGTCGTGGGGGCGTGGACCGGCCGCCGCCGCGCGCCGATCGCCTACGCGTCCGCGATCTGGCTGAGCCTGTTCGCCGTCCACCTGCTCTCGAGCGTCGCCCTCCCGCACTACTACCTGCTGTGGGCCCCGTTCACGGTGCTCGTCGCGGCGATGGGCTTCGTGGAGCTGGCCGAGCGGACGGCGGCGCCGAGCGACCGGGCCGGTGGTGGCGTGGCCGCCCGCTGGAACCGAGCGCCCGGGCCGGCGACGGCGCTGGGCATCGCCGCCGTGGCCCTGGTGGGCAGCGGCCTGGTGGCGACGTGGCGGACGGCCACCATCGAGCCGGGAGACTACGGCCGGCTCGTCACCGAGCTCGACGCCCGCGGCATCGCGCCGACGGCGGTGCGGTTCCAGGGCGAGGCGGTGGAGCGGTACTTCCCCGACGCGGCCAGCGGGCAGGTCGGCTTCACCGATCCGGCGGCGCCGTTCGACCTCCTCGTCCTCGACCCGCGCGACGTCCCGCTGCTGGCCCACGGCGTCGCCGACGCCGTGCGGGCCCAGGCCGAAGCGGCCGGCCTCCAACCCCACCGGATCGGGCGTCTCGAGGTCTGGTACGCGGGTCCGGGCTCCTGACCTGGTCCGATAAATCCGACTTGATCGGTCGGGAATTGCCGCTACCATGCGGCGGCATGAGCAACGATGAGTGGGGTTTCGAGACCCAGCAGATCCACGCCGGCCAGGAGCCCGACTCCGCCACGGGAGCCCGGGCGGTCCCGATCTACCAGACCACCTCGTACCAGTTCCGGGACTCGCAGCACGCCTCGGACCTGTTCGCGCTGGCCGAGATCGGCAACATCTACACCCGGATCATGAACCCGACCCAGGGCGTGGTCGAGGCCCGGGTCGCCGCGCTGGAAGGGGCGACCAGCACGGCGGTGGGCCTGCCCGGCGCCCTCGCCGTGGCCTCGGGGCAGGCCGCGGAGACGCTCGCCATCTTGAACCTGGCCGAGGCCGGCAGCCACATCGTGGCGAGCGCCTCGCTCTACGGCGGCACCTACAACCTGTTCCACTACACGTTCCCGAAGATCGGCATCGAGGTCACGTTCATCGACGACCCCGACGACCTCGACGCGTGGCGGGCAGCCGTGAAGCCCAACACGAAGGCGTTCTACGGCGAGTCCATCGGCAACCCGAAGAACGACTTCCTCGACATTGCCGCCATCTCGGCCATCGCCCTCGAGGTCGGCGTGCCGCTGATCGTCGACAACACCGTCGCGTCGCCGTGGCTCATCCGGCCCTTCGAGCACGGTGCCGACATCGTCGTGCACTCGGCGACGAAGTTCATCGGCGGCCACGGCACGTCGATCGGCGGCGTGATCGTCGACGGCGGCTCGTTCGACTTCTCGGCGAACGACAAGTTCCCCGGGTTCACCGAGCCCGACCCGAGCTACCACGGCCTCTCGTTCTGGCCGGCCCTCGGCGCCGGGTCCTACATCATCAAGGCCCGCGTGCAGCTGCTGCGGGACATCGGTGCGGCCATCAGCCCCTTCAACTCGTTCCTGCTCCTCCAGGGCCTCGAGACGCTGAGCCTCCGCCTGGAGCGCCACAACCAGAACGCCCAGCAGGTCGCCGAGTTCCTCGCCCAGCACCCGCAGGTCGAGCGGGTGCAGTACGCCGGCCTGCCGGACTCGCCGTGGCACGAGCGGGCCAAGGCGCTCACCGCCGGCCGGGGCTTCGGCTCGGTTCCCGCGTTCATCATCTCGGGCGGTCGCGAGGCAGGTGCGAAGTTCGTCGAGGGCCTCACGCTCCACAGCCACGTCGCCAACATCGGCGACGTCCGGAGCCTCGCCATCCACCCGGCATCCACGACGCACAGCCAGCTGACGGTCGAGGAGCAGGTCACGACCGGTGTCGATCCGGGCCTGGTGCGCCTCTCCGTCGGCCTCGAGTCGATCGACGACATCATCGCTGACCTGGAGCGGGGCTTCGCCGCCGCAAAGTGACGCTGGCATCACCCTTCTGAGGGTGAACCAGCCCGGCCCGACCCGGTAGGGTAGGGCCCTGGTCCGGTCCGCCGGACTTCGGATCCGTCGCAGTATCGCCCACCCCTCCCCCCGGGCGATGCGTGCGGCGGATCCGTCGTTTTGGCCTCGCGGAGCCGCAGGTCGCGGCGCTGGCGGCCACGAGAGGTGAACGTGCCACCGCTCAGCGAAGCGGCCTCAGCGCCCGCGCGCCCGGTCCGGATCCGTCGGTTCTGGTCCGCGACCGGCCGCCGGGACCAGCCGGTCGCGCTCGACGACGGGGGCGGGGAGGGTGAACGCCCCGGGAGGTCCGGGCGAGGGGTCAGGCGCCGACGAGGAGGAGGGCGCCGGCGGTGGCGGTGGCCACGCCGAGGCCGACCCGTGCGAGCCGACGATCCCGGATGACGGTGCCGACGCCGACACCGGCGACGTGCACGCAGGCGGTGGCGAGCAGGAACCCGGCGACGTAGAGGGCGGGGTGCGCCGCACTCGGGGCCTCGGCGCCGTGGGCGTGGCCGTGGGCGAGCCCGGCGGCGGCCAACACGGGCAGGACCCACGCCGAGCCCTTGCCGTCGGTGACGGCGGCGGCGATGGCGAAGCCCAGCAGGATCACCGAGGTGACGATGAGGAGCTCGGCGCCGGGGAACGGCACGCCAGCCATGCCGGCGACGCCGCCGGTGACCATGCCGAGCAGGAACGCACCCGGAGCGAGCCAGAGGGTGCGGTCGCTGCGCCAGGTGGCGGCGACCACGCCGACGGCGACCATCGCGAGGAGGTGGTCCGGGCCGGTGAGCGGGTGCAGGAACCCGGTGTCGAACCCGTTCGTGCCCTGGCCCACGTGGGCGGAGGCCGGGGCGGCGACGAGGACGGCACCACCGAGGGCGCCGACGATGGCAGCGAGCAGACGGGGCGTGCGGCGCAGTTCGTGCATGGCCCGGACCCTACCCCTGCGGAGCGGGCCGGGCGGCGGGCCGGATCAGGCGGAGCGGAGCTCGTCGACCACGAAGTCGATGCACCGCGTCAGCGCCTCGATGTCCTCGCTGTCGATGGCGGGGAACATGGCGACGCGGAGCTGGTTGCGGCCCAGCTTGCGGTAGCTGTCGGTGTCGACGATGCCGTTGGCGCGCAGCACGGCGGAGACCGTCGTGGCCTCGACCGAGTCGTCGAGGTCGATGGTGGCGACCACGTTCGAGCGGTACGCCGGGTCGGCCACGAAGGGCGTGGCGTAGTCGGACGCCTCGGCCCAGCCGTACATGATCTCCGCGCTCTTGGCCGAGCGGGCCGACGACATCCCGAGGCCGCCGTTGGTGTTGATCCACTCCATCTGGCTGACGGCCAGGTGGATCGTGGCCAGGGCCGGCGTGTTGTACGTCTGGTCCTTGAGCGAGTTGTCCTTGGCGATCTTGAGGTCGATCGATGCCGGGATCCATCGGTCGCTGCTGGCGATGCGGTCGATGCGCTCCTGGGCGGCGGGCGAGACGGCTGCGATCCAGAGGCCGCCGTCCGACGCCAGGCACTTCTGCGGGGCGAAGTAGTAGACGTCGGTCTCGGACGCGTCGAACTTCAGGCCGCCGGCGGCCGAGGTGGCGTCGACGGCGACGAGGGCGCCCTCGTCGGCGCCGGCCGGGCGGGTGATCGGCATGGCCACGCCGGTCGAGGTCTCGTTGTGGGTGAGCGCGTACAGGTCCACGCCGGTCTCGGCCTCGGCCGCGGCGGCCTCACCGGGAGGGGCGCTGATGACCGTGGGCTCGCCCAGGAACGGGGCCCGGGTGACGCACTCGGCGAACTTGGACGAGAACTCGCCGAACGTGAGGTGCTGGCTCTTCTGCTCGACCAGCCCGAACACGGCGGCGTCCCAGAACACGGTGGTGCCGCCGTTGCCGAGGATCACCTCGTACCCATCGGGCAGGGCGAACAGCTCGGCCACGGCGTTGCGCAGGCGGCTGACCATGAACTTCACCGGGGCCTGGCGGTGCGAGGTGCCGAGGTAGGTGGGGGCGTCGGCGACCAGCGCCTCGAGCGCCTCCGGGCGGACCTTCGACGGGCCGCAGCCGAAGCGGCCGTCGGCGGGGAGGAGGTCGGCGGGGATGGTGATCGAGGGGGTCGCAGCCATGCGCCGAGTCTCGCGTCTCACCCACCCCTCCCCAACTCGAACTTCTCGTGAAGTTGGGGGCAGGGGCACCTCGATCACGAAAAGTCCGGTGTGGGGGCGGGGATACGGGGTTCCGGGTGGGTTGGGGGGCGTGGCACCATGGGCCGCATGGGTTCACGAGTCTCTGACCGCATCGCCGCCATCGCCCCCTCGGCCACGCTGGCCGTCGATGCCAAGGCCAAGGCGCTGAAGGCGGCGGGGGAGCCGGTCATCGGCTTCGGTGCCGGCGAGCCGGACTTCCCGACGCCGGACCACATCGTCGAGGCGGCCGTCGCGGCCTGCAAGGACCCGAAGAACCACCGTTACACGCCGGCCGGGGGACTCCCCGAGCTGAAGGAGGCGGTGGCCGCCAAGACCGCGCGCGACAGCGGGTACGACGTCGACGCCGGCCAGGTCCTCATCACCAACGGCGGCAAGCACGCGGTGGCCAACGCCATCGCCACCATCATCGACCCGGGCGACGAGGTCCTCCTCCCGGCGCCGTACTGGACCACCTACCCCGAGCCCATCCGCCGGGCCGGTGGCGTCGTGGTCGAGATCGCCACCGACGAGGGCAGCGGCTTCCAGGTCACGGTCGAGCAGCTCGAGCAGGCCCGCACGCCGAAGACCAAGGCGCTCATCTTCGTGAGCCCCTCGAACCCGACCGGCGCGGTGTACCCCCGCGAGCAGATCGAGGCCATCGGCCGCTGGGCTGTCGAGCACGGCATCTGGGTCATCACCGACGAGATCTACGAGCACCTGGTCTACGGCGGCAACGAGCACCACTCGATGCCGGTCCTCGTGCCCGAGCTGGCCGACACCTGCCTCGTGCTCAACGGCGTGGCCAAGACCTACGCCATGACCGGCTGGCGGGTCGGGTGGATGATCGGCCCCACCGACATCATCAAGGCCGCCACCAACCTCCAGAGCCACGAGACGTCCAACGTCGCCAACGTGTCCCAGCGCGCCGCCCTCGCTGCGGTGTCGGGCGGCCTCGAGGACGTGGCCCGGTTCCGGGAGAACTTCGACCGCCGCCGCATCACCATGTACAAGGCGCTGCAGGCGATCCCCGGCGTCACGGTGCTCGAGCCGGAGGGCGCGTTCTACGCCTTCCCGAGCTTCAAGGCCGTCCTGCAGCGGCCGGTGCTCGGCCGCGAGGTCCGCACCACGCTGGAGCTCGCCGACCTGATCCTCGACGAGGCCAAGGTGGCCATCGTCCCGGGCGAGGCGTTCAGCGCCCCGGGCTACGCCCGCCTGTCGTTCGCGCTCGGCGACGACGACCTGGGCGAGGGCATCCAGCGGATCGCCGACCTCCTGGCCAAGTGAGCTCCGGCCTCACGATCCGCGCCGAGCAGCCCGACGACGTCGCCGGCGTCCGCTCGCTTGTCGCTGCCGCGTTCGGCGACGAGGCCCTCGCCGCCCTGCTCGACGACCTCCGCACGTCGGTGGCGTGGCTGGGCCTGTCGTTCGTGGCCGAGCTCGAGGGCGAGATCGTCGGCCACGTCGCCTACACCCGTGCCTGGGTCGACGACCCCACCGAGCTCGTCGACGTGCTGGTCCTCAGCCCGTTGTCGATCCGGCCGGACCACGCCAGCAAGGGCATCGGCACCGCGCTGGTGATGGAGTCGCTCGAGCAGCTGGCAGGACGGGACGAGCCGCTCGTCTTCCTCGAGGGCGACCCCGGCTTCTACTCCCGCCTCGGCTTCGTCGTCGGCGAGCCGCTGGGCTTCCGGTCGCCGTCGGCCCGCATCCCCGGTCCTGCCTTCCAGGTGCGCCCGCTCCCCGGGCGTCCCGGACGGGTCACCGGCGCCCTCGTCTACCCCGACGTGTGGTGGCGCCACGACGCCGTCGGCCTCCGCGCCGCCCGCTAACGGCGGAGGTCCCGTTGACCTGTCCGTCAGTGTCATACCCTGTCCGTACGGTTGATCCGGTCCGACCCTCGAACTGCGGAGGTTTCTGATGGTTCATCCTTTGGTCTCGGGTGCTCGTTCGCGCCGCCGTCAGGGTGCCGAACGGTGACCCAGGCATCCCAACTGTCCTACGACGCGATCCGTGAGTACGCCGAGCTGATCGGCCGTCACCATGGCATCTACAACGCCGCTGGCCGTGCGGACATCGACGGCCTCCTGAGCCGACTCGGCGGCCGCGTGGCGTACCACGACTCCAGCGAGTCGATGCACGTGCGAAGCGCAGCGGACTTCGTGGTCTTTCTCCCGTCCTTCACGTCGGCTCGCCGCGACCGATTCACGATCGCGCACGAGCTGGGTCACTACTTCCTCCACTATCTCCATCCCCAGCTCGAGGGGTTTGCACCGTTCCAACGCGGCGGCCAATCTCTTGCCGAAACGCAAGCAAACGTGTTCGCGGCATCGCTTCTCATGCCCGAGGCCGAGTTCCGCGTGGCCCACCAGGCGACTGACGGAGACAAGTGGCGGCTCGCCCAGGTGTTCGACGTCTCGCCTGCGGCGGCTGAGGTTCGTGCTCAGGTCCTGAACCTCGCGTGATGGCCGACGCCAAGGGGCCGCGATCGATCCTCTTCCTGTCCTGCGACATCACCGGCTCGACGGCCTACAAGCAACGGGGCGCTCGCTGGCAGCGAACCTTCCTCTCCTTCTACCGGGAGTTTCCCCAGGTCCTGGGGGAGTTGGTGGAGGCTGCGCGTCCGGACCTCGACTTCACGCTGTGGAAGGCGATCGGCGACGAGCTCATCTTCACGTGTGAGGTCGACGCCGAGCGCGACGTGTTCGACGCAGTGCGGATCTGGATCGATGCCATGTCGAAGTACGAGGCAGACAGCCTTGGTAACGAAGGTTTGGGCACGAAGGGCGGCGCGTTCATTGCAACGGTGCCAGGGCCCGACAGCCAGTGCGCGATCCCCCGGGACCCCGTGTCGCAGCAGTCCGACAAGGGAATCGTGACCTTGAACAGGGAGGCGTTGGTAGAAGCCGACCTCACGAAGTACCAGTACGACTACTTCGGTCCGAGCATCGACACCGGCTTTCGCGTCGTGTCCGTTTCCTCGGCGCGGTTCTTCACTCTCGCCGTCGAGGTGGCTTGGGCGATGCAGCGCTGTAACCACGACGCCAAGGACGACCCGGGGCGAGTCGCCCACCAGGACCTTGGCGACCTGCTGCTCCTCGGCACCAAGCTTCTCAAGGGCGTGTGGCGTGAACGGGAGTACCCGGTCTTTGCGCTCGACCGCCAGGGGGACGATCCCGTCTATCAGGGGCTTCGCGAGCTCGACGGAGCCTCCTGCGACCGAGAGGTGGTGGGCAGGATTTGTGCGGCTTGCCTTGCCTCGGCGGGGTGGCCATCGGCGATCTACCTCCCGGGCTCGTCGTTCGAGCCGTTCAAGGTCGTCCCACCCGATCCTCTCGTAGGGATGGACGACAACGAGATGATCGGTGCTGAGACACCACAGCCACCGGAGGTCGTGGCAGCCCAGCCGCTCGAGGCTTCGCCGCCATTCGGTTGACGCCGGCCTCGGGTCGGCGGCTTGCCCGTGCCGGCGGATGGCACGATGACGGGCATGCCCGAGCACAAGCCCACCCTTCCGTTCGGTTCCTGGCCGTCGCCCATCACCGCGGCGCGGCTCGTCGAGGGTGCGGCCGGCGTCGGCGAGATCCGGGCCGACGGCGACGACGTCTGGTGGAACGAGCAGCGTCCCGGCGAGGGCGGCCGCTACCAGCTCGTGCGCTGGTCGTCGGGCGGCCACCGCCACGACCTGTTCCCGGCATGGGACCCGACGGGCGAGGGGCCCAACTGGAACGCCCGCACCGCGGTGATGGAGTACGGCGGCGGTGCGTGGGGCGTGCACGCAGGGGTCGTGGTGTTCGCCAACTGGGCGGACCAGCGCCTCTACCGGGTCGACCCCGGGAGCGGGGTCGTGCCCGTCGCCATCACGCCGGAGCCGTCGGTCACCCGGGGCTTCCGGTACAGCGAGCCGACCTGGCTCGACCAGGATCGGTTCCCGGGCTGGATCGTGTGCGTGCGCGAGTCCCACGAGCCCGACGCGGTCGCGGCGCACGGGGAGGCGGTGAACGAGATCGTGGCCCTGCCGCTCGACGGGTCCGCGGTCGATGACCCGAGCCGGGTCGTGGTGCTGGTGTCGGGGCCGGACTTCGTCCACTCGCCGGCCACCCACGGCGACCAGCTGGTGTGGATCCAGTGGGACCACCCCCGCATGCCGTGGGACGGCACCGAGCTGTGCCTCGCCACGATCGCGGTCGGCAGCGATGGCGAGGACGGGGAGGAGGCGCCGGCGTACGTCTTCGGCAGCGCCGGCGCCGGCGGCGACGTCGTGGCGGGTGGACCGGCGGAGTCGGTGATCCAGCCTGGCTTCCTGCGGGACGGCACGCTCGTGTTCTGCACCGACCGGACCGGCTGGTGGAACCCCTGGCGCCGGGCCGGCGACGGCACGGTCGAGCCGGTCATCGCCGGTGGCGGCATCGAGGCCGAGGTCGGCGGGCCGCTGTGGGTCGGTGGCCTGCGGTGGTGGACCGAGCTCGACAGCGGCCACCTCCTCGTCACGCTCACCCGCGACGGCGGCGACGCCCTCGGGCTGATCGACCCCGATGGCCGGCTGCGCGAGGTCGAGACGTTCTTCTCCGAGGTCAGCCAGGTCGTCCTGGGCGGGACCGAGCACGACGCCCTCGTCGTGGCCGGCACCCCCACCTCGGAGGCGTCGCCGTACGCCGTCGAGGTCCTCGAGCCCCACGGCGACTGGCCCACCGCGGCGATCGGGCGGCTGCGGCCCCACCGCGACCTCGGCTTCGACACCGAGTGGTTCTCCGAGCCCACCCACATCACGTTCGCCTCGGCCGGCGGCCGCCAGGCCCACGCCCTCTTCTACGAGCCGCAGAACCCCGACGTCGAGCCCATCGACGAGGAGCGCCCGCCGCTCGTGGTGATGATCCACGGCGGCCCCACGTCCGCGGCGCGCAACGTGCTCGCCCTGGCGAAGCAGTTCTGGACGAGCCGCGGCTTCGCCGTCGTCGACGTCAACTACGGCGGGTCCACCGGCTACGGCCGGCCCTACCGGGACCTGCTGCAGGGCACCTGGGGCATCGTCGACGTCGAGGACGCCGTGACCGCGGCGGAGCACCTGGCGAGGGAGGGCTTCGTCGACCGCCACCAGCTCGCCATCCGGGGCGGCTCGGCGGGCGGCTACACCACGCTCGCCGCGCTCTGCTTCCACGACGCGTTCAAGGCCGGGGCCAGCCACTACGGCGTGGCCGACCTGTCGGCCCTGGCCGCCGACACCCACAAGTTCGAGAGCCGCTACCTCGATGGGCTGGTCGGCCCCTACCCGGAAGCCGCGGCGACCTACGACGAGCGCAGCCCGATCCACCACACCGACGGGTTCTCGGCACCGCTCATCGTCCTCCAGGGCAGCGAGGACGAGGTCGTGCCGCCCTCGCAGGCCGAGATGATCGTCGACGCCCTCGCCGCCAAGGGGATCCCGCACGCCTACCTGCTGTTCGACGGCGAGCAGCACGGGTTCCGCAAGGCCGAGAACATCGTGCGGGCGCTCGAGGCCGAGCTCTGGTTCTACGGGCAGGTCTTCGGGTTCGCCCCTGCGGACCCGATCGAGCCCGTCGACGGCGCCGTCGGCCTCGGCTGAGGGGTCCGGCTCGGCCTCAGCTGCCGAACATCTTCCCGTCGTTCGCGAAGAACTGGATCGTCAGCACGAGCGTCATCACCGCCATCATGATCAGCCACCAGCGGGTGTACCCGCCCTTGAGGCGGTTGCGCTCCCAGGCGTCCCAGTCGTAGGCCGGCTTCTCCTCGGGCTGCTCATCGGCGTCGTACACGCTTCCGAGGCTACGCGGGCATTGGCGGTTCCGCCGGGCGACCCGGCAGACTCGGACCCCTATGGCTCGTGTCCTGGTTTCGGAGAAGATCGCTGATGGAGGCCTCGACGCGCTGCGCGCGGCGGGCCACGATGTGGACGTGCAGCTCGGGCTGTCTCCCGAGGAGCTGATCGGCGCGGTCAAGGGCGCGCACGCCCTGATCATCCGGTCTGCCACCACCGTCACCAAGGACGTCCTCGATGCCGGGACAGACCTGGTCGTGGTGGGTCGCGCCGGCATCGGCCTCGACAACGTCGACGTCGCCCACGCCACCACCCGGGGCGTCATGGTCGTCAATGCACCGCAGTCCAACATCCTCTCGGCGGCCGAGCAGACGATGGCGCTGCTGCTGGCCAACGCCCGCAACATCCCCCAGGCGCACAACGCCCTCGTCGAGGGCCGGTGGGAGCGCTCGAAGTGGGAGGGCGTGGAGCTCGCCGACAAGACCCTCGCCGTGATCGGCCTCGGCCGCATCGGCAAGCTGGTCGCCCAGCGGGCCATGGCCTTCGGCATGCGGATCATCGCCCACGACCCGTTCATCGCCCCGGATCGCGCCCGGGCCATGAACATCGAGCTGGTGAGCCTCGACGAGGTCGCCCTCCAGGCCGACTTCCTGACCCTCCACGTCGCCAAGACGCCCGAGACGATCGGGCTCATCGGCGCCGAGTTCCTCGCCAAGGCCAAGCCCGAGCTGCGGGTCATCAACGTGTCGCGCGGCGGCATCGTCGACGAGGCCGCCCTCGCCCACGCCATCAAGACCGGCCAGATCGCCGGCGCTGCCCTCGACGTGTTCGAGAAGGAGCCCACCACCGAGTCGCCGCTCTTCGAGCTGCCGTCGGTGGTCGTGGCGCCACACCTGGGCGCCAGCACCCGCGAGGCGCAGGACAAGGCCGGCGACACCATCGCCGAGCAGGTCGGCTTGGCGCTCGCCGGCGAGTTCGTGCCGTTCGCGGTCAACGTCGCCGCCGCCGAGGCCAGCGAGACGGTCCGCCCGTACCTCGGCGTCGCCGAGCAGCTCGGCCGCATCTTCGGCGGCCTGGGCGACGGCCTCCCGGCCGCCATCGACATCGAGTACCAGGGCGAGCTCGCCGGCTACGACACCCGGATCCTCACCCTCTCGGTGCTCAAGGGCATCTTCGAGACGATCAGCGACGACCCGGTCTCGTACGTGAACGCTCCGCAGCTCGCCGCCGAGAAGGGCATCGAGATCAAGGACTCGTCGACCTCCAGCAGCGTCGACTGGATCAACCTCGTCTCCATCAGCGGCGGCGGCCACCAGATCGCCGGCACCCTCGTCGGGCTCAAGGCCGAGGCCCGGGTCGTGCAGATCGACGGCCACTCGATCGACGTCCCGCCGTCCGCCAACCTCATCGTCGTCCGCAACGACGACCGCCCCGGCGTCATCGGCCGGGTCGGCACGATCCTCGGCGACGCCGGCGTGAACATCGCCGACATGGACGTGGGCCGTCGTCCCACCACCGACGGCGCCCTGATGGTCATCGCCACCAGCCAGCCGGCCCCGGCCGAGGTCATCGACGCCCTGCGCACCTGCGACGGCATCATCGAAGTCGCCGTCATCGCCGGCACCTGACCCCGAATCAGGTCACCTGAGCCGCCCAGCGCGGCACGCGTGACCCGATTCGCGCTCGTGGCGTGGAATCGGGTCGTCTGAGCCGCGTGACGCGGCTCGTGCGACCTGATTCGCGTCCGGGGGGTCAGCGCTTGGCGGCGCGGAGGCCGTCGGCTTCGGCGGTGCGGGCGTCGGGGTAGCAGCGGTCGGGGTTCGTGCGGTCGTAGGCCAGGCCGCCGGGCTGGTGGTAGATGCCGCTCTTGATCTTGGCCTTGACGGGGTAGCCGTCGGGGCAGGCGCCGTCGACGGGCTCGACCCAGGCCTGCTCGGTCGGTCCGGCCGGGGCCCCGGGCTCGGCGGCCGGCGCGGAGGGCGCCGTCGGGTCGGTCAGCTCCGCGACCAGGGCCGTGCCGGCGTCGGCGGCGACGGTGGGGTCGTCGGGAGCCGCGACGAGCGGCGGCAGGTCGAGCTCGGGCTGCGCCGCAGCCGGTGCGGGTGCCGGTGCGGCAGCGGCTTCCGGGGCGGGGACCGTGGGATCGGTGGGGGCCGGCACCAGGGCGGTGTCGGCGTCGGCGGGCGAGGGGACCGTGGGGTCGGTGGGGGCCGGGACCAGGTCGGGGAGCGGCCCGCCCTTCACCGTGGGGTGGTTGGAGAACTGCGGTGCCGGCTCGCCCCGGAGCTTCTTCACCAGGAGCGCGACCAGCGCCCCGATGCCGATCAGGAGGGCCAGCTTGCGCACCTTGCATCCCCGCATGGCGTCGCACCCTACAAGCGATCGGCGCCACCCCGACGCGGGCGCTCCGGTTGCGACGCTGGGAACCAGGTCCCTAATATCTACGGAACCGCTAGGAAAGGCCTGCAATGCGCAAGTTGATCGTGCTCGCTGTCGTGGGCTTCTTCGCCCAGCTGATCGATGGGGCGCTCGGCATGGCCTACGGGGTCACGTCGTCGTCGCTCATGCTCGCTGCTGGCCTCGCCCCGGCGGCCGCCTCGGCCTCGGTGCACCTCGCCGAGATCGGCACGACGCTGGCCTCGGGCGCTTCGCACTGGCGCTTCGGCAACGTCGACTGGAAGATCGTGCTGCGCCTCGGCGTGCCCGGCGCCGTCGGCGCGTTCGCCGGCGCCACCTTCCTGAGCGGGCTGTCGAGCGACGCAGCCAAGCCGTGGATGGCCGGCATCCTGCTGGGCCTCGGCGTCTACGTCCTGCTCCGCTTCACGTTCGGCACGCTCAAGACCCCCGAGGGCAAGACCTCGCTGCGGGCCCGGTTCCTCAGCCCGCTCGGCCTGATCGCCGGCTTCATCGATGCGACCGGCGGCGGCGGCTGGGGCCCGGTGGCCACGCCGACCCTGCTCGTGTCGGGCAAGGTCGAGCCCCGCAAGGTGATCGGCTCGGTCGACACGAGCGAGTTCCTCGTGGCGGTCGCCGCGAGCATGGGCTTCCTGATCGGCATCGGCAACGAGGGCGTCAAGATCGGCTACGTCCTGGCCCTCCTCGCCGGCGGCCTGCTCGCGGCTCCGATCGCGGCGTACCTGGTACGGGTCATCCCGCCGCAGCTGCTCGGCTCGCTCGTGGGCGGCTTCATCGTGCTGACCAACTCCCGCACGATCCTGAACGCCTTCGACGTGACCGGTGGGCCGGCGGCGGCCACCTACCTCTCGATCGTGGTGCTGTGGGCTGCGGCGGTCGCCTGGTCGATCCGGCGCTACCGCAACGGCCAGCGGGTGGTGCTGCACGGCGACGAGGTGGGGGCCACGGACCTCGCCACCATCTAGACCTCAGCGCCCGCAGAGCTCCTGCTCGGCCTCGATCGGGTCGAGCGGGACCGAGAGGGTGGTGTTGGCGGGGGCCTCGACGACGTTCCTGAGGAACCGCCCCGGCGACATCGGCGCCGTCACCCCGTCCATCAGCTGGCCGAGGGCACCGCACGCGAGCGCCCGTCGGGCGGCGGCGACGGCCGGGTCGTCGGTCACGACCGAGCCGCGGGCGAGGCGCCAGGGCTCGGGCAGGTGGTGACCGTGGCCGGCCCGCACGGTGCTGACCGCCGGTTGCCGGGCGGCGACCGGGTCGGCGAGGCCGAACGGATCGATGAAGTCGACGTCGATCCCGGCCCGCACGCCGGAGACGCCGATCGCGTCGTAGCGGGTGGCGGTGCCGAGGCCGGGCGTCCGGGGCAGCTGCTGGGGCGCGGGCTCGAGCAGGTCGGCGACGTCGACGTAGGTGTCGGCGCCGTCGAGGTCGGCGAGGAACGCACCGGTCTCGAGGAACGGGGCCGGTTGGTCGTCGAGCGCGACGGGGTGCTGGTTGCCCGTGAAGCCGACGACGAGGGCCCGCTGGTCGTCGATCGCCCCGCCGCCGTCGATCCTGGGCGGGTGCGCGCCCATGGCCACCAGGCCCCAGATCGCCAGCAGTGCTGCCGCACCTGGCGCGGCGAGCTGGCGGCGGTCCGACCGAGCCTGGGCCGGCACGTAGGGCAGGGCGGCCAGCGGGGCCACGAGCGCGAGCGTCGGGACGATCCAGAACCGCCCGTGCATGTAGTCGCCGCCGACCCAGACGACGTAGAGGGCGTGGAGCAGCGCGGCGCCGACGAGGGTGGCGAGGACCTGCCGCTGGGCCCGCTGCGGACGGGGCCGGAGCACGAGGAGGGCCACCAGGACGATGGCGGGGATCGCGAGCCGGTAGGTGCCGGCGAAGTTGTCGAGGTAGGTGACGCCCCGGTCCCAGGTCCCGCTCCCGGCGTCCTTCGCGAGGGCCGTGTTGGGGACGACGGCGGCGTAGTAGCCCATCCGGAACAGCTGGTAGGCGAAGGGGATCGCCGCCCAGGCGAGCACCGGCCGGACCCACCACCAGCGGCGGCCCTCCTCCGATCCCGTCGGGCGGCTCACCAGGAGCAGCAGCAGCGCGCCGAGGGCCACCGCGTAGATCGCGAGCTCCGGGCGGACGAGCGGGCCGAGGCCGATCAGCACGTAGCGGCCGAGGAGCCAGCGCGGCGGACGGTCCGGCTCGGAGCGGAGCGCGGCGCACACCGTGGCGAAGGAGGCGCCGAGCCACGCCCATGACAGCGACGTCTCCAGCCCCGACGTGGAGAAGTCCCAGAACGGTGCCACGGCGAGCGGCACGAGGATGCCGACGGGCACCCACCAGGCCCGGTCCGGGCGGGCCCGGCGCGGTGTCCACAGCCACACCGCGCCGGCGAGCATCGCGGCGGTGCCGCCGACCGACAGGACGATCCCCGCTCCGACCGCGAGCGACTCGTAGGCCACGAGGCCGCCCGTCAGCGTGCGCAGGACGACGAGCAGGGCGATCCAGAGCGGGCTGGTGAACGCCTCGACCCGCTCGCCTGCGTTGAAGACGGGCCCGTTGCCCGCGAGGACCTGCTGGGCCACGCGGATGTTGATGAAGCCGTCTTCCTGCATCCACCGACGGGAGATCGCGGCCCACGCCTGGAGCGCGACGGCGGCGCCGAGCAGCGCGAAGTGCCATCGTCGTCGCCCGGTGCCCCCCACGAGCGCACCGTACCAGCGGCCACCCGAACGGGTGGCCGTCCGACTACCGCGTGGTGGGGAACCAGCCGGCGCGGGTCGCCTCGTAGCTGGTGATGGCGTCGCCCTGGCGCAGGGTCAGGCCGATGTCGTCGAGGCCTTCGAGGAACCGGTGCTGCACCGCGGCATCGAGCGGGAACTCGACCGTGAGGCCGATGGCCGGAGCTTCGAGCGTGCGGCGCTCGACGTCGATCGTGATCTCGAGCGTCGGGTCGGCCTCGACCGCCCGCAGGAGCTGCTCGCCGACCTCGGGCGCCACCACGACCGGGATGAGCCCGTTCTTGGTGGAGTTGTTCCGGAAGATGTCGCCGAAGCGGGGCGAGACGACGGCCTTGAAGCCGTACTGCTGGATGGCCCACACGGCGTGCTCGCGGGACGAGCCGGTGCCGAAGTTGGGGCCGCCGATCAGGATGGAGGCGCCGACGTACTGCTCCTGGTTGAGGACGAAGTCCCGGTCGTCGCGCCACTCCGAGAAGAGGCCCTTCTCGAACCCGGTGCGCTCGACCTGCTTGAGCCAGTCGGAGGGGATGATCTGATCGGTGTCCACGTCGGACCGATCGAGCGGGACCGCGGTCCCCGTGACGATACGAACAGCTTCCATGATCAGAGGTCCTCGGGGGTGGCGAAGTGGCCGGCGATGGCCGTGGCGGCGGCGACGGCGGGGGAGACGAGGTGGGTGCGCCCGCCTCGGCCCTGCCGGCCCTCGAAGTTGCGGTTGCTGGTGGAGGCCGAGCGCTCGCCCGGTGCCAGCTTGTCGGGGTTCATGGCGAGGCACATCGAGCAGCCCGGGTCGCGCCAGTCGAAGCCGGCCTCGGTGAGCACCTGGTCGATGCCCTCGGCCTCGGCCTGCTCCTTGACCCGCCAGGAGCCGGGCACCACGAGGGTGCGCATGCCCGACGAGACCTTGCGGCCCTTGGCGACCTCGGCCACCGCGCGCAGGTCCTCGATGCGGCCGTTGGTGCACGAGCCGATGAAGACGGTGTCGACGGCCACCTCCTTGAGGGGCTGGCCGGCCTGGAGGCCCATGTACTCGAGGGCCCGCTCGGCGGCGTTGCGCTCGGTGGGGTCGTCGAAGCTGCTCGGGTCCGGGACCGACGCCGTGATCGGCGCCACCTGGCCCGGGTTCGTGCCCCAGGAGACGTGGGGGAAGATCTCGGCGGCGTCGAGGGTGACCTCCTTGTCGAAGGTCGCCCCTTCGTCGGTGGGGAGGGTCCTCCAGTAGGCGACGGCCTCGTCCCAGGCGGCGCCCGCGGGCGCGTGGTCGCGGCCTTCGAGGTAGTCGAAGGTGACCTGGTCGGGGGCGATGAGCCCGGCCTTGGCACCGGCCTCGATCGACATGTTGCAGACCGTCATGCGGCCTTCCATGGACAGCGCCCGAATGGCCGACCCGCGGTACTCGGCGATGTGGCCGATGCCGCCGCCCGTGCCGATGCGGCCGAGGATGGCGAGGATGATGTCCTTGGCGGTGCTGCCGAGGGGCAGTTCGCCGTCGACGTTGATGGCGAGGGTCTTGGCCGCAGCCTGGGGCAGCGTCTGGGTGGCGAGGACGTGCTCGACCTCGCTGGTGCCGATGCCGAAGGCCAGCGCGCCGAACGCGCCGTGGGTGGAGGTGTGGGAGTCGCCGCAGACCACGGTCATGCCCGGCAGGGTGAGGCCCTGCTCCGGGCCGATGATGTGGACGATGCCCTGGCCGGGCGTGTTCATCGGGTGCAGCGTGATGCCGAACTCGGCGCAGTTGTTGCGCAGCGTCTGGACCTGCTTGCGCGAGATCGGGTCGGCGATCTCGAGGTTGGTGTTCTCGGTGGGGACGTTGTGGTCCTCGGTGGCGATCGTGAGCTCCGGGTGGCGCACGCCGCGGCCCGCCATGCGGAGGCCGTCGAACGCCTGCGGGCTGGTGACCTCGTGGACGAGGTGGAGGTCGATGAAGAGCAGGTCCGGCTCTCCGGGGGACTGGGACACCACGTGGGCGTCCCAGACCTTCTGGCTCAGGGTCTTGGGTGCGGTCATCGTGCTCTCGGTTCGCTGTGTGCTTCGCTACTTGCGTCGTCTCAACATCTGAGACAACAATGTCAACTAATGGAACACACGATAAGCGGCGTCGGCGTCCTCGACAAGTCCGTTGCGGTGCTGGGCGCGGTCGCGGCGGCCGACGGCCCGCGCAGCCTCGGCCAGCTCGTGGCCGCCACCGGCTTCTCCAAGGCGACGGCGCACCGGCTGGCCGGCGCGCTCGAGGCCCATGCCCTCCTGCGTCGCAGCGACGACGGCCGCTACCTGCTGGGTCGGCGCCTGGTGGAGCTCGGGCGGGCGGCGGCCGCCGACTGGCCGCTCGCCGAGGCGGCGCGGCCGGCGCTCGAGGCGCTGCGATCGGCCACCGGCGAGAGCGTGCAGCTGTACGTGCGCGAGGGCGGCGACCGGGTGTGCACCGTGTCCCTGGAGTCGGCCCACGAGCTGCGCACGATCGTCCCCGAAGGGGCCCGCCTCCCGCTCGGGGTCGGGTCTGCGGGTCGGATCCTCGCCGGCGAGCCCGACCCGGATGCGTGGACGGCGAGCGTCGAGGAGCGAGCCCCCGGGGTGGCGTCGGTGAGCGCCCCGGTCGTCGTCGACGATGCGGTCGTGGCCGCGGTGGGCATCTCGGGCCCGCTCGGGCGGCTCGGTGCCGACCCCGGTTCCCGGTTCGGTGCCGACGTGGTCGCCGCGGCGCGGGCGATCGAGGCCGCGCTGCACGCCTGACCCGCTGGCCGGTCGGCTCCCGCTCGGGACAGTCAGCCGAGGAGCGGCGCGAGGGCGGCGAGGTGCTCGGCGGGCCGGTCGCCCGCCACCATGGCCGCCACGTGGTGGGCTCCGGCCTCCCGGAACCGGTGCAGCTCCGTGGCGACCTCGTCGGGCGACCCGGTGACGAGCACGCGGCCGAAGACGCGGGGCGGGAGCCGGTAGAGCGAACCCAGCCAGCCGAGGGGGTCGACGTCGGGCTCGACGCCGTCGACGGACACGGCCACGACGGCGGCGCGGGCGAACGGCGCGCCGGCCCGGCCTGCCACCTCGAGGTCCTGGTCGAGCAGCGCCGCCTGCCCGGCGAACCAGCTCGGTCGGCACAGGTGCGGGAACCAGCCATCGCCGCGGACGGCGGCGCGGCGGCGGGCGGGCTCGCTGCGGCCGCCGACCCAGATGGGCAGGGCGCGGCTCGGGGCCATCGCCAGGTCGCCCTCGCGGCGCCAGCCCGCGCGCAGGTCGTCGATCGCCGCATCGAGCAGGCGGCCGCGCCGGTGGTAGCGGTCGGCGAGCCCGGCGGCCTCGTACTCGGCCTCGTGCTCGCCGACGCCCACGCCCACGACGACCCGCCCGGGGGCGAGCGCGTCCAGGAACGCCATCGACTTGGCGGTGGCGGCCGTGGCGCGCAGGGGCAGCTGGAGGACGCCGGGGCCCACGATGCACCGCTCCGTGGCGGCGAGGGCGAGCGGCAGCGCCGTCACCACGTCGATGGTGGGCTCGTGCCAGAAGAGGTGGTCGGTGAGCCAGATGGCGCCCGCGCCGGCGGACTCGGCCTCGGCCGCCTGGGCGGCGACCGTCGCGGCCGTCACGCGCGGCAGCACCACCCCGAGGGCGGGCAGGTCGTGCGGATCGATCACGAGGCGTCCGGGGCGCGCTCGGCGTTGTCGAACGGTTCGTACGGGCGGCAGGGCTGGCCGCGGAGGGCACCGCAGCTGGGCTGGCCCGGCTCGATGTCGGCCGACGACACGGGGATCACGAGGGCCGAGGCCTGGTCGCCGCCCTGGCCGATCTCGACGTCGGCCGCGCCTTCGGGCGGCGGGCTGAACGACCACTGGACCTGGGCCGCGCCCGGGGTGCCGACGAGCAGCCTCAGGCTCGATCCGGCCCGCAGGACGTGGGCGAACGACGAGAACCGGAGGTGCACCCTCGTCCACGTGCCCGGTTGGATCGGGGCGTTGGCATCGGGGTCGAACTCGACGATGGGGCGCAGCGGGGTCGACCCGCTCTCGAGGGTGCGGTAGCTGCCGCGCTGCCAGCCGGTCTGGATGAGGGTCTCGTCGCCCCGATCGCTGACCTCGAGGAGCAGCGCCTGGAGGTCGACGTCGGCGGTGTCGGTGCGGACCCAGAGGTCCAGGCCGGCCGTGCCGGCGAGGGCGGTGTCCTCGGTGAACGGGGCCGACCGCCAGGCGGCGTGGTGCGCGGGATCGGGCTGGTCCCAGCCGGAGAACTCGTTGTTCACGAGGTCGCTGCCCTCGGTGGAGTACGGGACCGAGGCCGCCGCCACGCTGGTGGTCAGCTGGGCGGCGGGGGCGGCACCGGGCTCGGTGCCGACCAGCTGGCCGCCCGGACCGAGGTAGAGGGTCTGGGCGTCGGTGCCCTTCGGCGGCCAGGTGGTGGCGGTGGTGGCCCAGCGGGCGACCGCGGCCTGTTCGGGATCGGCGCCGCCGGCCTCCCACAGCACCTCGATCGGCGGCTCGGCGGCGTAGGCCGTGCGGGCAGCCTCGACGTCGTCGAACGCCTGGAGGTCGAGCGACGGGCGGGGCCCGGCGGGGACGAGGTCCGGGTCGACGTCCGGGCGGGTCTCCTCGAGCAGCGACTCGGTGTCGAGCGGCTCGGGGATGACGTCGGCCACGTACAGGCCGAGGAAGTCGCTGACCCGGGAGAGCACCTGCGGGGCGATGCCGTCGCCGTGGGTGCCGTTGCCGAGCACGAGCCGGGCGACGGGTGCGTCGTGGAAGGCGGTGAAGTTCTCGGCGAGGTCGGCGCCCAGGGTCGTGTCCTGGAACTGGCTCGACACCAGGACCGGGACGTCGACGTCGCGCGCCCAGGTGGTGGGCGAGAGCGGGCCGAACCGGCCGTCGTCGGGCACGGCTCCGAGGTACCGGTCGGCCATGTCGGTCTGTTGGCCGTGGAGCGCCTGGTTCGCGGCGCAGGCGTCGTCGCCGCCGGCGATGCGCTGGCTGATCCACTCCGCGCCGGCCGGCTCGGCATCGGCCTGGAGGTCCCGGAGCCAGCCGACCGGGAAGCCGGCGTTGTCGAGGCCGCCGGGGTGCAGCGCCTGCCAGGCGTCGCCGTACACGCTGAGGGCGACGACGCTGCTGAGCGACGGCGGCTGGGTGGCCGCCACCTGGAGGGCGGAGAGCCCGCCGTAGGAGAACCCGACGAGGCCGACCTCGTGACCGGCCACCCACGGCTGCGCGGCCACGGTCTCGACGACGTCGTAGCCGTCGGCGGCCTGGGCGTCGCCGAACAGGTCGAAGCCGCCGCCGGAGCAGCCGGTGCCCCGCACGTTGACGCCGACCGTGGCGTACCCGAGGGCCCGGGCGACGGCGGTGGCCGGCTGGGTGCCCTGGATCTCCTCCGTGCCGCCCGCGGCGGTCTCGGTGCTGACCGTGCCGGGGTCGCCGATGCGGTAGGCGGAGTTCTCGACGACCGTGGGGTAGGGGCCTTCACTCTCGGGCCCGGGCAGCGTCACGTACGCGGCGAGCGTGGTGCCGTCGCGCATCTCGATCATGTTGGTGCCGGGGTGGAGCTGCTGGCTCGTGTACAGCGACGGGTCCGGGTGGTCGTCGACGCCGGTGACGGTGGCGTCGCGCTCCACCACGAGCCGGCCCGACCGGCGCTGGGCGACGGTGTAGGTGGCCGGGTCGAGGTCGCGGAACACGGTGGCGCCCTGGGCGTCGGCGGTCTTCTCGTCGAGCTTCGAGCCGCTGCGCTCGAGCACGAGCGTGTCGCCGGGCTCGGCGTCGGTGACCTGCACGATGGTCACGCCGCCCTGGGCCTGGAGCGGCGAGCCGCCGAACTCGAGGGCGACCACCGCGCCGCCGGCGATGAGGGCGAGCACCAGGCCGAGCGCGACCGGCCGGCCCCACGACGGCAGCAGCGGCGGCGCGCTGGCCGGGCGCGGGACGGAGTCGCTCCAGCGCCGGTAGGGCAGGTCGAGCACCGGCCGGGTCAGTGCCGACCAGGTGAGCGTGACGATGCCGGCGGCCGCGGCGATGGCGGCCCCGGTCGTGAACCGCGGGCCGAGGTGCGGGACGCTGTCGATCCTGGTGACGTAGCGGTCGAACACGCCGAGGAACAGCTGGTGCCAGAGGTAGACGTGGAGCGACAGCATCGCCAGCCAGGTCCACTTCGACGAGCCCAGCTTGCCGACCCACCCGCGGTGCTGGTCGCCCAGGACCATCACGATCATGAGCGGGACGACCATCAACGTGTAGAGGGCGTACCGGCCGATGTCCTCCCTGGGCGAGAACGACTGCCCGGGGTGGCGGGCCACGACGTTCATGGCTGCGAGCCCGATGACGAGGGCGGCCGGGGCGAGCCACGGGCGGTTGCGGATGCCCTCGACGAAGTTGGGGAGGCGCTGGTTGCGCCGCTCGGCCACGCTGGCCGCGGCGAGCAGGATGCCGAAGCCGTAGTAGTCGAGGTTGCTGATGGGCAGCGAGGTCGCCGCCGGGACCTCGTTGATCACCAGGTAGGTGCGGGCCACCATGCCCACGACGATCATCCCGATGGCGAGGCGGACGTGGCCCTGGAGCCGCCGCTTGGCCGACACCGTCCGGCCCCGCCCCCAACGGGCGATGGCCTGCGCGCTGATCACCAGCAACGGCAGGAACAGGTAGAACGCGACCTCGTCGCAGAGGAACCAGGCGGCCGGGATGCCGCTGAACGTCGACAGGTCCGGGTCGTAGACCTGGAGGAACGTGTAGAGCTTGATGTAGTCGAGCGTCGACCCGCTGGCCGGCCGCACGCCGGGCAGCAGGATCAGGTAGCTGGTGAGCGCCACGAAGTACAGCGGGTAGATCCGCAGGAACCGCTTCCACCAGAAGCGCTTCGACGAGGGCAGCGGCCTCCCGGCGACGTCGGCCACGAGGAACGGCCGGTACAGGGCGTAGGCCGACACCACGAAGAACGTGGGGACGATCAGCCCGATGCAGTGGATGATCGACGTGAACGGGTAGATCCGCGACGCCATGAAGCTGTGGCCGACGACCACGAGGATCGCCGCGATGCCGCGGTACCCGGTGATGGGCGCGCACCACGCCCCGGCCGATCGGACGCTCGGGTTGTCTCCCTCGAAGGCGGGTGCGGGGTTCGGCGAGGTGGTCGCGGTCACCGGCGCGTGGCGGGCGCCGGCGCGCCGTCGTCTCGGAGCCGCTTGCGCTGGCGGGACAGGGGCAGCTCGACGAGGCGGTAGGTGATGAGGGCCAGCACGGCCGAGCCGAGCAGCGTGACGGTGACCGCGGCGTAGAACGACAGGTCGTCGGCGTGCTGGTGGAGGAGCGAGAGCACCACCGGGTGCCACAGGTAGATGCCGTAGGTGAGCAGGCCGGCCGCGACCATCTCCTTGGAGGCCAGGAACCGGTTGAGGCCCCAGTGCTTCGGGCCCCAGATGATGCAGGCCAGCAGGAACATGCCGAACCCGAGCAGGACGATCTGGATCCAGAGGTAGTTGACCAGCAGGTCGCCGTACTCGTCGGGCTTGTAGGCGATGACGCGGGCGGTGCCGACGATGTAGGCGGGCACCATGATCACGAGCGGGACCCACCACCACTTGATGACGCCCTTGACCAGCGGGTGCCGCCGGCGGTTCTGGTTCTGCCAGGCGTCGATCACCGCGTAGGCCATGCCGAGCGGCAGGGCGCTGAGCGCAGCCCACGGGCCCGGCACCCAGAGGTGGATCATGGCGAAGCCGACCGCCATGGGCAGCAGCGTGGCCATCTCGAAGCGGTACGGGTCCCAGGTGGTGCGCTTGAGGATGGCGGACACGACCAGGCCGTGGATGGCCACGTACACGTAGAAGACGACGTCGATCAGCAGCGTCCACACGACGATGCCGAGGCCCAGGTCGAGCAGGGCGTTGGGGTCCGGGAACGGCAGGAGGAGGTACACCTGCACGTAGTCCATGAGGCTGTGGTGCGTGGTGGAGTCGGCCACCAGCAGGGCGGCCGTGGCCACGACCCAGTAGAGCGGGTAGATGCGCAGGAGCCGGCGGAGCAGGAACTTGAACACGCCGCCCTCGGCGCCGCCGTCGGCGCTGCCGACCTTGGGCTCGACCTTCTTGGTGCGGGTGAGGCCGATGGCCAGGTGCTTGCGGGCCCAGGCCCGGTAGAGCACGAAGCCGGAGATGGCGAAGAACAGGAGGAAGAGCGGCCCGGCGAGGGCGCCGGTGTAGATGTACGTCGGGATCGAGACGTGCTTCTCGCTCTGGGTGTGGATGATGATGACGCCCAGCGCGCACAGCGCCCGCAGGCCGTCGAGCGCGGTCACGTAGCGGCGCCCTTGGCTGGGCGGCCGGGCCGATCCGGCCTCGACGGGCCGTCCGGCGGGTGCGGGCTCGTTGGCCTCCGCGTCGCCGGTGCGGGCCGTCATGGCGCCGACCCTACCGAAGCGGGCTCATCTGGGGCCGTCAACGGGTCGGCGATCGCGCCACCGGCGTCGTCGACGGGCTCGGCTCGCCCTGCCCCGGCCGCACGCCGGCGGGGGTGGCTCAACCGCTGGATCGGGGCCTCGACCAGGACGTGGCTGACGAGGGCCAGGACCATCGTGCCCAGCACCGTCAGGTAGAGGATGGCGGTGAAGCTGCCGTCGCGGCCCAGCCGGTCGATCACCTGGTCGAGCACGAGCTGGTGCCAGAGGTAGATGCCGAAGGTGAGCCCGCCGAGGAACGCCATCCGCCCGCCGCCGAGCGCCTTCTGGGGCTGGCGGGACGGGTTGCCGAACGCGATCGGCAGGAACCAGGCGATGGCCGTGGCCGTCCAGATGCCGACGACGAGCGCGTCGCGCTCGACCCACTGGACCGACAGGCCCTCCCGGTACGGGTAGTGCGCCAACGCCAGCCACGAGGCGGCGGTGACGGCCGCCATGAACCACCCGTTGCCGGCGAGCGACCGGAGCCAGGCGGGCCGGCCGTGCTGGCGGCAGTGGACGTCGAGCACGGCGAAGCCCATGCCGGCGGCGAGGGCGGCGAACGGACGGGCCTGCGGGACGAGCCACGCCGCCACGAACAACGTGGAGAGCACGACCGCCTCCGCCTTCACCGGGCTGGTGGAGCGGAAGTGGCGTCGGCGCTGCGTCCGGACGGCCAGCGCCAGCAGGGGGGCCGTCAGGTAGAAGATCCACTCGACCGACAGCGCCCAGGCCGGCCCGATCACCGCGTAGCGGATCTCCCGCCACGGGTACTGGAGCAGGGCGAGGGTGGCGATCCACTGGCCGGCGGTGTGGAGCTGCTGGCCGGGCTCCACCACCGAGTAGGCGGCGACGGCGATCCACCACAGCGGCAGGACGCGCAGCACCCGCGAGCGGTAGAAGCGGCGCAGGTCCGGCGGTGCGTTCCCGGCGAGGTGGCTGGCCGTGAACGGGCGGTAGATCACGTAGCCGGAGATGACGAAGAAGAGGAACGCGGCCGACGGGAACAGCACGCCGGCGGTGGGGTTGGCGCCGTAGGTGGCGCCCATGACGTGGTAGATCACGACCGACGCGGCGGCGATGACGCGGAGGCCGTCGAGCGCGGGCACGCGGGGGAGCGAGACCGGTGTCGGGCGCGGACGGCGGCGCCGGGGCGGGCGCGAGCCGGGCGGTCGCTCGCGCGGCGCGCCGGAGCGGGACGGGGGACGGCGCGCCGGCGCGCGGCCGTCGGGTCGACGGCGCTCGCCTGAGCTCGGGGGCCGGTTCGGTGACCGGCCGCCCGTGGGCGTCACGGCCGCTCCCACCGAAGGAGCATCGCGACGACGTTGAGTCCTGCTCCCACGGTGACCACGAGGATGTGGTCGCCGTCGTCCAGCTGCTCGGCGGAGGCGTCGAGCCCGCCCGCCAGGCTGGTGGGCGCGCCGGAGGCCGAGGTGTTGCCGGCCCACTCGACGTTGTGCCAGTGGCGCTCCGGAGGGACGCCGAGCTGGGCGGCGAACCGCTCGATCAGCCGGAGGTTGGCCTGGTGGCACACCAGCGCCCGGAGGTCGGCGGAGGCGACCCCGTTGCGGTCGAGGACCTGGGCCGCGGTCTCGGCCATGGCCTTCTCGACCCAGGTGCGCGTGTGGCGGCCGTCCATCTCGAACCAGCCGCCGTGCGGGATCCGCACCACCGCGTGCTCCTGGTTGTCGGCGTGCCAGGCGAGGTCGACGATCCGGGCGGCGCCGCCGGGCGGGACCGGACCCCGGGTGACGATGCCGGCGCCGGCCGCGTCGCCGAAGAACACCACGGTGCCCCGGTCCTCGGGGTCGACCGACAGGCTGGTGCGCTCGCTCGCCACGACCGCCACCGTGTCGGCGCGGCCCGTGTCCAGGAACGTGCGGGCGATCTCGATGCCGACCGGCCAGCCGGAGCACGCGGCGCGCACGTCGAACGTGAAGGCGCCGGAGCCGACCTCGTCGGCGATCCGGGCCGCGGCGGCCGGCATGTCGTGGTCGTCGAACGACGAGGCGCCGATGATCACGTCGAGGTCGCCGGCCTCGAGCCCGGCACCGGCGAGGGCGTGGTCGAGCGCGGCGGCGCCCAGGGTGCCGATGGTGTCATCGGCCTCGCTGATGCGGCGCTCCTCGATGCCGACGTGGGAGTCGAGCCAATCGGGTGTGGTCTCGAGCCGCTCGATGAGCTCGTCGTTGGTCAGGCGACCAGCCGGGTGGTGGGCACCCCAGCCGACGAGGTACGTCGGGTCGGTTGGCATGCAAGCCCCCTCAGCACGGATCGAGAGCGGCCAGGCTACCAGATGCCCCTGCGAGCTCCGAGGGGCCGGCGGGACCTCCGGAGCCGGGGAATCCGCCGACGGCGGCGGCCTAGAAGCGCAGGTAGATGAAGGGCTGGGTGGCGGCCCCGCTGAAGATCACGATGCCGGCCACCATGGCGCCGAAGCCGAGGGCGCGCAGGGGCGTGGGCGGGTCGGCCCGGCCGCTGCGGGCCTGGCGGGTCTCCTCGCGCCCGTCGAGCAGCAGCAGGCACACCACGCCGAACAGCAGCATGCCGATGGTGTCGCCGTCGATGCCGCCGCCCCGGAAGGCGAACAGTGCCTGGTAGGTCTCGAGCGTGGCCTCGATGGTGGGGCTGCCGATCCACGGCAGCGTGAGGATGAGCGCGAGGTAGACGTAGGCGAGGCGCAGCGCTCGGGACCGGGCGCTGCGGGTGCCGTGGCCCCGCCGCCGCCCAGCGGCGCGCGCCCGGGCGGCCCGCCGGCCCTGGAGCCGCCGCTCGACGACCACGATCGTGCCGGTGAGCGCGCCCCAGATCAGCCAGTTGGGCGACGTGCCGTGCCACACCGCCAGGGCGAGGAACACGGTGATGAGGCCGAGCGACTCGCTGAGCTCGGTGCGCCGCGTGCCCCGCACCGGGAGGAACACGTAGTCGCGGAACCAGGCCATGACCGTGACCTGCCAGCGGCGCCAGAAGTCCGACAGCTCGGTGGACCGGAGCAGGGGGTGGGCGGCGTTGGGGCTCAGGTCGATGCCGAGGATGCGGGCCGAGCCGCGTGCCATGTCGATGTAGCCGGTGATGTCGAAGTAGGCGGCCACCAGGCCGAGCAGCCACAGGAGCCACATCTCGCCCGACGGCACCACGCTCGGGTCCGCCCCCTGGCGCGCGATCACCAGGAAGGCCGGATCCGCGATCGCCACCTTCTTGAACAGGCCGACGAGGAGCAGCTCCCCGCCCTCGGCGACCAGGCGCCGGGGCGGCCGCTCGGGGCCGTCGTGGAACGAGGGGACGAGGCGCCGCGCCCGCATCACCGGACCGGCGAGCAGGTGCGGGAAGAACGCCACGTAGAGGACGTGGTCGGCGAGCGACGAGTCCGGCGTCCCCTCGGTCCGGCGGTACGTGTCGACGACGTAGCTGATGGCCTGGAACGTGATGAACGCCAGGCCGACCGGGATGATCGCCTTGGCGGCCTGGCCGCCGAACGAGGTGGGCGAGGCGCCCTCGGTCACGGTGCTGAGGAAGTTGCCGGTGTACCGCAGGCCGAGCACGACCACGAGGCTGCCGATGACGGCCACGCCGCAGACGAGCTTCCGGTAGCGGTCGTCGTCGGACGCTCGGATGAGCCGGGCGGCGTACCAGGTGCCCACCGACAAGATGCCGAGGACGAGCACGAGCGACCAGCCCCACGTGGCGTAGAACGCGATCGACGCCACCAGGAGGAGGGTCGGCCGGTACCGGCGCGGGATGGTCCAGAACAGGGCGAAGACGACGGCGAGGAAGGCCGCGTACTGGACGGAGTTGAAGGTCACGGCGCCTCGATGACCCGCGTCGCGGGGCCGGGGAGGTGGCGGGCCAGCCGGACGAGGGTGTCGCCGGGGCCGGCGTCGACGAGCTGGTCGATGCCCAGGCCGACCAGGGTGCCGAGCGTGGCCGACCACTCGACCGGGAGGACGAGCGAGCGCCCCAGCCGCTCGGCCAGGACATCGGCGGCGCGCACGGGCTCGGCCCACGTCGAGAGCACCACCGGGCAGGCCGGGTCGCGGAGCACGTCGGCCGCCGCCGCGGTCAGCTCGGCGACCGCAGGCGCCATGCGGGGCGAGTGGAACGCGCCGCCGATGGGGAGGTGCCGCACGACCCCGCCGGTCTGCTCGGCGGCGGTGGCGGCCGCCTCGAGCAGGGCTCGATCGCCCGAGAGCACGTGCTGGGTCGGGCTGTTGGCCACGGCGATCTCGAGGATGCCGTCGTGGTCGGCCAGGACCGTCCGCCGCAGCCACTCGACCTGGTCGACGCGCAGCTTCATGATCGCCGCCATCGCCCCGGGCCGGGCGTCGTGGCAGCGGTGGCCGAGCTGGGCGCGCAGGGCGGCGAGCTCCACCGCCTGGGTGGGCGTGAGGGCCCCGGCGGCGGCCGACGCCGTGATCTCGCCGAGGCTGTGGCCGACCGTGGCGCCGAACGCGGTGCGGTCGAGCGAAGCCGACGCGGCCAGGCCGGCGGCGACGATGACGGGCTGCGCGATGCGGGTGTCGCGCTCGTCGAGCTCGTCCCACCGATCCGTCCCCAGGACGGCGGCCACCGCCTGGACCGCTTCGTCGGTGGGGTGCGCGGCCAGCGTGCGGATGGCGGACCGCCAGTCCCCGCCCTGACCCGGGAACCCGAGCGCCGTCGGCGCGAGAGGAGGAGCGTCGGACGGCATGCGGGGTGGAGCATACGGCGCGACCTGGGGCTGGCCGGGGGAGGAGCCGGGCCGGCGCGCGGGCCGGCGGTACCGTGGCGCCGTGCCCGGACCCGCCTTCGTCGTGAGCCGCTGCCCCGACCAGGGCGCCGCCATCGCCGAGCGGTTGCTGGCCGACGAGCGGCCCGTCGCCCTGCTCGCGGACGGGTTCGAGCTGGCGGCGTTGGATGCCTCGCTCGTCGACCGCCTCGCCGGGTCCGCGGTGCTCGATGCCGACGGTGGTGCCGGCGTGGAGGTCGACGCCGCGCTCGACGCCCTCGCCTCGGCGGTCGGGGCGCCTGGTGCCGTGGTCTCGGTCCTCGGTCCGGGGCGGTCCCAGTCCGTCCTGCGGGCCGATCCGGCCGTGTTCGACCGCCACCTCGACGCCACCTTGGGCCATGCGTTCCGGACCGCGGCCTGGGCGGCCCGCTCGATGGCGCCCGAGCGCACGGGGCGCATCGTCCTGGTCACCTCCGTCATCGGCGTGTTCGGCGGCGCCTGGGAGACCGCCCACGGTGCGGCCGCGGCCGGCAGCATCGGGCTGGCCCGATCGCTCGCCCGGGAGGTGGCCCCCGCCGGCATCACGGTGAACGTGGTCGACGCCGGCGCGGTCCGCACCGCCCACCTGGAGGCGATGGGGGCCACCAAGGCCGGTGCCCGGCACCTGGAGGAGATGGCCCGGCGGTCGGCGCTGGGACGGCTCGGCGAACCGGCCGAGGTGGCGGAGGTCGTGGCCTGGCTGGCCTCGTCCGATGCGTCCTACGTGACCGGTGCGGTGGTGCCGGTGGACGGCGGGTTGGCCATGGGCTTCACCTGAACGGGCGGATCACCAACGAGCTGTTGACGCCACCCAGCCCGAAGGCGTTCGAGAGGACGGGACCGGGCTCCCAGGTCCGGGCCGAGCCGGACACGACGTCGAGACCCCGGGCGGCCACGTCGGGATCGACCTCCACGGGCACCCCGGCCGACGGAAGCTGGCCCCGGCCGATGGCCAGGACGGCGGCGACCGCGTTCCAGGCGCCCGCCGCGGCCACGCCGTGGCCGAGCACCCGCTTGATCGAGGTCACCGGGGCGGCCGTCCCGATGGCGTCGGCGATGACCTCGCTCTCGAGCCGGTCGTTGACCAGGGTCGCGGTGCCGTGGGCGAGCACGGCGGCGACGTCCGACGGCGCGAGCCCGGCATCGGCCACGGCGCCGGTGAGGCACCGGGCCATGGGCTCGGGCGATCCGGCCATGCGGTTGTCGGCGTCGTTCGTGTTGGCGTGGCCGGCGAGCTCGGCGAGGACGGTGGCGCCGCGGGCCCGGGCGTGATCGAGCGACTCCAGCACGACCATGCCCCCGCCCTGGCTGAAGCGGGACCCGTCGCGCCGGGTGTCGAACGGCCGGACGACCCCGGACGCCGAGACGATGCGCATGGCGTGGTAGCTGGCGGCGAGGGCGTCGTCGAGGGGGCCCTGCCCGGCGCCGGCGACCACGACGTCGCAGCGGCCGAGCCGGATGAGGTCCACGGCGTCGCCGATGGCGTGTCCGCCCGCGGCGCAGGCGGTGCCGGGGGCGGAGAGCGGTCCGTGGGCGCCCAGGGCCATGGCCACCGCGGCCGCCGGGGCGTTCTCGCAGGCCTGCGCCGCCAGGTGCACGCTCACGGCCGACGGTCCGTCGGCGGCGAGCGCGGCGCGGGCCGAGTCGCCGAGGTCCGGGGCGCCGTACACGTTGCCCACGGCCACGCCGGTCCGCCACGGATCGGGTGCGGCCGCGCCCAGGCCCGCCTGGTCCCAGGCCAGTCCGGCGGCGGCGACGGCGTAGCGGGTGGCGAGCGAGGCCCGGCGCACGTCACGCGGCCGCATCCACGGCGACGGGTCGACGGCGACCGGGCCCTCGGGCACCGGCGCCTCCTCGGTGGAGGTCAGCAGCGCCCACAGTTCGTCGAGCGAGCTGCCGGCGCGGGTCACCGCGCCGATCCCGGTGACGACGACGCGCGGGAAGCCGGTCACCGCGCCGCTCGCTCGTCCGGATCGGGCGGCTGCGACGGGGCCAGGAGCTCGGCGGTCTCGGCCGCGCCCTCCGCCGCTCGTGCCCGCAGCGCGTCGTCGAGGATGGGCCGGGCCGGAGCGGGGCGGTCGGTGCGGCGCAGCCGCGACAGGCGGTAGCGCCGGGAGCCGTCGGCCAGCGACCGGCCGAACCCCGACCGCTCGGTCCCCAGGTACTCCGCCACCAGGGCGCCGCCGTCGGCGCCGGCCGCGGTGGTCGCGTCGAAGACGCTGCCCTGCCGGGCGGCGCTCGCCGATCGGGCGGCGAGCACGTTGGCGGTGATGTCGCGGTGGGTCACCACGTCGAACGCCTCGGTCCCGAGCGCCTCGACGGCCGCGCGGCCCACCTCGGCCGGGAGCAGGTCGGAGTGGAGCAGCCAGCCGCCGGGGGTGAGCACCCGGGCAGCCTCGCAGAGGAACGCGTCCAGGTCCGGGTAGGCGCACGACGTCTCCACGCTGACCAGGACGTCGATGCTGGCGTCAGCGAACGGCAGCCGCTCGGCATCGCCCAAGATGGCGGCGGCGCCGGGCACCCGCTCGGCCACCAGCTGCACCGAGGTCGCCGCCACGTCCAGGCCGATCGTGGCCCGGGGCTGGTGGTGGCGGCCGATGAGCCACAGGTTGCCGCCGCGCCCGCAGCCGACGTCGGCGACGACCCGGTCGGTCAGGTCGAGGTCGCCGACGAGCTGGAACAGCATCCGGGCCGCGTCGGGGTTCGGGAACAGGGGGCCGAGCTTCGGCCCGACGGGCTCCTCGCCGGGCAGCGGGGCGTAGCCGTAGTTGAGGAAGCGCAGGTGGGGGTCGAAGCCGGTCGTGCCCACGACCGCGTTGAGCGCGTCGAAGTTGCGCGCCTGGGCCGCCTTGACGTCAGCGGCCCGGCGCTGCGGAGCCATGCGCTCCTACCGGGGCATCGAGCGCTCGATCAGCTCGGCGAGCTGGCCGGCGGTCTCGAGGTCGTAGAGCTCTTGCTCCTCGATCTTGGTGCCGAACTGGGTCTCGGCGGCGTTGATCGTCTCGATCAGGTCGATGCTGTCGGCGTCGAGGTCGTCGGCGAGGTGGCTCGTGGGCGTGATCTCCGACGGGTCGAGCTCCAAGACGGAGGCGAGCCGGCCCTGCACCCACTCGAACACGGTTGCGTCCATCTGCTGCTCCAACTCCGGCCGTCTGTGCGAACGGGGGCGATGCTAGTGGTGGCGGCTCGCCGCCCGACCCGTCCGGTGACCAGGGCGGACCGGTCAGGTGGCGCCCATCGCGTAGCCGCCGTCGACCGGGAGCACCGCGCCGGTCACGAAGCTGGCGGTGGGCCGGGCGAGCAGCTCGATCGCGGCCGCGGCCTCGGCGAACGTGCCGAGGCGCCGCAGCGGGGTGTCGGCGATCCACGCCTCGACGGTGGCCTGGCTCGAGCTGCGGTCGTCGCCGGTGACCGCAGACCCCTCGAGGAGCCCCGGCGCCACGACGTTCACGGTCACGCCCCGGCTGCCCACCTCCCGAGCGAGGGAGCGGGCGAGCCCGATGAGGCCGGCCTTCGCCGCGGCGTAGCCCGAGAGCCCTGCCGGACCGTGGAGGGCGGCCACGGATCCGACCAGGACGATGCGCCCGTAGCGCCGCCGCCGCATCCGCCGGGCGGCCTCGGCCGCGCACAGCGCCGCGCCCACGAGGGACACGTCGATGACCGACCGGACGTCGTCGGGGTGGGTGGTGACGAGCGGACCGAGGTGGCCGACCCCGGCGTTGGCCACCAGCACGTCGATCGGGCCGTGCTCGGCCTCGACCCCGGCGAACGCCGCGGCCACGGCGTCGGCATCGGTGATGTCGCAGCGGACCGCCGGACGGTCGTCGACGGGGGTGCGGTGCCAGGTGACGACGACCCGGTGGCCCGCCGCCTCCAGCGCGGCGGCGGCGGCCCGCCCCAGCGGGCTGGCCCCGCCCGTGACCAGGGCGACGCCGGCCTCGTGGTGCTCGGGCGGCGTGCCCGTGGGGACCTGGTGGCGCGACACGGTGCGACGGTACCGCAGCCGCCGATGGCCGGATCGGGGCGAGGGCTACGATGCCGCCCGTGCCCGCACCGACGCCCCGGGCCGGGGCTGCCCCCAAGCGGCCGCGCCCGCCCGGCCACCGCCGGCGCCCGCGGCACTGGTGGGAGCAGCCCATCGGGTACGGCGCGGTGCTCGGCATCGTCGTCGTGACGCTCCTCGGCTTCGAGCTGGCTGCCCGCTCGGTGTCCTCCCAGCTGCCGCCCCACCGCGGCGCCGAGCAGGAGGTCGACGTCAAGCGCGAGCAGCTCGACGGCCACGACCCGGTCGACGTCGCCTTCGCCGGAGCGTCCACCGTCGACGTCGGTCTCGACCCCGAGGTGTTCGACGAGGCGTCCCAGACCTTCGACACCTCCTACAACGCCGGCCTCAAGGGCATGCCCATCACCGTGCTGCCGGACTGGCTGCGCCTGGTGGACCGCGAGGTGCAGCCCAAGGTCGTCGTGGTCGACCTCCAGCCCACGCAGCTCGTCATCAACAAGGGCGAGCTGGCCGCGAGCTACCAGCAGCAGGTCGCCTCGTTCTCCGCCTGGGTCGACGCCGCGTCGGGCGGTGCCGGGGCCGAGGCCGACCGCCGGGCCGGCGAGTCGTCGACCCTCGTCGAGGACCGCCAGGACCTCCGACGCCCCAGCCTCGTGGCCCGGGCCGCGCTCGACGCGGTGACCGGCAAGGAGGCCGAGCCGCTGATCGACGCCGACACCCGCGAGTTCGTCGTCGCCAACACCGGTCCCACCGGGCGCAACCTCGAGTACCGGGACGTGCCGGCCGAGGTCAGCCTGGACCCCGGCGGCGCGCAGTCGTTCGACACCGCGCTGGCCCAGGGCCTCGAGCTCGGCGACACCCGCGACGCGCTGGAGGAGATCATCGACATGGGGATCCCGGTGGTGCTCACCGTCCTCCCCATCGACGTCGCCACGCTGTCCTCGCTCGGCATGTCGAAGGAGCGGTACGAGGCGGCCGTCGCCTCGATCCGCGAGCTCGCCGACGACCTCGACCTCCCGCTCGTCGAGTTCCCGGAGCTCACCGATCCCGGCCTGTTCCACGACAAGGTGCACCTCGCCGACCCAGGTGCGGCGGCGGCGTCGCAGCAGCTCGCGGCGAAGATCGACGAGCTCTGCGCGACCGGCCTCGACTGCACCTGAGCCCGGCCGGGGAGCCGGGACCGGCTGGTAGCGTCGGCCCGGCATGGACGAGCAGCGGCCGGGCCCCCGACGGGTCGTGATCACCGGCATGGGCGTGCTCTCGGGGCCGGCGGTCGGCGTCGACGAGTTCTGGGACGCGCTGGTCGGCCCGCCGCCTGCGGCGACCCACCGCAAGCTCGAGGGCTTCGACCCGCGCCGCTGGCTCGACCGGCGCCGCGCCCAGCGGACCGACCGGTTCGCCCAGGCCGCGGTCGCCTCGGCGGCCCTGGCCCACGACGACGCCGGTGCGCCCGCCATCGACCCCGAGCGCACCGCGGTGGTCTACGGCGTCGGCAACGGCGGGCTGCTCACGATCATGGCGGAGTGCTCGGCGTTCGAGCGCATGGGGCCGGCCGGGGCGTCCGAGCTGGCCGGCGTGATGCTCATGACCAACGCCGGTGCGGCCAACATCGCCTTCCACCTGGGGATCCACGGCACCGTCTACGCCGTGGCCGGTGGGTGCGCGTCGGGCACCGCGGCGCTCGTCGAGGCCTACCGGCTGCTGCGCCACGGCGACGCCGACGTCGTCTACACGGGCGGCTCCGAGGCCTGCCTCGCGTCCGACGAGATCGCCGGCGACCCCGTCCCGGCCGGGCTGGTGAAGCTGCGCGTGCACACCACCGACGACGTCGTGCGCCCCTTCGACGCCGACCGCTCCGGCTTCATCTTCTCGGAGGGCGCCGCCGCGCTCCGGTTCGAGACCCTCGAGGCCGCCCAGGCCCAGGGCGCGCGCATCTACGCCGAGGTGCTCGCCGGGGCCAACACGGTCGACGGCCACGACCTCATCACCCCGGCACCGAGGGGATCGGGCCTCCAGCGCGCCTTCCGCCAGGCCCTGCGCCAGGCCGGTGCCGACGAGTCGCAGGTCGGCTACGTGAACGTCCACGGCTCGGGCACGCCCACCAACGACCAGGTCGAGAGCGACGCCATCACCGACGTGTTCCGGGCCGACGGCCAGGTGGGTCCGGCGGTGTCGTCGGTGAAGGCGGTGACCGGGCACCCCGGCGGTGCCGCCGGCGCGGTCGAGGCCGTGGCCACCGTGCTGGCCATGCAGCGCCGCACCGTCCCGCCCACCCGGTTCGTCCGCACGGTCGACCCCGCCATCGAGGTCGACGTCGTCACCGAGCCCCGTCCCTGGGAGCCGGGCCTGGCGTTCTCCACGAGCATGGGCCTCGGAGGCCAGAACGCCGCCATCCTCTTCGGCCCCGCACCCGAGACCCCCTGACGCCGCTCCACCTCTCCCCGAACCTCGCATCGGGGCGGGCGGCGGTCAGGGGTGGGTGGCGGCGATGGCGTCGAGGAGGACGGGGACGTAGGCGTCGGCGTGGGTGACGATCGAGTCGTGCGGGCCGTCGACGTCGAAGACGTGCGCGTCGGGGATCGCAGCGGCCAGGCGGCGCTGGCCGCGCGCCGGGATCGTCCGGTCCTTGGTCGTGACGATCACCGATGCGGGCACCTCGACGCCGCCGATCCACGCCGTCGAGCGGAAGCGGCCGATCGACCGCATCGAGCTGAGCAGGCCCGCCGGGCTGACCCGCTGGAGCTCGCTGCGCATCCACGCGCCCCGCGCCTCGGTCCTCACGCGGCGGTCGATCCGCAGGCGGACGAGGGCGTCGGCGGGGCCGCTGGCGCGGTGGGCGAGGTGGGCGAGCGGGGTGTACGAGCGGTACCAGAGGTCCGAGAGCGGGCCCCCCTGGAAGTGTCGGGCGGTGGATGCCAGGACCAGGCCGGACACCCGCTCCGGGTGGCGGTGCCAGACGAGCTGCGCGACCGCCCCGCCCATCGAGTAGCCGACGGTGACCGCCTGGTCGATGTCGAGCGCGTCGAGGACCGCGACGGCGTCGTCGGCGCAGTCCGGGAGCCGGACGATCCCGTCCTTCGGCCGGATCCCCCGGCCGTGGCCCCGGTGGTCGAGCGCCACCACCCGGTACTGCGCCGCGAGCGAGGGGTAGGCGGTGAAGAAGTTGAGGTCGGCGGTGACGGCCCAGCCGTGCAGGAGCAGGACCGTCGGGGCGCCCGGCGGCCCGCCGCTGTCGCGGACGAACGTCGTGCCGATCCCCGGGAGCTCGACCTCGCCGCCCGGCGGCAGCCAGGGCGCGCCGGCCTCGGCGTCGGCGGCGCTCACCGGGCCGTCACGAGCGTTCGGGCGGGACATGGTCGTTCCATCGGCAGGGGACAGCATCGCTCCAGTTCGGTGCCGGAGCATCCCCCGGATGGAAACTTGACCCGGCGGTCAAGTACCGTGCGCCCACCGGCGCCGACGGGCGCCACGCACCAGGGGAAGCACCGATGACCGACACGCTCGACGCCGCGACCACCAGCGACGAAACCCTCGACGAGCTCCAGGCCTGGCTCGACGACAACTGGGATCCGGACCTCACGGTCGCCCAGTGGTGGGAGCTGCTCGGCCTCGCCGGCTGGGCCGCTCCGACGCTGCCCACCAACGCCTACGGCAAGGGCGTGGCCCGCAGCGTCGGCGTCCAGGTGCAGAAGGCCATCGCCGCCTACGGCGCCCTCGGCGCACCGGCCGGCCTCGGCCTCCTCCTCGCCGCTCCGACCATCGCCGACCACGGCACGCAGGAGCAGATCGACACCTTCGTGAAGGACATCGTCACCGGCCAGAAGGCCTGGTGCCAGCTGTTCTCCGAGCCGGGCGCCGGCTCCGACCTCGCCGGGCTCACCTGCAAGGCCGTGCGCGACGGCGACGAGTGGATCGTCACCGGCCAGAAGGTGTGGACGTCGCTCGGGCAGACCGCCGACATCGGCATGCTCATCGCCCGCACCGACCCGGACCTGCCCAAGCACCAGGGCATCACCTACTTCGGCATCGACATGGTCCAGCCCGGCATCGAGGTCCGCCCGCTGCGGGAGATGACCGGCCACGCCATGTTCAACGAGACCTTCCTCGACGAGGCCCGGGTCCCGAACGCCAACATCATCGGCGCCCTCAACAACGGCTGGGCCGTCGCCAACTCCACGCTCGGCCACGAGCGCGCCGGCCTCGGTGCCGGTGGCGGCAGCGGTGGCGCCGGTGCGGCGACGCCGGGCACCATCGCCGGCCACCTGGAGAAGCGCGCCGGCGACTTCGCCCCCGCCCCCAAGGCCTCGAAGGCCGCCCCCGCTCCCGCCGCCGAGGCCAAGCCGGCCAAGAAGAAGAACGATGCCGGCAGCGCCGCCATGCTCGTCGGGATGGCCAAGCACTACGGGTGCATCGACGACCCCACGGTCCGCCAGGGCCTGGCCCAGCTGTACACGCTGGGCGAGATCGGCCGCTACAGCGCCGAGCGCTCCAAGGCCGCCCGGGCCGCGGGCAAGGACATCCCCGGCATCGGCAACATCTCCAAGCTGGGCATGTCGAACATCGTCCGCCTCCAGCGCGACCTCGGGCTCCAGATCGTGGGTGCCGCGGGCATGCTGCACGCCTACGAGAGCGACGACCAGAAGGCGCTCAACGAGGCCACCGGCAACCCGTTCCTGACCGCCGTCACCACCACGGCGCTCTACGCGCAGGCCCCGCCCATCTACGGCGGCACCGACCAGATCCAGCGCAACATCATCGGTGAGCGCGTCCTCGGCCTCCCCAAGGAGCCGGGCGACAACAAGAACGTCCCGTTCTCCGAGCTCCCCAAGAACGCCTGACGCCCGCCCGTCGAGCCCCCGGATGTGCCGGGGCTCGGGCGGGTGCCGTCCCTGGGCGGCGACGACGATGCGTCAGGAGCTGAGGGGCCGTCCGGTCCGGAAGCGGTCGGCCAGGTCAGCGCCCCACCGCGCGGACTCGAAGCGGTCGAGGAAGTCAGCGCGGGCGGCCGCGCCCATGGCGCGGTTCCGGGCCGGCTCCAGCGCGCTCGCCAGCGCCGCGGCGAGGGCATCCGGGTCGTCGGGCGGCACGAGGAAGCCGGTCTCGCCGGGCCGGACCACCTCGGGGAGCCCGCCGACGTCGCTGGCGACGATCGGGGCTCCGCCCGACAGGCCCTCGATGGCGACCATGCCGAACGCCTCGGCGCGGCTGGGCACGACGACGACGGCGGCCTCCGCCATGTGCTCGCGGACCTCGTGGTGGGCGGTGTCGCCAGGCAGGTCGAGGTCGACGCCCAGCTCCTCGGCCAGGCTGGTGAGGTGGGCCCGCTCGGACCCCTCGCCCATGGCGAGCACCCGGCGGGCGGGATCCAGCTGGGCTGCGGCCCGGACGAGCACGTCGATGCCCTTCCAGGGCTCGAGCCGGCCGGCCACCACCAGGGGAGCATCAGCGTCGGCCGGTGCGGTGCGGTGCGGGCCGTCGGTGACGGCGTTGTGGCGCACCTGCGCCCGCGGGCCTCGGCCGCCGTACAGGGTGGTGTAGTCGTCGGCCGCTGCGGTCGAGACCGCCACCACGTCGGTGTAGCTGCGGTAGGCGAGCGTCCGGCCCTGCACCCGCAGCGCCTGGCGGGCCCGGCGGGGGAGCGACGCGCCGGTGGGGAAGGCCTCGCTGACCGAGTGGTACCAGCACACCCGGCGCGAGACGCCCGCCCGGCGGGCCGCGATGCCGAGCGGCGTGACCGCGCCGAAGTTGGCGATGACGACGTCGGGCCGCACCTCACGGATCAGCTGGTGGGCGTAGCGGAGCGCCGGGAGGCCCTGCGGTCGGCCGGACCCGGGCCACTGGTGCAGCGCAGCGAGCCACGGCTCGGCGACCGCGTTGTCGTGGCGGCGGTCGTCGAGCCAGTGGACCTCGGTCCCGGTCTCGTGCAGCGACCGCCCGAGCGCAAGGAACTGGTCGAACACCGCGGACCGGTGCCACGACGCCGCGATCAGGAGGCGGTCGACCATCAGCGCCCGGGGTCGACCACGCGGGCGAGGCGCTGCACGAAGACCCGGTCGTTGGTGCGCTCGACCAGGGCGGCCTCCTCGGCCGGACCGAGGAACACCGCGTTGGCGTAGATCGTGCCGCGTGCGGCCGACTCGACCTGGTCGTAGAGGTTGTGGAGCCGGTACCCGAACGGGGCGAGGAAGGCGGCCAGCTCGTGCACGAGCACGCCGCCCTCGGTCTCCCGGATGAACCGGGCCTCGGCGTAGACGGCGCGGATCGCGCTCGAGCGCAGGAGCCCCTCGGCACCCCGGAGGACCTCGATCTCCGCCCCCTCGACGTCGACCTTGAGCAGGTCGACCGTCTCGATCCCGCGTTGGGCGCAGAGGGCATCGATGCTCACCGTGGGGACCTCGACCACGTCGGCGTGGGTGCGGGCCTGGTCCTCCAGCGGGGTCTGGAGCGAGCTCGTTCCGCTGTCGGGCAGGGCGTAGAAGGTGCGGCGCTCGCCGTCGACCGCGGCGGCGGCCGCCTCGACGAGCTCGTAGCGGGGCTCGGCGGCGAAGCGCGAGCGCAGCTGCGGCGTGGACCGGGCATCGGCCTCGACCCCGATGACCCGGGCTGACGGGAACACCCGGAGGTAGTCGGCCGATGCGTTGCCCAGGTGCACACCGACGTCGATGACGGCGCGGACCGAGGCGGCGGGGAGGATGTGGGCCAGGTCGTCGAGGCCGTCGCGCCGCAGGGGGCGGACGATCCGGGACTGGTACCGGGCCTGGATGCGGTGGAGCGAGCCGGGCCGGAACACCCGGCGCAGGCGGGACCCGCTCGGCCCCATCAGCCGAGGCTCACGATTTCGACCTTCAGCTGGGCGCCGGTGGGGGTCTCGTACTCGACGGTGTCGCCGATCTTGGCGCCGACCAGGGCGGTGCCGAGCGCCGAACCGGGCGACATGACCTCGACGCCCTCGACCCGCTCCTCGATGGAGCCCAGCAGGTAGCGCTCGACGTCGGTGTCGCCCTCGTAGCGGATGCCGACGATGACCCCGGGGGTGACCTCCTCGGCGCCGTCGGACTCGACGATCACGCCGTTCTCGAGCAGGTTGGCCAGGTGGGCGATGCGCCCCGCCATCTTCCCCTGTTCCTCCTTGGCGGCGTGGTAGTCGCCGTTCTCGGAGAGGTCGCCCAGCTCGCGAGCGGCCTCGATCTTGCGGGCGATGTCGATCTTGCCGCGCGTCACCAGGTCGTCGTGCTCGTCCTTGATGCGGTCGTACGCAGCCTGGGACAGCGGGATCGGGTCGTCACTCATGGCCCGCAGTGTAGGAGAGGCCGCCGCGGCGGCCTTCGGGGATCAGGCGGCGATGGGCCGGCGGCCGGGCCAACCGGCGACCACCAGGGCGACCACGGGGCCGATCAGCCAGGGGCCCACCCACTTCCGGTCGTAGTCCCACCAGGACCGGTAGGTGTCGGTGAACGCCTCGACCCCCTGCCAGAGCGGGATGTCGGAGGTCCGCCCCGCGTCGGTGAGGGCGATGACCGTGCCGCTCCGGCCGATGAAGTAGATGGTGACCGCCACGGTGACGGCGCTGAGCACCAGCGCGAGCAGGCCCGAGGCGACCCCGCCCTTGCGGCTGCCGGTGAGCACGCCCTCGCCGACGAGCAGCCCCACGACGATCGACCCGAGGTGCCAGGGCTCGAACGAGCTGTCGCTCTTGAGGATGGCGGTGGCCACCCCCCACCAGAGGGCGCCGGCGAGGGCCGATGCGGCGATGCCGGTGAGGAGGCCGTCGAGGATCCGCGTCTTCACCAGCACGGGAGCACCCTCCGCGGGCGGCGGGGCCGTGGTGGGGTTGTTCCAGGGAGCCTGGCTCGTGCGGCCCGACGCGCTGGGGACCGACGGCGGCATGCCCGGCGCGTCGAGGGCCCGCGCTGCGCACGCACCGCACCACTCCGGATGGGTCGGGTCGGCCGCGACGGCCGGGAGGGGTGCTCCGCAGCGGGCACAAGACGGGGGCAGCATCGTGGTCACCTCGCAGGACGGTCCGGCCGACCGTACTCCGGCGGCCGTTCCTTGCGGGGGAACGGCAGGTCGGGCCTAGACTTGAGGCCATGTCCCGCCCGGCCCTGGTCATTACCATCGGGTAGCGCACACCGACCCATCGGTGTGCGCCTTGAGCCGTCCACTTCGGTGGGCGGCTTTGTCGTTGTGAGCGCACCTGCGCTGGCCGCGACCGCGGACGGGACACGAATCGCACGACGAAGAGAGACGGAGCAGTTGGTGGCACATCGGATCGCAGTGATCGGCGGCGACGGGATCGGCCCGGAGGTCGTGGCAGAGGCCCTCAAGGTCGTGCGCGCGGCAGGCGTCGAGCTCGACACCACGGACTTCGACCTGGGCGGGGCCCGGTACCTGCGCGACGGCACCGTGCTGCCCGACGAGGTCCTCGACGAGCTCCGCGGCTTCGACGCCATCCTCCTGGGCGCCGTCGGCACCCCTGACGTGCCGCCCGGCGTCATCGAGCGGGGCCTGCTGCTCAAGATGCGCTTCGCGCTCGACCAGTACGTCAACCTGCGCCCCTTCACCCTCCCCGAGAAGGACATCGACTTCTTCGTCGTCCGGGAGAACACCGAGGGCACCTACGCAGGCGAGGGCGGGTTCCTCCGCAAGGACACGCCGAACGAGATCGCCACGCAGGGCTCGGTCAACACCCGGCTCGGCGTCGAGCGGGTCATCCGCTACGCGTTCGACCTGGCGCAGAGCCGGCCGCGCAAGCACCTGACCATGGTCCACAAGACCAACGTGCTCACCTTCTCCGGTGACCTGTGGCAGCGGGTCTTCGACCTCGTCGCCGCCGAGTACCCCGAGGTCACCACCGCCTACAACCACGTCGACGCCGCCTGCATCTACTTCGTGCAGGACCCGCAGCGCTACGACGTGATCGTCACCGACAACCTCTTCGGCGACATCCTCACCGACCTCGGCGGCGCCGTCTCCGGCGGCATCGGCTTCGCCAGCTCCGGCAACCTCGACCCGTCCCGGCAGGCGCCGTCGATGTTCGAGCCCGTCCACGGCTCGGCCCCTGACATCGCCGGTCAGGCCAAGGCCAATCCCATCGCCGCCATCCTCTCCGCGGCGATGATGGTGGAGCTGCTGGGCGAGGCCGACGCGGCCGAGCGCATCCGCAAGGCGTGCGCCGCCCACACCGACCTCACCGCCTCCACCGACGAGATCGGCGACGCCATCGCCGCCTCCCTGTAGACCGAACCCGACCCATCCGCTGAAGCCGACCTGAGAGCAAGGACCACCACGATGCCGATCACCCCCACCGAGAAGATCTGGATGAACGGCGAGCTCGTCGCGTGGGAGGACGCCAACATCCACATCCTCACGCACTCGCTGCACTACGGGATGGGCGTGTTCGAGGGCGTGCGGGCCTACGAGACGGCGCAGGGCCCGGCGGTGTTCCGCCTCACCGACCACATGGTCCGCCTGCACGACTCGGCGAAGATCATGATGATGGACCTGCCGTACTCGGTCGACGAGCTGGTCGAGGCCACCAAGCTGGTCGTGCGGGAGAGCGGGCTGCCCTCCTGCTACATCCGCCCGATCGCCTACTACGGCTACGGCGAGATGGGGCTCAACACCATCCCCTGCACGGTCGACGTCGCCATCGCCTGTTGGCCGTGGGGCGCCTACCTGGGCGACGACGCCCTCACCAAGGGCGTGCGGCTGAAGACCTCGTCCTGGCAGCGCCACGACCACAACACGATGCCCCCGGCGTCGAAGACCACCGGCAACTACGTGAACTCCTCGCTCGCCAAGGTCGAGGCCCTCAAGGCCGGCTACGACGAGGCGCTCATGCTCAGCCCCGGCGGCCTCATCGCCGAGTGCACCGGTGAGAACGTCTTCGTCGCCCGCAAGGGCCGGTTCCTCACCCCGCCGCTCGCCGCCGGCGCGCTCGAGGGCATCACCCAGGACTCCGTCGCCACCATCGCCAAGGACCTCGGCATCGGGGTCGAGCTGTCGAGCATCGCCCGCTCCGACGTCTACATCGCCGACGAGATGTTCCTGTGCGGCACCGCCGCCGAGGTCTCGGCCGTGAACTCGGTCGACGACCGCGAGATCCCGTGCCCCGGCCCGATGACCACGGCCATCGCCGAGGAGTACCACAAGGCCGTCCGCGGCGAGACCGACCGGTACAAGGACTGGGTCGAGCATGTCTCCTGACCCGAAGTCCGCACCCGTCGACGAGGTCGTCGAGGACCTCCCGGCCCGCGACCCCGGGCTGCCCGAGGCCGTCGAGATCTACGACACCACCCTGCGCGACGGCGCCCAGCTCGAGGGCATCTCGCTCACGGTCGACGACAAGCTGCGCATCGCCGACGAGCTCGACGAGCTCGGCGTGCACTTCATCGAGGGCGGCTGGCCCGGCGCCAACCCGAAGGACATCGAGTTCTTCGAGCGGGCGGGCCGGGAGCTGCGCTTCGAGCGCTCGCTGCTCGTGGCCTTCGGGTCCACCCGGCGGCCCCGAGGCAAGGTCGACGACGACCCCACCCTCCGCAACCTGCTCGACGCCGGCACCTCCGCGGTGTGCATCGTCGGCAAGAGCTCCGACTACCACGTGACCGAGGCGCTGCGAACCACGCTCGAAGAGGGCGAGGCCATGGTGGCCGACTCCGTCGAGTTCCTCGCCAACGCCGGCGTGCGGGTGCTGTTCGACGCCGAGCACTTCTTCGACGGCTGGAAGCACAACCCCGAGTTCAGCCTCCGGGTGCTCGAGGCCGCCGCCGAGCAGGGCGCCGAGACCCTCGTGCTCTGCGACACCAACGGCGGCACCCTGCCCCACGAGGTCGAGGCCGTCGTCCGCGAGATCACCGGCCACTTCCGCGACGACGTCAAGGTCGCCGTGCACCTCCACGACGACACCGGCTGCGGCGTCGCCAACGCCCTCGCCGGCGTCCGGGGCGGTGCCGTGCAGGTGCAGGGCACCATCAACGGCTACGGCGAGCGCACCGGCAACTGCAACCTCACCACGATCATCCCGAACCTGTCGCTCAAGATGGGCGTGCGGACCCTGCCCGAGGGCCGGCTCTCCCGGCTCACGTCGGCCAGCAACCGCATCGCCGAGATCGTGAACTTCACGCCCGACCCGCAGGCCCCCTACGTGGGCTCGTCGGCGTTCGCCCACAAGGCCGGGCTCCACGTGTCCGCCATCGCCCGCCGCAAGGACGCGTACGAGCACGTCGACCCCGAGGCCGTCGGCAACGGCACCCGCTTCGTGGTGTCCGAGATGGCCGGCAAGGCCACGGTCGACCTCAAGGCCAAGGAGATCGGCATCGACCTCGACGGCCCCGCGCTCACCTCGGTGATCGACGAGCTCAAGCGGCTCGAGCACGAGGGCTACCACTTCGAGGCGGCCGACGGCTCCCTCGAGCTGCTCATGCGCCGGGCCACCGGCTGGGAGCAGCCGTTCTTCGAGCTGGAGTCGTACCGGGTGATCGTCGCCGAGGGCGAGGACCTGCGGCACGACACCGAGGCCATCGTGAAGCTCAAGGTCGACGGCGAGCGCATCGGCCGCATCGGCGAGGGCAACGGCCCCGTCAACGCGCTCGACGACGCCGTCCGCGCCGCGATCGGCTCGCGGTTCCCGCAGCTGGCCAAGGTCCACCTCACCGACTTCAAGGTGCGCGTGCTCGACACGGCCAAGGGCACCGGCGCCGTCACCCGGGTCCTCATCGACTCCACCAACGGCCGACGCAGCTGGTCCACCATCGGCGTCAGCGAGAACATCATCCAAGCCGCCTGGCAGGCCTTGGAGGATTCCCTCGTCTTCGGTCTCCTCCACACGGAGGAATAAGGTCCCCGGCGATGGCTGCTCCTGAGTTCGTACCGCTGAAGCCGAACGATCGGGTTCGGAACTACTCGTCGCCTCCTCGTCGCGACGATGAGTGGGTGCCGGTGCGGCCCGGCGAGCTGGTCACCACGGGCGGGCAGCCCGACATCGACGCCGGCCGCATGGGCGCGCCGGGCCCCGACCAGGGCTACGTGCTCAAGCTGGTGCCGCTGCTGCGCTCCGAGCTGAAGCTCGTCGGCACCGAGCAGGTCGCCGATGCCGAAGCCGGAGCGATGGCCATCGCCCTCAAGCGGGCGTCGCTGTTCGGCCGGGCTCCCGTCATCCACGACGTCCGCATCGCCTACACGGTGTGGGGCTTCCTCGATGGCGGCGCCCCCTCCGAGCTGGTCGCGGAGCGCACCAAGCGGTTCGAGGGCGTGCACCTCACCGCCCACCACTACCCCGAGCTGCGGGCTGTGGCCGACTCCGTGCCCGAGAGCACCCTTCGCCTGACCCCGGCCGAGGTCGCCAGCCGGCACGCCGCCGACTGGCGCTCCCTGCTGTCGCTCTGAGTCGCGGGCCCACCCGGCCCGCGATGGTGGCACCCTGGAGGCGCGCCCACCGGCGCTCCCACCCCCTCCAGCCACGGACGTCGATGTGAAGCTCGACCGCGACGGTGCGCCGTTCATCGCTGCCAGCGCCCTGCCCGCTGCCGTCGCCGCCGCGACCGGCCACCGACGGGCCGCGCTCGCCCTGCTCGCCGCACCGCTGGCGGTCGGCGCCTTCTTCCGGGACCCCGACCGGGACCCGGACCTGGGCATCACCGCCGATCCCGACCTGGTGCTGGCACCGGCCGACGGCAAGGTCATGCACGTCGGGACGCCGCAGGTCGGCGTGGCCCCACCGGGGGAGTGGCAGCAGATCAGCATCTTCCTGTCGCTCGCCGACGTGCACATCAACCGCACGCCGGCTGCCGGCCGGGTCGTCGCCGTCGGCCACCGCCCCGGCCGCTACCTCGCTGCGTTCCGGGCCGAGAGCGCCCAGGAGAACGAGCGCAGCGAGATCGCGGTCGAGTCGCTCGTCGACGGCGAGCTGCGCACGATCGTGTTCCGCCAGATCGTCGGGGTCGCCGCCCGCCGGGTCGTCACCCGGATCGGCGTGGGCGACGAGCTGGTGGCGGGCCAGCGCATCGGGTTGATGCGCTTCGGCTCCCGCATGGACGTGTTCGTGCCGCCCTCGGTCCAGCTCGAGGTGGAGGTCGGCGACAAGACCGTGGCCGGCGAGTCGGTCATCGCCCGCTGGCCCGCCTCCGGGGCCAGACCGTGACCGACCGCCGCGACGCCGCGGAGGCCTCCGCCGAGCTGCGCGCCGCCCGCTCGACCAGCGGGGAGGACGAGGACTTCCGGCTGATCTCGCCCGCGGGCGTCGCCGTGGTGCACCCCGAGCGCCTCGATGCCCGCAGCCGGGCGCGGGCCATGGCGCCCAGCGCGTTCACCCTCGTGAACATGCTCTGCGGCTTCACGTCGATCCGGGCCGCCGAGGCCGGGCACTTCGACCTGGCCGCGGTGTTCATCAGCGTGGCGATCGTGTTCGACATCTTCGACGGCGCCGTCGCCCGGGCCGTCGGTGCGATCACGCCGTTCGGGCTCCAGTTCGACTCGCTCGCCGACCTCATCTCGTTCGGCGTGGCGCCAGCGATCCTGCTGTGGACCTGGTCGCTGCACGACCTCGGCCTCGGTGGCTGGCTGCTCGCCTGCTTCTGGCTGGCGTGCGCGGCGTACCGGCTCGGCCGGTTCAACGTCACCATCGACCCCCAGGGCGACAAGCGGTACTTCATCGGCTTGCCCAGCCCGGGCGCGGCCGGTGTCGTGCTGGCGTCGGTGTACGCCTTCGACGGCGACTTCGAGGGCTGGCACCGCTGGGGGCCGGTGCTCCTGGCACTCGTGCCCGCGGCGCTGATGGCGTCGTCGTTCCGGTTCACGTCGTTCCGCTGGCTGGCCTCGCCTCGACGGGACCGGATCTGGGTCACCGTGGTCGTGGTCGTCCTGCTCGCGGTGGGCCTGGCGACCATGCCCGAGACCACGCTGCTCGTCGTGGCGTACGGCTACGTGGCGCTCTGCCCGCTCGGCTGGATCACCCGTCCGCTGCGGGTGCGCTGGTTCGGGCCGGACGCGGTCGCCCCGCACCGGGACCACCTGCCCTCGGTGTTCTTCCTGGTCGACGACGCGGATCGGTGATCGGCCGGACCTAGGGTTGAATCTGCCGCGGACCATCCGATCGGAGTAGGCCCGAGCAGCCTGGGGAGGGCGTGCCATGACCACCGACGCGCTTTCGTTCCACCGTCCGCTGCTCCGCGGCCGGCTCCACCAGGTGGCGCTGGTCGCGTCGGTCTTCGGCCTCATCTGGCTGGTCGACTCGGCGCCCACCACCCGCGCCCGCACCGTGGCCTGGGTGTACGGCCTGGCCAGCGTGCTGCTCTACCTGACCAGCTCGAGCTACCACGTGTTCGCCAAGTCGCCCCGGGCCCGCCGCATCATGCAGCGGGCCGACCACTCGATGATCTTCGTGCTCATCGCCGGGACGTTCACGCCCCTGGCGGTCCTCGGGGTCCACGGCGCGTGGAAGTGGCTGGCGCTCGTGGCCGTGTGGCTGGGTGCCCTGGGCGGCGTGGCGTTCAAGATCTTCTGGCTCGACCGCTTCCCGAAGCTGGGCGGCGCCATGTACATCGTCTTGGGCTGGGCCGGCATCGTGATCCTCCCGGCGATGTGGCACCGGCCCGGCACGCTGGCGCTCGTGGCCGTCGGCGGCCTGCTCTACACGTTGGGCGCCATCCTCTTCGCCCTCCACCGGCCGATCCTCTCGGAGCGCTGGTTCAGCTACCACGAGGTCTGGCACGCCTTCGGCGTCGCCGCCGGCGTCGTCCTCTTCGTCGCCAACGCCGGCCTCGTCCGCGCCGGCTGACCCCACCCCTCACCGAACTTCGTATGCGGCGCCGCCCGTTCGGGCGCTCTGGCATACGAAGTTCGCCCGGGGGCCGGCCCGCTCTCACCGGACTTCGTATGGGGGGACGCCGGTTGGGGCGCTCTGCCATACGAAGTTCGCCCGAGGGCGACCCCCACCCCTCACCGAACTTCGTATGGGGGGACGCCCGTTGGGGCGCTCTGGCATACGAAGTTCGCCCGGGGGCCGGCCCGCTCTCACCGGACTTCGTATGGGGGGACGCCGGTTGGGGCGCTCTGGCATACGAAGTTCGCTGTGGGGTGGGTGGTCGCCTGGGGTGGGTGGAGGGGCGCCGGTAACGTGGACGCCGTGCCTTCCCCCGTTCGCGTCCGCTTCGCACCGTCTCCCACCGGGTTCCTCCACGTCGGATCGGGCCACTCGGCCCTCGCCAACTGGCTGTTCGCCCGCCACAGCGGGGGCGAGTTCCTGCTGCGGATCGAGGACACCGACGCCGAGCGCGACCGGCCCGAGCTGATCGAGAACGTCCTGGAGATGCTCCAGTGGCTGGGCCTCCAGTGGGACAACACGCCACCGCGCCAGAGCGAGCGCCGGGCCCTGTACGAGGATGCTGCCGCCAAGCTGCTGGCCGACGGCGCGGTCTACCCGTGCGACTGCACCGGCGAGCAGGTCCAGGCCCGCAACAAGGAGTCCGGGGGCAAGCCCGGCTACGACGGCTTCTGCCGCGACCGCGGCCTGGAGCCCGGCCCGGGCCGGGCCCTCCGCTTCCGCACGCCGCGCGAGGGCCGCACCGGCTGGACCGACCTGGTCCGAGGTGAGGTGTCGTTCGCGAACAGCGACATCGAGGACTTCGTGGTCGTGCGCGGCAACGGCGCCCCGATGTTCCTCCTCGCCAACTGCTTCGACGATGCCGACATGGAGATCACGCACGTGATCCGGGGCGAGGACCACGTCAACAGCACGCCGAAGTACCTGCTGCTGGTCGACGCGCTCGGCCTCACGGCGCCGGAGGCGTTCGCCCACATGCCGCTGCTCGTCAACGAGGGCCGCAAGAAGCTGTCGAAGCGCCGAGACGACGTGTCGATGGCCGACTACCGCGACCGCGGCTACCTGCCCGAGGCCATGGTCAACTACCTGGCGCTGCTCGGCTGGGGCCCGGCCGACGGGGTCGAGGTGCGGCCCATCGAGGAGATCGTCGAGCAGTACCGGCTCGAGGACGTCAACGCCGCGCCGGCCTTCTTCGACCAGAAGAAGCTCTCGTTCGTGAACGCCGAGAAGATCCGGGCGCTCAGCACCGACGAGTTCATCGAGCGGGCGACGCCCTTCCTCACGCTCGGCGAGCCGGCGGTCGAGGCGCTGCGCTCGCTGGCGGTCGAGGTCCAGGAGCGGGTCCGCACCCTGGTCGAGGTCGAGCCGATGATCGAGTTCCTCGTGGTCGACGAGCCCACGGTCGACGAGGCGTCGTGGACGAAGGCCATCGTGAAGGGCAAGTCGGTCCCGGAGATGGTCGGGGCGACCCTGGCCCAGCTCGAGGCGCTGCCGGCCGACGGGTGGGTGCCCGACCAGATCGAGGCCGCCGTGCGCCAGGCCGCGGTCGACGCGGGCATCGTGAACGCCGAGGGCGAGCCGCAGCTGTCGAAGGCCCAGGGGCCGGTACGGGTCGCCATCAGCGGTCGGACCGTGGGCCCGCCGCTGTGGGAGTCGCTCGCGGTGCTCGGCCGGGAGCGCACCATCGACCGGCTCCGGACCATGCAGGCCAAGCTGCCCTGACCGTGGCTGCCACCGACCAGGACGAGCCGGCGGTGCCGAAGGCTCGCTGGGGCCGGCGCATCCTCTGGACCGCGATCGCCCTCGTCGGGCTGATCGTCCTGTACATCGGCGGCACGTTCGTGCAGGTGTGGCAGGCCAGCCGCAGCGACGGCGCCCGCAAGGCCGACGCCATCGTCGTGCTGGGCGCGGCCCAGTACAACGGCACGGCGTCGCCGGCCCTGCAGAACCGGCTGGACCACGCCCTCGCCCTGTACGAGCAGGGGCTCGCGCCGCTGATCGTGGTGACGGGCGGCAAGCAGTACGGGGACCGCTACACGGAGGCGACGGTCGGGTACAACTACCTGCGCGACCACGGCGTCCCCGACGAGGCGATCCGCAAGGAGGTCCAGGGCCACACCACCTACGAGTCGGTGGCGGCCACGGCCCGCTTCCTGCGCACCGAGGACATCGACGACGTCATCCTCGTGTCCGGCCCGGCCACGGCCAAGCGCCTGGCCGGGATCTCGAGCGACGTCGGCCTCGACGCGGCGATCTCACCGTCGGAGGGCACGCCCTCGTTCCGGTCGCTCCTGAAGGAGACCGCGGCGGTGTCGGCCGGTCGGCTGATCGGCTACCGCCGGCTGGAGCGGTTCGACACCTGAGGCCGCGATCGGGGCCGGCCTCGGGGCCTCTCGGTAGCATGCGCCGGTGACCACCTCCCCCGAGCAAGCCGTCCGCCGCTACCTCGCCTGGGTCGCGGACCCCGACTCCGCCGTCGACCAGGACGCGGTCGATGCCGCCGATGCGGCGTTCGCGGCGGCGACCGATCCCATCGCCAAGCTCCACGCCGCGGCAGCTCGGGAGCGGGCGGCGTCGGCCGACGTGTCGGCGATCGAGCACGACTTCGTGGTGCACGCCAAGGCCTACGCCGA
>DATMGQ010000367.1:0-13876 GCA_035555395.1 Acidimicrobiales bacterium
CAAACCACCGAACTTCGTATGCCCGAGCGCCCGTTCGGGCGCTCTCGCCTACGAAGTTCGACTCAGTGGGCGATCGGGCCGGATGGGTCAGGTGAGGTGTTCGACGAAGCGCTCGAGCTGGCGCAGGTTGCGGCACTCGAACACGTCGTCGCAGTGGGCGCCGTAGTCGCCGACGATGGAGTCGCCGGTGTCCCAGTAGGACTTGGGCTCGGGGTTGAGCCAGTAGACGTGGCGGGCCTTGTGCTGCATCTCCTTGATGACCCAGCTCTGCGAGGCGTGGTAGTTGTTCCGCGCGTCGCCCAGGATGATGACCGTGGTCTTCGGGCCGATCTCCTTGCCCCACTTGTTGTGGAACACCTCGAAGGCGTGGCCGTAGTCGGAGTGGCCGTCGACCCAGACGACGTCGGCCTCGGTGTTGACCCGGTGCACGGCCTCGGTGACGTCCTCGACGCCCTCGAAGAAGCTGGTGACCTCGTCGATGCCGTCGATGAACACGAACGAGCGGACCTTCGAGAACTGGCCGCTGATGGCGTAGACGAGCATGAGGGTGAAGCGGGCGAAGGCGGCCACGGAACCGGAGATGTCGGCGATGACGAAGATCTCGGGCTTGTGCGGCTTGGGGTGGCGGAACTTGGGTTCGGCCGGCACGCCGCCGTAGCTGAGCGAGGCGCGCACCGTGCGCCGGAAGTCGAGCGGGCCCTTGCGGTTGTGGCGGCGCTTGCGGGCCAGGCGCACGGCGAGGCGGCGGGTCAGCGGGATCAGCGCCTTGCGCAGGCCGACCATCTCCTCGCGCGAGGCGTGCATGAAGTCGACGTCCTCGGGCAGCGGCTTGCGCAGCGTCTTGGCCATGGCCTCGACGCCACGGTCGGCCACGAGCCGACGGCGGATCTCCGCCTCGATCTCCTTCTTCAGCGCCTCGACCCGGTGCTCGTACTCGTCCTTCTCGAGGCGCTCCTCGAGCGGGCTCATGGGCTCGCCGGCGTCCTCGGCGGACTGCCGGCGCTGCTCCATCATCTTCTCGAGCAGGTTGTCGAGGTCGAGGTTCCGGAGCGTGCGGTACAGGTAGTACGTGCCGCCGACCGGCCGGCCGGGCTCCATGCCGGCGAAGCGCTTGACCGCCTGGCGGGCGATGGCGCGCATCAGGGCCTCGTCGCCCTTCATCATCGCCTGGTAGAGCAGCTGCTGGAGCTCCTCGGGCGTGAGGGCGTCGCCCCCGCCCTGACCCGACTGCCCCGACTGCCCCTCGCCGGCGCCGTCGTTCTCGGCGTCGTCGAGCAGGTCGGCGAGGTCCGGGTCGAGCGAGTCGTCGTCGATGCCGTACTTGGCGCCGCGCAGCGAGAAGTACACCTCGAACACGGTCTCGAACGAGCGCCAGTGGGCGTTGTTCTTCACCAGCGTGGCGGCGAGGGCGTACTTGAACGTCTCCCGCTCCTCGAGCGGGATGTGCTCGATGGCCGCCATGGCGTCGAGGTTCTCCGTGAGGCTGACCGGCAGGCCGGCCTCGCGGAGCTCGACGATGAACCCGTTCAGCAGGTCGAGCAGCGGCTCGCCTGCCGCGTGGACCTCGGGCTCGGCGGTGTCGGTCACGGGACTACTTCGGCCCCGGAGCGAACTGCCGGGCGCCCTGCTTGTCGGCCGCGAACTCGCGGACCGCCTTGGCGATGTCGGACTGGTACTTGAGCAGGATGTTCGCCGTGTCGGCGGCGGTGTCGGAGTCGATCTGCTCGACGCCGAGGAGCATGAGCGTGTTGGCCCAGTCGAGGGTCTCGGAGACCGACGGGCTCTTCTTCAGCTCGAGCTGGCGCAGCGACCGAACGATGCGGGCGACCTGGTCGGCGAGGTTGTCGGTGATGTCCGGCACCTTGGTGAGGACGATCTCCTTCTCGCGCTCCATGTCCGGGTAGTCGACGTGGAGGAAGAGGCAGCGGCGCTTGAGGGCCTCGGACAGCTCGCGGGTGTTGTTGGAGGTGAGGAACACCAGCGGGATCTGCTTCGCGGTGACGGTGCCGAGCTCGGGGATCGACACCTGGTAGTCCGAGAGGATCTCCAGCAGGAGGGCCTCGGTCTCGACCTCGACGCGGTCCACCTCGTCGATGAGCAGCACGACCGGCTCCTCGGACCGGATGGCCTCCAGCAGCGGCCGCTCCATCAGGAACTCGTCGGAGAACAGGTCGTCCTCGACCACGTCCCACGAGTCGCCCTCGCTGCCCGACGCCTGGATGCGGAGCAGCTGCTTCTTGTAGTTCCACTCGTAGAGCGCCTTGGCCTCGTCGAGGCCCTCGTAGCACTGGAGGCGGATCAGGCGGGCGCCGATCATCTCGGCCACCGACTTGGCGAGCTGGGTCTTGCCGGTGCCGGCGGGGCCCTCGACGAGGATCGGCTTCTGGAGCCGGTCGGCCAGGTAGACGATGCCGGCGATGCCTTCGTCGGACAGGTAGTCCACCTTCCGCAGGCCCTCACGGACGGCGGCGACGGACTCGAAGCGAGGATCGGTCATTGCCGCAGGCTACCGCCGGTCTTGACCGGCCGGTCAATCGAAAAGGACCGGCCGGTCGAGTGCGGTTCAGGCCGGGGCGGAGCGTGCGGCGCGCCGTCCGCACCTGGCGCCGAGGAGGACGACGTGACCGTCGCCGGGACCGTGGTCGACGGTGTCCCAGCCACCGGTCCGGGGCCTCACCCGCCGGGGTGTAGGAAGCCGGTCCGCCGGGAACTGAGGGGCCATGTTGGTTCGACGCATCGCCCGCCCCCTCCTGTCCACGATCTTCATCTCGTCCGGCATCGAGTCGCTGCGACGACCGAGCGGTCCGGCCCAGGTGGCCGAGCCCGTCATCGACCTGATCGACCGCGAAGCGGTCCAGCCCGTCGCCCAGAAGGTGGCGACCGGGGCGGCCGGCTTGGCCGACGAAGCGGTGTCGGTCACCGCCGACGTCGCCGAGGCCACGCCCGACGAGCACGCGCGCCGCGCCGCCGGCTCGGCCGCGTCCGCGGTGCACGACGCTGCCGAGCCCGTCCGCCGGGTCGCCATCGGCGGCATCGACCTCGAGGACGAGACCTACGTGCGCATCAACGGTGCCGTGCAGGTGGGCGCCGGGCTGCTGCTGGCGGTCGGCAAGGCGCCGCGCCTCGCGTCGACCGCGCTCGCAGCCTCGCTCGTGCCCACGACGTTGGCCGGGCACCGCTTCTGGGAGTACGAGGGCGACGAGCGCAAGGCCCAGCAGATCCACTTCATGAAGAACGTCGGCCTCCTCGGCGGCCTCATCCTGGCCGCCGTCGACACCGAGGGCCGTCCCGGCCTCGCCTGGCGGGCCCGGCACCTCCGAGACGACAGCAGCGTGATCGCCACCGCCGCGGCGGCGAGCGCGTCCGTCGCCAAGCGGGCGGCCAAGGCCGACGCCAAGGCGGCCAAGCGCCTGGCCACCGCCAACGCCAAGCTGGCCAAGGCCAACGCCAAGGTCGCCGGCAAGGGCGGGAAGCTGGGCGCCGAGGTTGCCGCCGGGCACGCCGCCCACGGCTGGCACGCCGCTCGCCAGCAGGCCCAGCAGCTGCTCGAGGACACCGCACCGGCCCGCCACGACGCGGCCGAGCGGGCGGTGGCCCTCGGCCACCAGGCCCAGGACAAGGCCGCCGAGCTGGCGCCCGTCGTCCGCGACAAGGTGGCCGAGCTGGCGCCAGTCGTGCGCGACAAGGCCGCCGAGCTCGCGCCCCAGGTGCGGGACAAGGCCAACGAGGTCGCCCCGCAGGTCCGCGACAAGGCGAACGAGCTCGCGCCTCAGCTCCGCGAGCTGGCCGCCGAGCTCGGTCCCCAGCTGACCTCGCTCGCCCACCAGGCCCAGGACAAGGCCAACGAACTGGCTCCGCAGGTGCGCGAGAAGGCCGCCGAGCTGGCCCCGCAGGTCAAGGCGCTGGGCAACCGGGCGGCCGACGCCCTCCCCCGGTCCGCCTGACGACCGGTCGGCGGCTCAGCCCCGCGTCTGGCCCGAGCCGCGCACCACGTACTTGGCGGTGGTCAGCTCCCGCAGGCCCATCGGGCCCCGGGCGTGCAGCTTCTGGGTGCTGATGCCGATCTCGGCGCCGAACCCGAACTCCTCACCGTCGACGAACCGGGTCGAGGCGTTCACCAGCACGGCGGCCGCATCGACCTCGCGGGTGAACCGCTCGGCCGCGTCGAACGACCGGGTGATGATCGCCTCGCTGTGGCCGGAGCCGTAGCGGGCGATGTGGGCGATGGCCTCGTCGAGGCCGTCGACGACGCCGATCGCCAGCTTCAGGTCGAGGAACTCGCTGTCCCAGTCGTCCTCGGTGGCGGGGCCGGCGGTGGGGAGGATGGCGCGCACGGCGTCGTCGCCGACGAGCTCGACGCCCGACAGCGCCGTGCGCAGCGCCGGGAGGAACGCCTCGGCGACGTCGCGGTGGACGAGGACGGTCTCCGCGGCGTTGCACACCGACGGCCGCTGGGTCTTGGCGTTGACCACGATGCGGCCGGCCATCTCCAGGTCGGCGTCGGCGTCGACGTAGATGTGGCAGTTGCCGTCGCCGTCGATCACGAACGGGACGGTGGCGTGCTCGAGGATCGACGCGATGAGCGACGGACCGCCCCGAGGGATGAGGCAGTCGATGGCGTCGCGCTGCTGCATGAACTCCACCGCCGCCTCGCGGCTGGTGTCCTCGACGAGGACGAGCGCATCGGCAGGGAGGCCCACCTTCTCGTAGGCCTCGCGCAGCACGGATGCGATCGCGATGTTCGAGGTGATGGCGCCCGACGACCCCCGGAGGAAGGCGGTGTTGCCCGACTTGAGGCACAGCCCCGCGGCATCGGAGGTCACGTTGGGACGGTTCTCGTAGATGATGGCCACGACGCCCAGCGGAACCCGGACCCGAGAGATCTGGAGCCCGTTGGGCCGGACCCAGCCATCGAGCACCTCGCCCACCGGATCGGCGAGCCCGGCGACCTGCTCGAGCCCCCCGGCCATCCCCGCGACGCGGTCGGCCGTGAGGCGCAGGCGGTCGACCACCGTGGCCGAGACGCCGTCGGCCTCGGCGCGGGCGACGTCGGCGGCGTTGGCGGCGAGCAGGTCCTCGGTGCGGGCGACCAGCAGTTCGGCGGCGGCACGGAGCGCGTCGTCCTTCTGGCCGGTGGAGGCGGAGGCGAGGACGCGCGATGCGGCCTTGGCACGGCGTCCGAGGTCGACGATGGGGGTGGGTTCGGGCACGACGAGAGGCTACCGGGACCGGGGCGCGTCCTAGGGTGGCGGCCGTGCCCACCGTGCGCTCCGCCACCCCCGCCGACCTGCCCGCCGTCGGCCGAGCCCTGGCCGCGGCCTTCGACGGCGACCCGGTGTGGAGCTACCTCGCCTCGCCCAAGGCGGACTGGACGCCCCGGGCCGCGGCCTGGTTCGAGGCCGAGGCCCGCGCCCAGATCCGGGGCCACGGCGAGGTGCTCGTCGACGACGAGGTCCGCGGGGCGGCGATCTGGGCCCCGCCCGGCCACTGGAAGGGCACGGCCGCCGAGGGGCTGGCGCTCACGGTGCCGTCGATCCGGCTGTTCCGGGGCCGGCTGCGCCGGGCGCTCGCCGACCTCGCCGCGATGGAGCGCAAGCACCCGAAGGAGCCGCCCCACTGGTACCTGGCGATCCTCGGCACCGACCCCGCCCACCAGGGTGCCGGCGTCGGGAGCGCGCTGATCCGGGCCGTCACCGACCGGTGCGACGAGCAGGGCCTCGGCGCCTACCTGGAGTCGTCGAAGGAGCAGAACGTGCCGTACTACGCCCGGCACGGCTTCGAGGTGCGCGAGCAGATCGCCCCCGGCGGCGGTCCCCCGATCTGGCTGATGTGGCGAGACCCGAAGGGCTGATGGCGGGATGCTGAGCGAGCCCAAGCAGATGCAGCGCGCCGTCGAGGCGTTCATCGCCGAGGTGGCGCCGGCGATGCGCGACGTCGTGGCCCGGCTGCCGGAGCTCGACGGCAAGGAGATGGACCGCGACGTCGCGACCGAGGCGTTCAACCTGACCACCGCCCTGATCGACGTCGACCGCAGCCACACCGACGACGAGCTGTGGGGCCTGATCTTCGCCTTCGGGCGCTGGCTCCCCGCCCAGCTGGCCCGGGCCAAGCCCGACGACCTGCGGCGCAGCGATCTCCTGGTCGGCCGCTCGGCCTGGCTCGACCAGATCTCCCCCATGTTCGAGATCCTCGTCACCGCCGACCGCCGGTTCGGCACGAGCCACAGCCGGACCTACTACGACCGCTCGCTCAACCTGGCGTTCACCGTCGCCGCGCTCGAGGCCGCCCCGTCCCGCGCCGAGCTGCAGTCCATCGACGGCTTCCGCAGCCAGATGCTCGCGGCCATGGCCGGCCTGCCGTCGTCCCCGCTGCCGCCCCGCACGGGTCCGCCCGGCACGGGGATCCCGGCCGCAGCCGCGCCCGGGCAGGCCGCCGTCGACGCCGGCCAGAAGGAGATCCCGACCGAGGAGCCGCTGCCGCCCGCCCGCCCGATCGAGGAGCTGCTGGCCGAGCTCGACGACCTCGTCGGCCTCGACAGCGTGAAGACCGAGGTCCGCCTCGTCACCAACCTCCTCCGCGTCCAGCAGCTCCGCAGCGAGCGGGACCTGCCCACCACGCCGCAGTCGCGCCACCTCGTCTTCACCGGCAACCCGGGCACCGGCAAGACCACCGTGGCCCGCCTCCTGGCCGCCATCTACCGGTCGCTGGGCGTGGTCGAGAAGGGCCAGCTGGTCGAGACGGACCGGTCCGGCCTGGTGTCGGGCTTCGTCGGCCAGACGGCGCTCAAGGTCATGGAGGTCGCCGACCGGGCCACCGGCGGCGTGCTGCTCATCGACGAGGCGTACGCGCTGGCGCGAGGCGGCGAGAACGACTTCGGGCGCGAGGCCATCGACACCATCGTCAAGGTCATCGAGGACCGCCGCGACGAGCTGGTGGTGATCGCTGCCGGCTACCCCGACGAGATGGCCGAGTTCATCGGGGCCAACCCGGGCCTCGCCTCCCGCTTCCCGAAGACGATCTTCTTCCCCGACTACGACGACGACGAGCTCTGGCGGATCTTCGTCGACCAGGGCGAGAAGGCCGGCTACCGACCCGACGCCGAGGCCGAGGCCAAGGTCCGGGCCTGGTTCGCGTCGGTCCCTCGGGACAAGGGGTTCGGCAACGGGCGCTTGGCCCGGAACCTGTTCGAGGACGCCGTCGCCCGCCAGGCCAGCCGGGTCGTCGCCCTCACCGACCCCACCGACGAGCAGCTCACCGCGCTCACCGCGGCCGACATCGCCGAGCCGGGCCAGGGCCCCCGCCACGGCAACACCGCCTGACCCACCGACGGCACCGTCCCTCCGCCGCCCGCCAGTAGCGTTCCGCTCCATGTTGAAGAGCCGGGGCGCTGCGGTGATCGGGGCCTTCGTCCTGATCGCGCTGGCGATCTTCATCCGCGGGCTCGTCGTCGGCGACGACGGCGGGTCCGACGGCCCCAAGAAGGGCGACGACGGCTCGACGCCGGTCGTGGCCTGCACGCCCGAGCTCGTCGAGGTGTGCGACGCCCTCGCCGACGATGGCCAGATCGCCGCCGACCCGCCGACGCTGGACCTCGACGATGCCGCCGCCCCGCCCACCGAGGTGGACGGCTGGATCACCTGGAACCCTGCCCCCGCCATCGCCAACTTCGACGCCGGCCAGGTACCCGTGTGGGGCGAGTCCGACGCCCTCGGATCGGCCCGCCTCGCCGCCCTGCTCGACCCGGCCACCGAGGACGTCCTCCGGGGGTGCGACGGCGACTCCGTCTGGGTCTGCGTCGCCCGCTCGCCGTCCGACGGCCTCACGATCGGGGTCGGCGAGCCGTCCACCGCCGAGGGGCTCTCGCGGCTGGCTCCGCTCGCCGAGGCGCTGGCCCCCGACCTCGACCCGGAGGCGCTGCCGTCGTCCGACCTCCGGGCCATCGTCGCCAGCTCGGACAGCCAGACCGACGCGGCGACGATGAGCGGCTACGCGACCCAGCCCGGCCGCATCTCGATCGTCGTCGGCCCCGAGGACCTGCTGGGAGCGATCGCCAGCACGAACCAGGGGGTGGAGCGCGAGCTCCAGGTCGCCGTGGCCACGCCCGAAGCGAAGGCCACGGTGGTGGTCGCCCCTCGCGTCGGCCGCGACCTCGACCTGGCCGATGCCTGCGAGGATGACGCCGTGGCCGACGCCCTCCGCTCGGTGGGCGTGGTCCCGTGCCGGGGCAAGGCCAGCGACGAGCTGGCAGGGTTCCTCTACAACGTCCGCGAGAAGGCGAGCTGACATGACCCGACGTTCCTGGTCCCGCCGGACGGCCGCCCTCGGCTTGGCGCTCGGCCTCGTGGCCGCCGGGTGCTCGTCGGGCAGCGGTGGATCGGACGGATCCCCTGACGACCCGTTCGGCGATCCGGGCGACTGCACGGTCATCGACGTCGCCGTCTCGTCCGAGAAGATCGACCTGATGACCGACCTCGCGAAGGGGTTCAACGGCTCGGACGACGCGGACATCGACGGCGGGTGCGCCTTCGTGCGGCCGTACTCCAAGGCGTCGGGCGGGGCCACCACCCTGCTGGCCGAGGGCTGGGACGAGCAGGCCGAGGGCCCGCGGCCGGTCATCTGGTCGCCGGCCGCATCGAGCTGGGGCCAGATCCTCAACCAGCGGCTCGCCGATTCCGGCCAGGCGGCCATGGCGTCGTCGAAGCCGGTGTCGTTCATGCTCACGCCCCTCGTGATCGGCATGCCCAAGCCCATGGCCGACGCCCTCGGCTACCCGCAGACGCCCATCGGTTGGTCCGACATCGCCCAGCTGGCGACCTCCGGCGAGGGCTGGGCCAAGTACGGCCACCCCGAGTGGGGCGCGTTCAAGCTCGGCAAGACCAATCCGAACTTCTCGACCAGCGGCCTCAACGCCCTGATCGGCCAGAACTACGCCGCCACCGGCAAGACCCGGGACCTGTCGAAGGAGGACCTCGACGCCCAGAAGACCAAGGACCTGGGCCGTCAGATCGAGTCGTCCGTCGTCCACTACGGCGACATCACCATGACGTTCCTCAACAACTGGTTCCGCACCGACCGCACCGGCACCTCGCTGCTCTACGCGTCGGCCGTGGCCGTCGAGGAGAAGTCCCTCATCGACTACAACAAGGGCAATCCCGACGGCGTCCTCGACCCGGGCGAGACCCCGCGCAAGCCCAAGGTCCCGCTGGTGGCGATCTACCCGAAGGAGGGGACGCTCTACAGCGACAACCCCCTCTACGTGCTCGACGCCGACTGGGTGAGCGCCGACGAGAAGGCGGGCGCCGAGGCGTTCATCGACGTCGTCCAGCGTCCGGCGAACCAGAAGAAGGTCCTCGAGTACGGGTTCCGCCCCGGCAACCCGGAGGTCGCCGTCGGCGCTCCCATCGCCAAGGCCAACGGCGTCGACCCGGCGCAGCCCTCCAAGCTCCTCCAGGTCCCGCAGCCGGCGGTGATGATCGACATGCTCGAGAACTGGAAGCAGCAGCGCAAGGGGGCCCGCGTCCTGCTCGTACTCGACGTGTCCGGCTCCATGGAGGAGCCCGCCGACCCCGACGACCCGGCGAGCGACACCAAGCTCGACCTCGCCAAGCGGGCGGCGATCGACGCGCTCGACGAGTTCAAGGGCGACGACGAGGTCGGCCTCCGCGTGTTCAGCACCAACCTCGGCCCGGGCGAGGACGAGAACTACCTCGACCTGCTCGACGTCCAGCCCATGTCCACCAACCGGGAGCGCCTGGCCTCGCAGATCCGGGACCAGCTCCCGCAGAACGCGACGCCGCTCTACGAGGTCACCCAGGACTCGTTCGAGGACATGGCAGACGGGTACGACCCGAAGCTCATCAACGCCGTCGTCCTCCTGACCGACGGGGTGAACGACGACGGCGACACGTCCGACGACCGCAGCCAGCTCGACGAGCTGCTCACCACCCTCCAGGCCGGCACGAACGGCGAGAACGCCACCCCCATCCGGGTGTTCACCATCGCCTACGGCAAGCAGGCCGACTTCGACACGCTCGAGCGCATCGCCGAGTCCACGAACGCCGCCGCCTACGACGCCAGCAACCCGGCGACCATCTCGAAGGTGTTCACCGCCGTCGTCTCCAACTTCTGAGGATCGGAGCCCCGAACCGGGTGGCCCCGCGGTCACCGGGTAGAAACTGGGGGTGGCATCGCTGAGCTTCCGGGACCGGTTCTTCTCGCCGCCCGTCGCCCGCGCCCTCACATCGCCGTCGGGGATCATCGCCCTCGGCGCCGGCGCCGCCATCGGCATCCTCGCCACGATCGGCACCGGTGGCCTGCTCGGACCGGTCGTCGGCGGGCTGCTCGGCGGCGCCGTCGGCTACGGCGGACGGGTGGCCCTGGCCGTCCCCCGCAACGGCGCCACCGCCAACATCGACCCGTTCGGCGTCAACGAGCCCTGGCGCCACGCCGTCAAGGACTCCCTCCAGGCCCGCAACCGCTTCACGGAGGCCATCAAGGCGTTCAAGGCCGGACCGCTGCGCGACGCCCTCCACCAGACCGGCGACCGCATCGACGAGGCGGTCGACGAGTGCTGGAAGGTCGCCCAGCAGGGCCAGCTCCTGTCCACCGCCCGCAAGCGCATCGACGACCGCGAGACGCAGTGGGAGCTCCAGCAGGCCGCGGCGCAGATCCCGCCCGGTGCGAGCGCCTCCCCCACCCAGGCCCGCACCATCGCCTCGCTGAACGCCCAGCTCGAGACGGCTCGGCGCATGGATGCCCTGATCAGCTCCACCTACGACGAGCTGCGCCTCATCAACGCCCGCCTCGACGAGGCGGTCACCCAGGCCATCGAGCTGTCCGTCACCAACCACGGCGACCTCAGCCCGGTGAGCAGCGACGTCGAGGACATCGTCGACAGCCTCACCGCGCTGCGCACCGCCATGACCACCCTCGATGGCGCCAACCCGCAGGATCTCGACGTCGCCGGCGGCGCGGCACCGGTCCCGCCCGCCGCGCGACCCGAACCGCCCACCGGCCAGGCCCAGACCTTCTGACCTGATGACCTTCGACGACGACGCCGCGCCCGTCTGGCAGCCCCCGGAGGACCGGCCGACCCGGCCCAAGGTGGTGCGGCCGCGCACCATCTCCGCGCTCGGCGCGCCGGAGCCCATCGCGCCGTCCACGCCGTGGCTCGGCCCGGCGGCCGGGGGCTACTCCGACCTGGTCTGGCAGCCGCCGACCGGTCCCGTCGCCGCCGTCGACCTGCTCGACGAGGCCGACCCCGACATCTGGGTCCTCGATGACGACGAGGCCGCGGCCCTCGGGGGCACCGCCGACGCACCGGCCGTCGACCTCCCGCCCGGCGTCCACCTCAACGAGGATCCGGCCCACGAGGCCGCCGAGGCCAAGGCGGCCTCCGGCAAGGGGCTGCTGCGAGCCAACCTGCTCGTGGCGAGCGGCACGGCCGTCTCCCGGCTCACGGGGCTGGTCCGCACCAGCCTGATCCTGGTGGCGCTCGTCGGCGGCCTCAACGACGCGTACAACAACGCCAACAACACCCCGAACATGATCTACGAGCTGATCCTCGGCGGTGTCCTCACCGCATCGCTCGTCCCGCTCTTCACCGACGACATGGAGCGCGGCGACGGCCAGGACGGCACGTCCGCGATCATCTCGTTCGCCCTGGTCGCCCTCATCATCGTGTCGCTGCTCGCGCTCATCGCCGGACCGGCGCTCATCCACATCTTCGGCATCGGCGCACCGGACCAGAACCTCGACGTCTACCTCGACGTCGGCGTCCCGCTGTCGCTGCTGTTCGCGCCCCAGGTGTTCTTCTACGGGCTGATGGCGGTCTGGTCCGCCGTCTTGAACTCGCGCCACCGCTTCATGGCGGCGGCGTGGGCACCCGTGCTGAACAACATCATCGCCATCGGGACGCTGATCGTGGCCGCCCGGGTCGCCGGGCACTACCCCACCCTGCGCGACGCCGCCGAGGACCGGCGCATCATCTGGATCCTGGGCGTCGGGACCACCCTCGGCATCGCCACCATGGCCCTGTCGCTCTACCCCGCCATCCGGCGCTCGGGCGTCCGGCTCAAGTTCAAGGTCCGCCTGCGCCATCCCGCGGTCCAGCGGGCCATCCGCCTGTCCGGGTGGACCTTCGGGTACGTCATCGCCAACCTGATCGCGGTCACGATCATCCAGGTCCTGGCCAAGCCGAGCACCGGCGACCCCACCCGCTACACGGTCGCCTACCAGTACTTCCAGCTCCCCCACGCCCTCCTGGCCGTGTCGATCATGGTCACCTTCGAGCCCCTGCTCGGCCGGGCCGACTCCCGCGGCGACCGGGCCGGGTTCAACTCCCAGCTCCTGCTCGGGTTCCGCCTCATCGCCCTGCTGATCATCCCCGCCGCCGTCGGCTACGTCGCCCTCCCGAAGGGCCTCGACGCCCGCACCTTCACCGCCACCGGCGAGCTGGGCACGGCCCTCGGCCTCACCGGCATCATCGCCGCCTTCGCCCTCGGGCTCCCCGGGTTCTCCACCTACCTGTACGCCCTCCGCGGCTTCTACGCGATGAAGAACACCAAGATCCCGTTCGTCATCAACTGCGGCGAGAACGTCATCAACATCGTCACCGCCTTCGTGTTCGTCCGCTGGTGGGGGGTCGTCGGGCTCGCCCTGTCGTTCTCGGTCGCCTACACGGTGTCCGCCGGCATCGCCGTGGTGATCCTCACCCGGCGCAGCCCCGGGTTCGACTGGGGCGGCCTGGCCCAGACCTGGATCAAGCTCATCCTCGCCGCCGGGATCATGGGCGGCTTCGTCTACGGCATCGTGTCCTACCTGGCTCCATCGTCGGCCGCGATGCTCATCCCGACGGTCATCGCCGGCATCGCCGTGGGCGGCATCACCTACTTCGCCTCGATCTACGCCCTGCGCGTGCCCGGCATCTCGGAGCTGATGAACCGCCTCCCCGGCCTCAAGCGCTTCGCCTGAGGCCGCCGCTCGTTCGCTGGCGGAGCCCCGGACCTCCTCCGACCGCCGAGCTCGGGCAGATCTCCGAGCGAAGCGAGCCCGTCCTCCAGCTCGAGGAACGGGGTGAGCGCTCGCGAACGAGTGACGAGACAGCCGTTAGGCTCCGCCCATGATCAAGCTGATGAAGCGCTGGTGGGCCTACCTGACCGCTGGTGCGAACCAGAAGTTCAACGAGAACGCCGATCCGAAGATCCAGCTCGAGCAGGCCATCACCGAGGCGCAGGACCAGCACCGCCGGCTCAAGGAGCACGCGGCCAACGTCATCGCCCAGCAGCATCTGACCGAGCAGCAGCTCGACCGCCAGCTCCAGCAGCTCGAGAAGCTCAACGCCAACGCCCGCCAGGCCGTGAAGATGGCCGACGACGCCACCAAGAAGGGGGACGCCGCCAAGGCGTCCGAGTACACCCGGGCGGCCGAGACCATCGCCACGCAGCTCATCGCGGTCGAGACCCAGATCGCCGACCTGAAGGAGCAGCACTACGCCGCCACCCAGGCCGCCGACCAGGCCAAGGCCGCCGTGGCCACCAACGGCCAGGTGCTCCAGCAGAAGCTCGCCGAGAAGCAGAAGCTCCTCAGCCAGCTCGAGCAGGCCAAGATGCAGGAGCAGATGAACAAGGCCATGGCCTCCCTCTCGGAGACCGTCGGCCAGGAGGTCCCCACGCTCAACGAGGTGCGGGACAAGATCGAGCAGCGCTACGCCAAGGCCAAGGGCATGAGCGAGCTGCAGGAGACGTCGGTCGAGACCCGCATGGTCGAGATCGAGGCCGCCGCGCAGAACTTCGAGGCCCAGGCCCGCCTCGACGAGATCCGCAACTCGATGGGCATCGACACGGGATCCGCCCCGGCCGAGGCCCCCGCCGCCCCC